>CBDTUD010000042.1:0-24044 GCA_965363545.1 uncultured Flavobacteriaceae bacterium | reverse complement strand
TGGATGCAATTACCGATGAAGAACAAGAGTTGAAAACTAATTCTATGGTTAAAGTTGTTAAAATTGTCAGTTCTGAAATATTACTTGTTGAAAAAATATCTAAATAAATAAATTTATGAATACCTTACTAATTCCTTTGCAATTTGGCGCAACCAGTGTTTATCTAATCGGTGCCATTCTTTTAATTTTTGTTGTATTTCTGTTTTCCATGTTTCGAAGGTACAAACGCTGTCCTTCCGATCAGATTCTTGTTATTTACGGTAAAACCGGAGGTGAGGGTTCTGCAAAATGTATTCATGGTGGTGCCGCATTTATTTGGCCTATCATTCAAGATTATGAGTTTTTAGATTTAACACCTATTTCTATTGAAGTTAACTTAATCAATGCCTTGAGTAAGCAAAATATACGGGTAAATGTTCCTTCTCGTTTTACTATTGGTATTTCTACCGAACCTAGCATCATGCAAAATGCAGCCGAACGTTTGTTAGGTTTGCCTTTGGATGCCGTAAAAGAATTAGCCCAAGAGATTATTTTCGGACAATTGCGTTTGGTCGTAGCATCAATGGATATTGAAGAAATTAATACGGATAGAGATATATTTTTATCGCATATCACGCATAGTGTCGAAGCGGAATTGAAAAAGGTGGGTTTAAAACTTATCAACGTAAACATTACCGATATTCACGACGAATCAGGATATATTGAAGCTTTAGGAAAAGAAGCGGCTGCAAAAGCAATCAATGATGCAAAAATCACGGTGGCTCAAAAAGACAGAGACGGAGCAATCGGCCAAGCACAAGCTGTACAAGATCAACGAATTCAGGTGGCTGCAGCGAATGCACATGCCGTGGAAGGAGAGAATACTGCCAAAATTCAAATTGCTAATTCAGATGCTGCAAGAAGATCTCGAGAAGCAGAAGCCGAAAGAATTGCGAACGCCGCAGAAAAAGTACAAGCCGCAAAAGCTTTAGAAGAAGCCTATGCAGCCGAAAGAATTGCAGAAGATGCCAGAGCAAAACGAAAAGAAGCCGAACAAGGAGCGGATATTATTGTTCCGGCTCAAATTGACAAACGTAAAATTGAAATTGACGCTGAAGCGGAAGCAGAACAAATAAGAAGAATTGCAAAAGGGGAAGCCGATGCCATCTTCATGAAAAAAGAAGCAGAAGCAAAAGGGATGTATGAAATCTTAACCAAACAAGCACTTGGTTTAGAGCAAATTGTAAAAGCTGCAGGCAATAATTCAAAAGATGCTGTTTTATTATTGGTAGCAGATAAATTACCAGAATTGGTAAGAACTCAAGCCGAAGCCATTAAAAATATTAAAATTGATAAAATTACCGTTTGGGAAAATGGCAATTCTAAAGATGGTAAAACTTCGACTTCTAACTTTATTTCGGGTATGTATAAATCGGTTCCTCCATTGCAAGAAATGTTCAATATGGCAGGAATGCAGTTGCCAGATTATTTAAAAGGAAAAGAAATTCAAGATGTTACGGCGGAAACTAAACCGAAAAAGACTCCAAAAACGAAAGAAGAGGAAACGGAATAGTTAGTTTTTTTGGATTGTTAATGACAAAATAATTTTATCAATTATTAGGTAAAAGTATTTAAGATAAAAAATCATGTATGCGAACATACATGATTTTTTACTTATTCCATTGAAAGGTTTAAAAAAGAATATATTAAAGAATAAACAATTTTCAGCACCAATTATAATTCATTAATTTTACATAATTATCTATTGCAAAAACCAAAGAAAGATTTTCTAGCGAACATTCAAAAGCATTTTTTTTGTTATAAATTATACCAGATGCCTATCCGAATTATTTATTTAGGGTTTTTTATGTTCGTTTTACACGGATGCAATTCCTCGAAAGAGGAAAAATTAACCATCGCCACAGCAGCAAACATGCAATTTGCAATGGAGGAATTGGCACAGGTTTTTACCCAAGAAACAGGAATAAATTGTGAGGTAATAACAGGATCTTCGGGTAAATTAACTGTGCAGATCAAAGAAGGAGCTCCATTTGATATTTTCGTTTCAGCAGATATGAAATATCCTGAAGAATTGTTTGAAAGCGAATTTACGCTTGGTGAACCAAAGATTTACGCTTTTGGAAAATTAATCTTATTGAGCATGCACGAAGATTTGCATCCCTCCTTAGCGTTGTTAAAAGAGGAGAAAATCAAACATATCGCCGTTCCAAATCCGAAAACAGCTCCATACGGAATTGCGACAATGGAGGTTTTAACAAAATACAAACTAGAAAATTCTTTAAAACATAAATTTGTTTTTGGTGAGAGTGTTTCTCAAACCAATCAATTTATTCTTTCAAAAGTCGCAGAGATTGGTTTTACGGCGAAATCGGTTGTAATGTCGAAAAATATGCGAGGCAAAGGGAATTGGCAAGAAATTGATGAAAATTTATATACGCCTATTGCACAAGGCATTGTGATTTTAAATAATAGAGATATCAAAAGAAACGAAGCCCAAAATTTTCAAGTTTTCCTGTTTTCAAAAAATGGTAAAGAAATTTTGAATAAATTTGGCTATTCAGTACCGAACGAATGAATGTATTAAAAGGGAAAATTAGTGGTGTAAAGGTAAACGGAGAACTTTCGTTGGTATCTATTCAGGTGGGTGAATTTCGATTTTCTTCGATAGTTATTGATACGCCAAAAACATCTTCTTATTTACAGTTAGAGCATCCAGTAAAAGTTATTTTTAAAGAGACAGAAGTTATCATGGCGATAGGGAAAATTCACCCTATAAGTTTGCAAAATCGTATTCCGGGAACAATTTTTTCGATAGAATCAGATAACTTATTGAGTAAAGTAGTTTTAAATTCTACTATAGGAAAAATTACTTCTATTATTACAACAAACGCCGTTAATCAACTGGAGTTGGAGGTTGGCAAAGAAGCAATTGCTATGATTAAAACCAATGAATTAATGTTGTCGAAATGATAGATTGGAGTCCGCTAATATTAACCTTTAAACTAGCATTAATCACAACGCTTTTATTGTTGGTAATTTCCATTCCATTGGCGTATTGGCTTGCTTACACGAAGTCTAAAATCAAACCGATTTTTGAAACTTTGGTGAGTATGCCTTTGGTTTTACCTCCCACAGTATTAGGGTTTTATATGCTTGTGGCTTTTAGTCCGTCAAATGCTTTTGGTAATTGGTTAGATCAAAATTTAGGATTGCGATTGGTGTTTTCTTTTGAAGGTTTGATTATTGCTTCGATCGTTTATAGTTTACCGTTTATGGTACATCCAATTCAATCGGGTTTCGCTAATTTATCAGCTTCATTGAAAGAAGCTTCTTATGTTTTAGGAAAATCAAAAACAAAAACATTATATAAAGTTTTATTACCTAATATCAAACCTTCGTTACTTACCGGAATTGTACTTGCATTTGCACATACGATTGGGGAATTTGGGGTAGTTTTAATGATTGGAGGAAATATTCCGGATAAAACAAAAGTTGCCTCTATCGCAATTTATGACGAGGTCGAATCTTTAAATTATGATGCGGCAAATACCTATTCTCTAATTTTATTTGCCATTACTTTTGCCATTCTTTTATTGGTTTATTTAGTGAATGGAGGTTATTTAAAAAAAGCTATAAAATGATAGAATTTTCTGCACAAAAAATGTTGCAATCTGCTTCAGGAGACATGCTTTTGCAGGTCAAATTTGATGTAGAAGACAAGAAATTAATTACTCTTTATGGTAAGTCCGGTGCAGGAAAAACTACATTATTGCGAATTATTGCGGGGTTAGTTACTCCTGAAAAAGGTTTTTTAAAGGTAAATGATCGAGTTTGGCTCGATAGCGAAAAAGGCATAAATCTCACACCACAGCAAAGAAATATTGGCTTTGTTTTTCAAGAATATGCATTGTTTCCAAACATGTCAGTAAAAGAAAATTTGCAATATGCTTTGTCGAAAAATCAAAGCAAAAAGGTGGTGGAAGATTTGATAGAAATAATCGACTTGGGGGATTTACAATATAGAAAACCGGAAACTCTATCTGGAGGGCAAAAGCAGCGTGTGGCTTTGGCAAGAGCCTTAGTTCGAAAGCCTGAAATTTTATTGCTTGATGAGCCATTGTCTGCATTAGATCATCAAATGCGCTTAAAATTACAACAATATGTGATAAAAGTGCATCGCGAATACGGATTACATACTATATTAATTAGTCATGATGTTTCTGAAATTATTAAAATGTCGGATTATTTAGTAGAAATTGATCATGGAAAAATTATCAATTCAGGTTTGCCAATTGATGTTTTCACGCATCACGAAGTAAGTGGAAAATTTCAGTTTACCGGCGAAATTTTAGCGATGAAACAGCAAGATTTTATTTTTATTATTACCGTTCTCATTGGTAAAGATGTTGTGAAAGTGGTCTCTGAAATTGAAGAAGCAAAGAACTTACATGTTGGTGATAAAGTTTTAATAGCTTCCAAAGCATTCAATCCAATTATTCATAAATTGAATTAATATTGATTCAAAACATACCTTGTCGCACATTATTTGCTATAAAATTAAACGAATTGTAACATTTCACAGATTTTTATTTGATGCGAAAAATCAGTATCTTGTGAAGTGATTTATGACTACTAAAATGCGTTTAAAATGAAAAAAAAATCAAATTTCATCCAGAAAAATAATAAGCTATTTTACTTGTTTTTAATACTCTTGATTGCAACTGTGCCAAAAGGTTTTGCTCAAGAAACAGAAAGCGCAGATTATGCACAATTCAAAGGGTCAGTTGTTGATTCAAAAAACAAAAACCCTTTAGAATTTGCCGCAATTTTGGTGAACAACACAAATATTTCTACTATAACAAATGTTGATGGTGAATTTGTGTTAAAAGTACCAACGGCCGATTTGGATAAAAGTGTCACGATTTCTTATCTTGGATATGCGAATGCCATTTTGCCTTTATCTAGTTTTAAGGCAGAAAATACAGCTATCAAATTAGTAGAATCTTTGGAGAAACTTCCAGAAGTGAATGTTGTTTCAGCAGATCCGAATGCGATTATCAAGAAATTGATGTCTAATAAGCAAAATAATTATTTTCAAGATCCTGTTATTATGAAAGCCTTTTACAGGGAATCCATAAAGAAAAGAAAAACCTATGCTTCTTTATCAGAGGCCGTTGTTGATATTTATAAGCGTCCATATTCTTCTACAGGCATAGAAACGATTAAATTGAATAAGGCAAGAAAGAGTACAGATTATCGCAAAGTTGATACTTTGGTGATTAAATTACAAGGAGGTCCGTACAACACCTTACACATGGATTTGATGAAAAATGAAAAGATATTTTTTAATGAGGAAATTTTTACTACCTATAAATTTACTTTCGACAAGGCGATTAATATTGACAATAGATTAGCTTATGTGCTTGATTTTAAAGGCTATCCAAATATGGAGGAGCCTCTTTTTTACGGGAAATTGTATATCGATGCATCTTCATTTGCATTGAGTAAAGCAATTTTTAGTTTGGATTTGAGTGATAAAAGAAAAGCGACCAGATATTTTGTAAAGAAAAAACCTGCAAAAGCAGATGTAACTCCTGAAGTTGCCAATTTTAGAGTTGATTATCGGGTAAAAGATGGTAAATGGTATTATGGTTATAGTCGAATCGAATTGTCATTTAAAATTAATTGGACAAAAAAATTATTCAATTCTTTATATAACGTAACTAGCGAAATGGCGATTACCGATTGGGAAATAAATGCGGATAAAGATTTTCTCAAAGGTAAAGAGAGAATGCGAACTAACGTTATTTTAAACGATGAAGCTTCTGGTTTTTCTGATCCGGAATTCTGGGGTGAATATAACGTGATTGAACCTGAAAAATCTATTGAAAATGCCATTAAAAAAATTCAAAGACGTACAGAAAATAATTGAATTTTTTAGAATGGTAATTTCATATCCAATTAAAAACCGTCTGAAAAGATGGTTTTTTTTATATTAATTTGACTTGTCCTTTTAATATAATTTTAATATAATTCATTAGTTTAATTTGTAATTTGCGCCGGTTAAAAAACTTAAATCATTTGATTCTATGCGGGTAAAAATTATTTTTTTATTACTATTCGTGATTTCCTCAAAATTGTTGGCCCAATTGGATGATTCCGGAGTGGTAAAAACAGATTTTTTTGCCTACCAACCCGAGCAGCAAAGTGAAGTACAGAATTTAAATCTGAAAACACCAGCCTTTCTTGAGAAAAAAATAGAAACTATAACACGTTTTGGTTCTTTAAATGATGTAGCAAGTAATTTTCCGAAATATAGCGTTAAAGAAAAAGAAGTTACCCGAGGTATGCTGCAAAAAGCAAAAGTAGAGGATGATGTTTTAGTGAAAAAATATTGGAACGGTCAAGATGTGAGCCAAGTTAAAATTACCACTCAACTTGAGCTTGGTAGAATCGAAACAGATACGAAAAGAGTTCGAATTGAATGTAGAGATCACAGTTATGTCGACGGAGATAGAGTTCGGGTTTCTGTAAATAACCAAATTATCAGATCAAATATAGTACTAAAGGCAGGCTATTATACGATTGATATTGATTTGAATGACGGTTTTAACCGGATTGATATTCAGGCATTAAATCAAGGAACTTCTGGCCCAAATACTGCTGAATTTCAAGTTTTTGATGGAAAAGGCAATCTATTGGCTTCGAAAGAATGGAATATACTTACCGGCTATGTCGCAACATTAGTTGTGATGAAAAATTAATGCAATAGTAGTTTTGCAATTATCAAAAACATGCTAAAAAAAAGTTTAAAATTTTTATTGAAATTATCTCTATTGGCAATAGTAGTTTTCGGATTATTTTTTGCTGGAGTTTACTATGGTGTTTTCGGGCATCTTTATACCGAGAAAGAACTTAAAGAGTTTAAAAATGAAACTGCTTCTTTGGTCTTATCGGATAACGGAAATTTAATTGGAAAGTTTTTTGCCGAAAATAGGACTAATATCCACTATAATCAGTTACCAACTTATCTAGTTGACGCTTTGGTTGCAACCGAAGATGCACGATATTTTGAACATGAAGGAATTGATTCTCGAAGCCTATTTCGAGTTCTCCTTAAAACTATTTTACTGCAAAAAAAGAGTTCAGGCGGTGGTAGTACGATTACGCAACAATTGGCAAAAAATATGTATGGTCGCCGTAACTACGGACCTTTGACTATTCCAGTGAATAAAGTTAAGGAAATAATTCTAGCCAATCGCTTAGAAAAAATATATAGCAAAGAAGGTATTTTAACCTTGTATTTGAACACGGTTCCATTTGGTGAAAATGTGTTGGGAATTGAATCTGCCTCCAGACGTTTTTTTAATAAAAGCGTTAAAAAATTAACCATTGAAGAGTCGGCGATTTTAATCGGAATGTTAAAAGCAAACACGTATTATAATCCGAGATTATATCCCGATCACGCTTTAAATAGACGAAATATTGTTTTGAACCAAATGGCTAAATATGATTATTTGTCACAAGAAGTTTGTGATTCACTGCAACAATTACCTTTAAAATTAGATTATGCCAATTTGGAATCAGAAGGTCCGGCAAATTACTTTTTGGTTCAAGTTAAAAAAGAAGTTGACGATATTTTAAAAAACCTAAACAAAGAATACGATACGGTTTTTGATATGCATAAAAATGGTTTGATTATTGAAACCACTCTAAATTTGGAGTTGCAAAATTATGCTTTAGATGCTTTTAAAAGTCATTTGAGCAAAATGCAAAAACAATTGCGAAATCAATACAAAAGAGGATCCTATAAAAAAAGTTTAGACAATTTGGTTACCAAAGAATTAGCACGATTAAATCTTACGTATGATGTCGATATTAAAAAGCAGCGAGAACTTTTTTCATGGGATGGGTTTTATTCTGATTCTATTTCGGTAAGAGATAGTATACGTGAAAACTTAAGCACACTCCAAGCTGGCTTTTTAGCGATGGAACCAAAAACCGGCGCAATTAAAACATGGATTGGCGGTATTGATTTTCGAACGCAACCTTACGATCAGATATTTGCTCAACGGCAAACGGCTTCGGCTTTTAAGCCAATTTTATATATAACGGCAATTGAAAACGGTGCGCAGCCTTGCGAATATTTAGATAATGACCCTATTGTTTTAACAGATTATAGTGATTGGCGGCCACAGAACTATGATAAATCTTTTGGTGGTAATTATTCTATTGCCGCATCTTTGGCGAAATCACTTAATATTCCAACAGTAAATTTGTATCTGCGAGTGCCTTTTGAAACCCTTGAAACTACTTGGAAAAATTTAGGCTTCAGTCAAACGATTATCAACAAACCCGCAACTGCTTTAGGTACAACTACTGCAAGTTTGTATGAAATGACCAAAGCTTTTTCAAGTTTTGCCAATGGAGGTTATGCTGTCGAACCAAAAATGATCGTTGCCATAAAAACATCAGAAGGTAAAGTTTTGTATCAGAATAAATTATTACAGTCAAAGGATCGAGTTTTAAAAGAAGAAAGCACCATTTTATTGAATGCAATTTTACAAAAAGCCATACAAGAAGGTACTGGTACTTCGATGAAAAGCACCTATGGCGTTTCTCTACCTTTAGCAGGAAAAACGGGTACTTCACAAGATTACGCTGATGCTTGGTTTATTGGATATAATCCTAAATTGGTTGTCGCAACTCGAGTAGGTGCATCATTGCCAAGTATACATTTTAATAATGGAGCGAACGGCTCTGGTAGTGCCTTGGCATTGCCACTTGTTGCGAAAACCTTGTACAAGGTTCAAAATAACAGTCGTTTGAGAAAACAGTTGTTTACCTCTTTTCAAGAACTACCGGAAGGATATGAAAATGCCCTAAATTGTGAAGATTATTTGGAAGATTCCGCTTTTGAATCTTTTATAGAAGATATTTTTAGACCGAAAAGCACTACCTTTGATAAAGCCGTAAGAAAGGCAGAACGCAAAGAAAAGAAAAAAAACAAAAGATCTTTCATGGATAAAGTATTAGGAAGAAATAAGAACTGATAAAGGTTTAAATTAGTATTAAAATGGTATTGTCTAATTTATATAAAGTGATTTTTCTTGTGGCAATCCTTTTTGGTTGTGTCTCAAACGATTCCGATATGGAACCTCCTAACACAACAATTGAAATCACCATTAGTGAAGTCACAAACTTGGATGACTTGATAAAAGAAACTTCTGGACTAATTTATTTTGATAGTCACTTAATTACACATAATGACAGTGGTGATAAAGCGAATCTTTACGAAGTTAACCCTATAAGTGGTCAAGTTATCAGAACTGTTTTTATCGAAAATGCTACAAACAGAGACATGGAAGATATCGCTCATGATGATAATTATATTTATTTATGTGATATTGGCAATAATACCAATACGAGAAAAGACCAGACTATTTATAAAATAAAAAAAGCAGATTATTTGGCAAAAGATATCGTTGCGGCAGAATTAATTACGTTTAGTTATGCTGAGCAAACCGATTTCACCTACAGTAATATGACCACAAATTTTGATGCTGAAGCGGTTATTGCAATGGGAGATAACTTATATTTATTCACGAAAAATTGGGGAGATTTAAAAACGTCGGTATATGCCATTCCTAAAAATGCTGGAGATTATGAAATTTCAAAATTAGCTATTGCCGATGTTAAAGGTTTGATTACAGGAGCAGATTACGATAAAAATAGGGGCAGAATTGTTTTGACAGGGTATTATAATTTTAAAGCATTCGTAGTTGTTTTGAGTGATTTTACCAGAAATCCGCTTGACGGTAAAATTCAAAAAATTGATTTAAATATTTCTGGATCGATGCAAGTAGAAGGGGTGAGTTATAATCCAGATAAATCCTATTTCTTAAGTGCCGAAGAAAGTAAGGGCTTACCGTCGGTACTTTATAAAATGAGCCTGAATTAAACTAAAAAATAGGTTCCATTTGAAATGACTTATCCAATTTAATTTGGAACACCATTTTTAATGGCAAATGGTCAGAGGCTTGTCCGAATTCATTCAAAACTGAGCCATCTATAAATTGAATAAAATTGGTGTTGTAAAAAATATAATCCAGTCTTTTTGTCGGTTTATCTGAGCTGAAAGTCTTTACAAGATTACTGTCGGTATATACGGCATTCCCAATTTTAGGAATTTCCATAATCAATTTAATACTGGCATTTTCATAAGAAATATCACTATTAAAATCTCCTAATAAAATTGTGGGAAAATCATCATTGAATTTATGATAAAGTTCGATTATTTTCTTGGTTTGCTTAATTCTGGTTTCGGTATCATAAGCTTCTAAATGCACATTGATTACTACCAATATATGATTTTTCACCTTTATTTTCACAATCTGGGCTAATCTATCTAAATAAAAGGCATCGTAATAAAAGGGATTTTTGCTATTTCTTTGTAAAGGAATTCTTTCTTGTAGAAGAATGGGATACTTGCTTAATATCGACTGACCAGAGAGTATTTTGCCAAAGTGCATTGAAATTGGAAATTCAGGAAAAGGCACATAATTTTTATCCCAATTGATGGTTTGGGCTATATTATTATAACCAATTTCGGCAATTTTATTTTGTTGATTTATTTCGAAAGATCTGGTCGAACCAAAGTCAATTTCCTGGAAAGCAAGGATATCTGCGTTTTCTTTTTGAAAATATTTTAAAACTTGATTCAAATTGGTATCAAAAAGTTGTTTTGATTTTTCGATGGCCAAGTTATTTGTCATTCCGCTTAAATAACCAATATTATAGGTAATGATGCTAAAAACGGAGTCATTATTTATTTTGGATGGAAATTGGAACTGCTCGATTTTCGCATATTCGGAGATACTATATTTAGACGAAGATGCCCAAAGATAAAATCCAACCAACAAGAATAAAATACTTAAAAGTAATACGATTGCGAATTTTACGAATTTATTCATAGCTGTTGTAATTTTACCTTGAATTAAAAGTAGCAAAATATTAATTAATAATAAATTAATTTCTATCTTTGCAGCCCTAAAAATAAAATTTAAAGGAGAATATATGAGAGGAGGTGCCCAACTATGTTAATAATTCCAGTAAAAGATGGAGAAAATATAGACAGAGCGTTAAAGCGTTTTAAAAGAAAATTCGACAGAACGAAAACAATGAAGATATTACGTGAGAACAAGCAATTTACAAAGCCTTCCGTGAACAAGCGTAAGCAAATGCAAAAAGCTCAGTATGTTCAGAATATTAGAACTAATGAAGAAAAAGGTTAAATTTTATAACCATTTTAGAATTTATTTATCCAGTTTTGGATAAAATTAAGATCCCACTTCGGTGGGATTTTTTTTATGTTAAAAAGTTAGAGAGTGCCTTTTAATTTTGTATTTTTGAGAATAACATTGTGAAACTTTGTGTTTTCAATTCTTGTTTTTCTAACAATTTAAAAATTAGTTATCGATTTTGAGCATCAACGCATTTTTAGATTATATTAGTTACGAAAAAAATTATTCACCTTTAACCATTACGGCATATAAGAATGATTTAGAGTCATTTCAAAAATTTTGCATTTCTAATTTTGAAGAGTCAGATATCAATTCTTTGCCATATAGTATTATTCGAAGTTGGATTGTTTCTTTGGTTGATGCTAGTATGTCTAATCGCTCTATCAATCGGAAGATAAGTTCATTAAAATCATATTATAATTTTTTATTAAGAGCCAAGCAGATAGATCAAAGTCCGTTGCGAAAGCACCAGCCCTTAAAAGTTGCAAAGCGAATTAGTGTACCGTTTTCTGAAAACGAAATTCAAGAGGTTATCCAATTTTTTAATTTAGAGAATGATTTTGAATCGATTCGCAATAAATTAATGATTGAATTATTTTACACAACCGGTATGCGAAGAGCGGAATTAATTGGTTTGAAAAATAGCTCCATTGATTTGTCGCAAAGTATTGTTAAAGTTTTGGGAAAGAGAAATAAAGAAAGACAAATTCCGTTATTAAATTCAGTACTAAAATCCATTCATTCTTATCAATTGCAAAAAGCGAAAATACATACTGCATCGGATAGTTTTTTTATTACAAAAAAGGGTGAAAAATTATACCCAACACTTGTTTATAGAATAATAAATGATTATTTTAGTAAAGTATCTTTAAAGTCTAAAAAAAGTCCACATGTTATTCGGCATTCCTTTGCCACCCATTTATTAAATGAAGGAGCTGATTTGAATTCAGTTAAAGAATTGCTCGGGCATTCAAGTTTAGCTTCGACACAGGTTTACACACATAGTAACCTGAAAGAATTAAAAAAAACGTATAACAATGCTCATCCGAGGAGCACTAAAAATTAATAACTTATGAAAGTATCTGTGCAATCTGTTAATTTTAATATAGACAAAGAATTGGTAAAGTATATTGAAAATAAGATTAATTCCCTTGAAAAGTTCCACGATAATATTCTTGGTGCTGAGGTGTTTTTAAAAGTGCAAAATACAAGAGAAAAAGAGAATAAAATTTCAGAGGTAAAGATTAGTGTTCCGGGAAATGATTTGGTGGTAAAAAAACAAAGTAAAACCTTTGAAGAGGGTATTAGTGTTTCTGTAGATTCATTAAGAAGACAATTAGTAAAAACAAAAGAAAAAAGAAGAGCATAAAAAAATATTCAAAAATATATATAAAAAGTTTTGTAGAAAAAATAAAACTTTATACATTTGCAAACCGTTAGAAAAAGCGGTTTGTTTTTTTATATAATGTTCTGAAGAAAATGATTTGAATTTTGATTATTTTTTTTTGAAAAAAATTAACAAAAAAAGCCGATGTAGCTCAGCTGGCTAGAGCAGCTGATTTGTAATCAGCAGGTCGTGGGTTCGAGTCCCTCTATCGGCTCAGATCTTTGAAATATAAATATGACGGGGAGATACTCAAGCGGCCAACGAGGACAGACTGTAACTCTGTTGGGAAACCTTCGCAGGTTCGAATCCTGCTCTCCCCACAACATATTTATAAATGATAAAATTATTGCGGGAGTAGCTCAGTTGGTAGAGCTTCAGCCTTCCAAGCTGATTGTCGCCGGTTCGAGCCCGGTCTCCCGCTCTATTTACAGTTTAATTGTAGAGAGATAATGAAAATGATGAAATGGGTAAATACCTGTCCCAATAAAATTTGACTTGAGCTCAAATGATGATGAAAGGTGTCCGGTTCCCACGAAGAAATTTAAGCCGGTGTAGCTCAGGGGTAGAGCGTTTCCTTGGTAAGGAAGAGGTCACGGGTTCAATTCCCGTCATTGGCTCAATAAACATGGTTGGTCCATTGAAATTTTGAATAAGAGGAGTTTATAAAGTATATATCTTAGGATGTTTAACACAAAGGAAAACTTTCTTATATCAATTTAACAACTTCGAAAATAAAGAATTTAAACACTATATATATAACTAAGATTAAAAATTAATAATCATGGCAAAAGCAACTTTTGATCGTTCCAAACCACATTTAAATATTGGTACAATTGGACACGTAGATCACGGTAAAACAACTTTAACTGCCGCTATTACTACTGTATTAGCTAATGCAGGTTTATCAGAAATGAGAAGTTTCGATTCAATCGATAACGCTCCTGAAGAAAAAGAAAGAGGTATTACAATTAATACTTCACACGTAGAATATTCAACTGCTAACCGTCACTATGCGCATGTTGACTGTCCTGGTCACGCGGATTACGTAAAAAACATGGTAACTGGTGCTGCTCAAATGGACGGTGCTATTTTAGTAGTTGCTGCAACTGATGGTCCAATGCCACAAACTCGTGAGCACATCTTATTAGGTCGCCAAGTAGGTATTCCTAGAATGGTTGTGTTTATGAATAAAGTAGACATGGTTGATGATGAAGAATTATTAGAATTGGTAGAAATGGAAGTAAGAGAATTATTATCTTTCTACGAATATGATGGTGATAATGGACCTGTTATTCAAGGTTCTGCTTTAGGTGCTTTGAACGGTGAGCAAAAATGGGTGGATACAGTAATGGAATTGATGGATGCTGTTGACGAATGGATTGAATTACCAAAAAGAGATGTTGATAAGCCTTTCTTGATGCCTGTTGAAGATGTTTTCTCAATCACTGGTCGTGGAACTGTTGCA
This sequence comes from uncultured Flavobacteriaceae bacterium, assembly GCA_965363545.1. Taxonomy (GTDB): domain Bacteria; phylum Bacteroidota; class Bacteroidia; order Flavobacteriales; family Flavobacteriaceae; genus Lutimonas. Next base: position 9,889 of record CBDTUD010000042.1, on the reverse strand, counting down.
ACTGGTAGAATTGAGACTGGTGTTGCTAACACAGGTGACGCTGTTGAAATCATTGGTATGGGAGCTGAAAAATTAACTTCTACAGTTACTGGAGTTGAGATGTTTCGTAAAATATTAGATAGAGGTGAAGCTGGTGATAATGTAGGTATTTTATTAAGAGGTATTGCAAAAGAAGATATCAAAAGAGGTATGGTTATTTGTAAACCAGGATCTGTAAAACCACATGCTAAATTTAAAGCTGAGGTTTACGTTTTGAAAAAAGAAGAAGGTGGACGTCACACTCCATTCCATAAAAACTACCGTCCACAGTTTTATGTAAGAACTACAGATGTTACAGGTACAATTAATTTACCTGATGGTGTTGAAATGGTAATGCCAGGTGATAACTTAACTGTAACTGTTGATTTACTTCAACCAATTGCATTGAATTTAGGTTTACGTTTTGCTATTCGTGAAGGTGGTAGAACTGTAGGAGCTGGTCAAGTAACAGAAATTCTTGATTAATTCAATCTTTTGAAAATTTTTTAATATCAGGTGCTTCTTTGAAAGAAGCACCTTGTTATTCTTTATAGCAGTTAGTTTTAAAGATAATTTTAAAAAATAATAGTTTGACAACTTTTTTCAATTAAAAAGATGTTAAATACGGGTGTAGCTCAGTTGGTAGAGCACTGGTCTCCAAAACCAGGTGTCGGGAGTTCGAGCCTCTCCACCCGTGCGTAAATAGAAATAATAATGGGTGTAGTAAATTATATTAAAGAATCATTTGCTGAACTAACAAATAACGTTACTTGGTTACCGAGAAATGAAGCACAAAAAACTACTGTTGTAGTTGCTATTTTCACAATAATCTTTGCTGTAGCTGTATTTTTAGTGGATAAATTTTTCCAAATGGGCTTAGAAAAATATTTTAATATTTTTAATTAATATAAAAAGATGTCAGATTCTTCTGTAATGAAATGGTATGCTGTAAGAGCTATTGGTGGACAAGAAAATAAGGTCAAAACTTATATTGAGAATGAAATTGCTCGTGTAGGTTTATCCGATTTTGTTAGCCAAGTCTTAGTGCCAACCGAAAAAGTTATCCAAATCCGTAATGGAAAAAAATATAATAAGGAAAAAGTTTATTTTCCTGGTTATATTATGGTACAGGCAAATTTAAGTGGAGAAGTTCCTCACGTAATTAAATCTGTTACCGGTGTTATTGGATTTTTAGGAGAAACAAAAGGTGGAGATCCTGTTCCATTAAGAAAATCTGAAGTAAATAGAATGTTGGGAACTGTAGATGATTTAGCAGTTCAAAATGAAAACGTTGCTATTCCATATATTAAAGGTGAAACTGTAAAAGTTATCGATGGTCCGTTTAACGGATTCGATGGTACTATAGAAAACATCAACGAAGAAAAACGTAAACTTGAAGTAATGGTTAAAATCTTTGGAAGAAAAACTCCACTAGAATTGAACTATATGCAAGTTGAAAAAATTTCATAATTGTTACATGAATTATGTGAATACATTAGCTTCCAATTTAGTGTATTTTCTTAAATTAAGTTAAAAAATGGCAAAAGAAGTATTTAAGGTAGTAAAATTACAAGTACGTGGAGGAGCAGCAAACCCTTCGCCACCTGTAGGACCTGCATTGGGTGCTGCCGGAGTTAACATTATGGAGTTCTGTAAGCAATTCAATGCGAGAACTCAAGATAAAGCTGGTAAAGTATTACCGGTTGCTATCACAGTGTTTAAAGACAAATCATTTGATTTCGTTGTAAAAACTCCACCAGCAGCAATTCAATTATTAGAAGCAGCGAAAGTAAAGAAAGGTTCGGGAGAGCCAAATCGTAAGAAAGTTGCAACAGTAACTTGGGAGCAAATCAGAGTAATAGCACAAGATAAAATGCAAGATTTAAATGCATTTCAAATTGAATCTGCTATGTTGATGGTTGCCGGTACTGCAAGATCTATGGGATTAAAAGTAAAGGGAGTAGCTCCTGTTAAAACAGTATAAGGAAGATGGCAAAACTAACAAAGAAACAAAAAGAAGCACATGCTAAAGTTGATGCTAATGTTGCACTTAATGTATTAGACGCTTCTTCTTTAATTAAAGAAATCACCAACGTGAAATTTGATGCAAGTGTTGATCTTGCAGTTCGATTAGGTGTAGATCCGCGTAAAGCAAACCAAATGGTAAGAGGTGTTGTAACCCTTCCTCATGGTACTGGTAAAGATGTTAAAGTTTTAGCTTTAGTAACTCCAGATAAAGAAGCAGAAGCTCAAGAAGCTGGTGCTGATTATGTAGGATTAGATGAGTACCTTCAAAAAATAAAAGAAGGATGGACAGATGTTGACGTAATTGTAACAATGCCAAGTGTAATGGGTAAATTAGGACCTTTAGGTAGAATTTTAGGACCAAGAGGATTAATGCCTAACCCAAAAACAGGTACAGTTACCATGGATGTTGCAAAAGCAGTAAAAGATGTTAAAGGTGGTAAAATTGACTTTAAAGTTGATAAAACCGGAATTATTCATGCAGCAATTGGAAAAGTATCATTTGATGCAGATAAAATTGCAGAGAATGCAAACGAATTAATTCAAACATTATTAAAATTAAAACCATCAACTGTTAAGGGAGCTTATATCAGAAGTATTTATTTATCAAGTACTATGAGTCCTTCAATTGCCATAGATGCAAAAACAGTTTAAGGCAAGTTAAAATATTTGAATTATGACTAGAGAAGAAAAATCACAAGTAATAGAAGTTTTAACTGGCAAATTAACTGATAATAATATTATCTATATCGCAGATATTTCTGGATTAAATGCATTGCAAACATCAAACTTGCGTAGAGCATGTTTTAAAGCAAACATTAATTTGGCAGTTGTTAAGAATTCCTTGCTTTCAAAAGCAATGGAAAGATCTGAAAAAGATTTTGGAGAATTACCTACTATTTTAAAAGGTAATAGTTCTATTATGTTTTCAGAAGTTGGTAATGGACCAGCGAAAGTAATTAAAGAATTCCGTAAAGGTAATGAAAAACCAATTTTAAAAGGAGCTTATATTGAAGAAGCTATTTATGTTGGGGATGATCAATTAGATGCTTTAGTAAGTATTAAATCTAAAGAAGAAATGATTGGTGAAATCATTACAATTTTACAATCACCTGCTAAAAATGTTATTTCAGCATTACAATCAGGCGGTAATACATTATCTGGTATAATTAAGACTTTATCAGAAAAGTAAACAAACACACTAATAAACTATATATTAAAATTTAAACACTAGAAAAATGGCAGAGTTAAAAGATTTCGCAGAACAACTAGTTAACTTATCAGTAAAAGAAGTTAATGAATTGGCAAAGATTTTAAAAGAAGAGTACGGAATTGAGCCGGCAGCAGCAGCAGTAGCAGTTGCAGGTCCAGCAGCAGGAGGAGAAGCAGCAGCAGAAGAAAAAACAGAATTTGATGTTATTCTTAAAGCAGCTGGTGGTTCAAAATTAGCAGTTGTTAAATTGGTTAAAGAATTAACTGGTTTAGGATTGAAAGAAGCTAAAGAAATTGTTGATAGTGCACCATCGCCTATCAAAGAAGGTATCTCTAAAGATGAGGCCGAAGGTCTTGTAAAATCTTTAGAAGAGGCTGGAGCTGAAGTTGAGCTTAAGTAGTCTACTTTTTTAATAAACACTTAAGGTTTAGGTCTTTGAGGTTAACACCCTTAGACCTAAACCATTTTGCATATATATTCGTTCTTATAATTTAATTTAAATTTTTCTCCATTGGCAACGAAACTAAAAAACCAGAGAGTAAACTTTGCATCAGCTAAACTGATTACTGATTATCCAGATTTTTTGGATATTCAAACAAAATCTTTCCAAGATTTCTTTCAGTTAGAAACCAAATCTGATGAAAGAAGTGATGAAGGTTTGTATAAAACTTTCATGGAAAATTTTCCAATTTCAGATTCTAGAAATAATTTTGTTTTAGAGTTCTTAGATTATTTTGTTGACCCACCTAGATATACCATACAAGAATGTATTGAGCGAGGATTAACCTATAGTGTACCGTTAAAAGCGCGTTTAAAACTATACTGTACTGATCCTGAACACGAAGATTTTGAAACTATTGTACAAGACGTTTATTTGGGAGTAATTCCTTATATGACGCATAGTGGTACATTTTGTATCAATGGTGCAGAACGTGTTGTTGTTTCTCAATTACATAGATCTCCAGGGGTTTTCTTCGGACAATCTTTTCATGCTAATGGAACAAAATTATACTCCGCAAGGGTAATTCCTTTTAAAGGTTCTTGGATTGAGTTTGCTACCGATATCAACCAAGTAATGTTTGCTTATATCGATAGAAAGAAAAAATTACCGGTAACTACCCTTTTCAGAGCTATTGGTTTTGAAAGAGATAAAGATATTTTAGAAATTTTTGACCTTGCAGAAGAAGTTAAAGTTTCAAAAAGTGGTCTTAAAAAAGTATTGGATAGAAAATTAGCAGCGAGAGTTTTAAAAACTTGGTTTGAAGATTTTGTTGATGAAGATACCGGCGAGGTAGTTTCGATTGAAAGAAATGAAATAGTTTTAGATCGAGATACTATTCTTGAAAAAGAGCATATTGAAGAGATTATCGAATCAGGTGCGAAAACTATTTTATTACATAAATTAGACAATGAATCTGGTGATTATGCAATTATACATAACACCTTACAAAAAGATCCAACGAACTCTGAAAAAGAGGCCGTTGAACATATTTACCGTCAGCTTCGTAATGCAGAACCGCCTGATTATGAAACAGCTAAAGGTATCATTAATAAATTATTCTTTTCTGAACAGCGATACAATCTTGGAGAGGTTGGACGTTATAGAATGAATAAAAAATTAGAACTAGATGTTGATATTGACGAAAAAGTATTAACAAAACTAGATATCATTACTATCGTTAAAAACTTGATTAACTTGGTTAATTCAAAAGCGGAAGTTGATGATATTGACCATTTATCTAACCGTCGTGTAAGAACAGTAGGAGAACAACTTGCAGGTCAGTTTGGTGTTGGTTTATCTCGTATGGCTCGTACTATTCGTGAGCGAATGAATGTTCGTGATAATGAAGTGTTTACTCCAATAGATTTGATTAATGCCAAGACTTTGTCATCGGTAATTAACTCTTTCTTTGGCACAAACCAATTATCTCAATTTATGGATCAAACGAATCCATTAGCAGAGATTACGCATAAACGTAGATTATCAGCATTAGGCCCAGGTGGTCTTTCCCGTGAAAGAGCTGGTTTTGAGGTTCGTGATGTTCACTTTACACATTACGGAAGACTTTGCCCGATTGAAACTCCTGAGGGTCCAAATATTGGTTTGATTTCTTCTTTAGCTGTTTACGCAAAAGTGAACAATTTAGGATTTATCGAAACTCCTTATTTAGAAGTTCATGATGGTAATATCGACAGAAAACAAATACCTATTTATTTAAGTGCTGAAGAAGAAGAAGGTAAGAAAATTGCCCAATCGAATTTAGATTTAGATGAAAAAGGAAATATTGAATTAGAAAAAGTAGTAGCTCGAGTTGATGGAGATTTTCCAGTTGTTTCTGCAGCAGAAATTAACTATATGGATGTTTCTCCAAATCAAATTTCATCTATTTCTGCTTCATTGATTCCTTTCTTAGAACATGATGATGCGAACCGAGCCTTGATGGGATCAAACATGATGCGTCAGGCAGTGCCTTTGATGCGTCCTGAATCTCCAATTGTTGGTACCGGTTTAGAGCGTCGAGTTGCGAAAGATTCTCGAATTTTAATTAATGCTGAAGGTAATGGGATAGTTACTTATGTAGATTCTGATAAAATCGAAATTAAATACGAAAGAGAAGATAACGAGAGAATCGTAAGTTTTGATGATGATAATAAAACGTATGATTTAATTAAATTTAGAAAAACAAATCAGGGTACTTCTATCAACCTACATCCAATTGTAAAAAAAGGAGATAAGGTTGAATTAGGGCAAGTATTGTGTGAGGGTTATGCTACTGAAAAAGGTGAATTAGCACTTGGTAGAAATATGAAAGTTGCCTTCATGCCATGGAAAGGATATAACTTTGAAGATGCGATTGTAATTTCTGAAAGAGTTGTTCGTGAAGATATTTTCACCTCTATTCACATTGATGAATATTCATTAGATGTTAGAGATACTAAATTAGGTGCAGAAGAATTAACTCCGGATATACCGAATGTTAGTGAAGAAGCAACCAAAGATTTAGATGAAAATGGAATGATTAGAATCGGTGCAGAGATTAAGCCTGGAGATATCTTGATAGGTAAAATCACACCAAAAGGAGAATCAGATCCAACACCGGAAGAAAAATTATTAAGAGCCATCTTTGGTGATAATGCAGGAGACGTAAAAGATGCATCTTTGAAAGCTTCTCCATCATTAAGAGGTGTTGTAATTGATAAAAAATTATTCCAAAGAGCTATTAAAGATAAAGCGAAAAGAGTTAAAGATAAAGAAGATGTCAATGCTTTGGAAGTTGAATTCTCAGTTGAATTTGATAAATTAAGAAATCAACTTATCGATAAATTGTTTAACCTGATCAACGGAAAAACTTCCCAAGGTGTCTTGAATGATTTGGAAGAAGAAATTTTACCTAAAGGGAAAAAATTCACCTTGAAAATGTTAAACTCTGTTGCTGATTTTGAGCATTTAACAAAAGGTGTTTGGACCACAGATAAAGATTTAAACAACTTGATCAATAGATTAATTCACAACTATAAAATTAAAGTGAGTGATTTACAAGGAGGTTTACGTCGTAAAAAATTCGCTATAACAATTGGTGATGAATTGCCAAAAGGTATCATCAAACTTGCTAAAATTTATGTTGCCAAAAAGCGTAAATTAAAAGTAGGAGATAAAATGGCAGGTCGTCATGGTAATAAAGGTATTGTTGCGAGAATTGTTCGTGATGAAGATATGCCTTTCTTAGAAGATGGAACTCCTGTAGATATCGTATTGAACCCGTTAGGGGTACCTTCACGTATGAATATTGGTCAGATTTATGAAACTGTTCTTGGTTGGGCAGGTCAAAAACTGGGCGAAAAATATGCATCTCCAATTTTCGATGGAGCAACAATTGATCAAATTACAGAGCTTACCAAAAAAGCAGGTATTCCTGAATTCGGTCACACCTATCTTTACGATGGTGGTACAGGTCAGAGATTTGACCAACCGGCAACTGTAGGTGTAATTTATATGATTAAATTAGGTCATATGATTGAAGATAAAATGCATGCTCGTTCTATCGGACCATACTCATTAATAACGCAACAACCTCTTGGTGGTAAAGCTCAATTTGGTGGTCAACGTTTTGGTGAAATGGAAGTTTGGGCTCTAGAAGCTTACGGTGCATCTGCAACTTTAAGAGAAATCTTAACGGTAAAATCAGATGACGTAATGGGAAGAGCTAAAACATACGAATCTATCGTAAAAGGAGAAAGAATGCCAGAACCAGGATTACCAGAATCTTTCAACGTATTAATGCACGAATTGAAAGGTTTAGGTTTAGATCTAAGGTTAGAAGAATAACAAGCAATATATAAACTAGTATGGAGGTGTGTTCCATCTCCATACTATCAACTTATAATTTTTACAATTTAATTCTATTCCATTACCATGGCAAGACAAAGAGAAAAATACACTGTAAAAAAATTTAATAAAATAACCATTGGTTTAGCCTCACCTGAGATTATCCTTGAAAAATCAAAAGGAGAAGTTTTAAAACCAGAAACCATTAATTACCGTACACATAAACCAGAAAGAGACGGTTTGTTTTGTGAACGAATTTTTGGCCCAATCAAAGATTATGAATGTGCTTGTGGAAAGTACAAACGAATTAGATATAAAGGTATTATTTGTGACCGTTGTGGTGTTGAGGTAACCGAGAAAAAAGTTCGTAGAGATAGAGTTGGGCACATCAACTTGGTTGTTCCTGTTGCACATATTTGGTACTTCAGATCGTTGCCAAACAAAATGGGATATCTTTTAGGCTTACCATCAAAGAAGCTGGATATGATTATTTACTATGAACGTTACGTAGTAATTCAACCAGGTGTCGCATTGGGAGCAGAAGGAGAACCATTACAAAAAATGGATTTCTTAACGGAAGAAGAATATTTGAATATTCTGGAATCAATTCCTCAAGATAATCAATATTTAGACGATAACGATCCAAATAAGTTTATTGCTAAAATGGGAGCGCAATGTTTAATTGAGCTTTTAGAGAGAATTGATTTAGATGAGTTATCCTATGAATTAAGACATAAAGCAAACACCGAAACCTCAAAACAACGAAAAATGGAAGCGTTAAAGCGCTTGAATGTTGTAGAGGCTTTCAGAGATGCAAATACACGTAAACCGAACAAACCGGAATGGATGATTATGAAAGTTGTGCCGGTTATTCCACCAGAATTACGTCCGTTAGTACCTTTGGATGGTGGTCGTTTCGCTACTTCCGATTTGAATGATTTATACCGTAGAGTTATTATTCGTAACAATCGTTTAAAAAGATTGATGGAGATTAAAGCTCCAGAAGTTATTTTACGTAATGAGAAACGTATGTTGCAAGAATCGGTAGATTCTTTATTTGACAACACGCGTAAATCATCTGCAGTAAAAACAGAATCTAACCGTCCGTTAAAATCATTATCCGATTCCCTTAAAGGAAAACAAGGTCGTTTTCGCCAAAACTTATTAGGTAAGCGTGTTGATTATTCAGCTCGTTCGGTAATTGTTGTTGGACCAGAATTAAGATTATACGAATGTGGATTGCCAAAAGATATGGCAGCTGAATTATACAAACCTTTCGTTATTCGTAAGTTAATTGAAAGAGGTATTGTAAAAACAGTTAAATCTGCAAAGAAAATTATAGATAAGAGAGAACCTGTAGTGTGGGATATTTTAGAGAATGTATTAAAAGGACATCCAGTTCTTTTAAATCGTGCTCCTACCTTACACCGTTTAGGTATTCAAGCTTTTCAACCTAAATTAATTGAAGGTAAAGCAATTCAATTACATCCATTGGTTTGTACTGCATTTAATGCGGATTTCGATGGGGATCAAATGGCGGTGCATTTACCATTAGGTCAAGAAGCAATTTTAGAATCGCAGTTATTAATGCTTGCGTCACATAATATTTTAAATCCTGCAAATGGAGCTCCGGTTACAGTACCGTCGCAAGATATGGTACTTGGATTGTATTATATGACCAAAGAAAGAAAATCTACTCCGGAGCATAAAGTGAAAGGAGAAGGAATTACTTTCTATTCACCAGAAGAAGTAAATATTGCTTTTAATGAGAAAGCAGCAGAATTAAATGCTTCGATTAAAGTAAGAACAAAAGATCTTAATGAAGAAGGTCAATTAGTTAATAAAATTATTGAAACTACTGTTGGTAGAGTTTTATTCAACGAAGTTGTTCCTGAGCAAGCAGGTTATATCAATGAAGTTTTAACAAAAAGATCGTTAAGAGATATTATTGGTAATATTTTAAAAGTTACAGATGTTCCAACTACAGGAGATTTTCTTGATGCGATAAAAAGCATGGGGTACAAATTTGCATTCCAAGGTGGTTTATCTTTTAGTTTAGGTGATATTATTATCCCTGAGGAAAAAACAAAAATGATAGCTGATGCCAATGTTCAGGTTGAATCTATCATGGCTAGTTATAACATGGGGATGTTAACTAATAAAGAACGTTACAATCAGGTAATTGATATTTGGGGTTCTACCAATAATCGCTTGACTGAACTTTCGATGAAACGTCTTCGTGAAGATCAACAAGGTTTTAACTCGGTGTATATGATGTTAGATTCTGGTGCAAGGGGTTCTAAAGA
>CBDTUD010000041.1:0-24147 GCA_965363545.1 uncultured Flavobacteriaceae bacterium | reverse complement strand
GCTTTTTCTCCATATTTGGTTGTTGCTTTTTCATCTTTTAAAACAGTAATACTTTCAATAGTATTTGGATCAGTAGTTTTTAAAACTTCATAAGCGACCTCTTCTCCATCTAAAATCACCATTGGTGTTGCGTCTGAAAAACGATGTACCTCTACTTTTTTTTCGGTTACAGATTGGCTTGTAGTTTCACCTTTTTCTTCCGAGTCATCGAAAACTACTATAGCCGTTTTTCTAATTTTGATAAAATTAATATTGTCCGATTTTATCGAGTCACTATTTTTTGAAACCCAAATGGTATTCTGATTGCCGTCTTCATCCGTTATGATTTCGGTAACATCACCATTTTCATTAATAATTTTTGTTTTTCCGTTTTTTGAAACAGCAAATACATGATTGTCACCATTTTTGGAAACCCATTGCACATCTGAAGAAATATTACTTAAAGATATGGCTCCGGTATCCTTATTGATACTTAGTTTTATTGGTTTAATCGGATTAGAGCTGTCCTGTGAAATGGAAGAGGTATTACCGTTTTTATCTTTGACTTTTATTTTAATGGCAATAATTTCATTATTTGAATTATATTTTAATCCACTGTAGTTAAAAGAAATTTCGTCATTTGAGAGGTCTTTCTTATAGTTTTCAAAATCAGATTTTTGATCTTCTTTATTAATAATAAGATCTATTTGAGAAACGCCAACTTTCATTTCCCAATCGTCATTGTTTGGTTGTTGCGCAATTATTTTTGTATTAAAAGTAAAAACAAAAGCGATTAAAATCGGGACAAGTAAAGCTAGTTTTAATTGATTTGCTTTTTTTGATGGTTCTTTTTGTGTCATGGCTAAACGTTTTTTAAGTATAGAATCGTTAAAATTTGCGGTAATAAAAGTTTGAAAATTCGGACTAGTTGTTTTTAAAAGTAAGTATTGATATTCTTTTTTTTGAGTATAATTTTTTAAGGTTTCGGCGTCAGCAATAAATTCTAAATTGTTTTGTATCGCTTTGTGATATAGCCAAATAAGCGGATTAAACCACTGAAAAATTACTATAATTTGAGAAGCTAAAATGTCGAATGAATGGTATTGATCTACATGAACTTTTTCGTGTATTAAAACCTGTTCAAGTTCTGTTGAATTGAATTCTTCACTATTGTAAACAATGTAATTAAAGAACGAAAAAGGAGCAATATTCTTAGTGGTATTCACCAAAATATATCGTCCGTCTCTCTCTTTATTATGTGTGGATAACAACCAAAGTAAGGAGATTAATTGTGCCAAAAATCGAAAGCTGAAAAATACGATTCCAATTCCGTATAGAACTGCTAAAATTGTCAGCCAATCTGCACTTTTGGTAGCAATAGTAGTTGCGGTATTTTCGATGGTCATATTTGTGGGTAATGTAAATGTTGGTGCTATTACATATTTTCTTATTACAATAAATGGTATCGCTATTGCGGAAATAATTCCGGTAACGAAATACAAACGAATCTGTTGAAAAAAGGTCTCATTTTTTAAAGTGATTTGATAAAAAATATAAAACAAACCCAAAATTGCGGAAGATTTGATAAGATATTCCATGGTCTATTTTTTAGGTTGTTGTTTTTTTTCGATGATTGCGATAATTTCTTTCAACTCGTCAACGGTAATTTTTTCTTCTTTAGCAAAAAAGGAAACAACGTTTTTATACGAGTTTTCAAAATAATGCTGAATCGTTTTTTGCATGTATTTTGTTCGATAATCTTCTTTGCTAATCGCCGGAGAATATTGATGTGTTTTTCCAAAAGCCTCATGGCTAACAAAACCTTTTTCTTCCATATTTCTAATTGTGGTTGAAATGGTGTTGTAATGTGGTTTTGGTTTTGGCAGCTCGGCAACGACATCTTTTACAAAGGCTTTTTTGAGATGCCATAAAACCCGCATGATTTCTTCTTCTTTATTGGTTAGTTTTTCCATCACTTTCATGTTTTCGATAAATGTAAACTAAAAAAATAGTTATTCAACTAAAAAAATAGTTATTTAACAAATAATTAGTATGTTTTCGAAAGTAAAACACTACATATTTGCCAAATTTATTATCCGTTATATTTGTGAAAAAATCAATCATGAACTATATTTTATTAATAGCTGGTTTTGCACTGCTTATTTTAGGAGGTCATTGGCTTTTAAAGGCGGCAGTAGGACTATCATTAAAACTTAAAATTTCAAAAATTATAATTGGGATGACAGTGGTGTCTTTTGCTACCTCGGCACCTGAATTAATTATTAGTTTGAATTCTGCATTAGATGGTCATTCGGATATTGCTTTGGGAAATGTAATTGGTTCAAATATCGCAAATTTAGGTTTGGTTTTGGGTATTGTAACTATAATTTCATCCATAAGTGTAGAGAAAAGTTTTTACACCACGAATTGGCCTGTAATGATGTTGTCATCTCTAATGCTCTATTTTTTTGTAGCTTTTGATGGCGTTTTACAAAGATACGAAGGAGTCATATTATTTGTTTCATTGCTTGTATTTTTGGTGTATTTATTAAAATTTCAAAAACCGGCTGTAGTAGATGAAATGCCCGAAGATGATGAAGAATTACCGGTTCATCTTATAGTGATTTACCATATTATTGGTGGTGTTGGTCTTTGGGGAGGTTCTGAATTGCTCATAAAAGGCGCTGTTAATCTGGCACTCCAATTCGGAGTAACTGAGCGTGTCATTGGTGTTACCATAATTTCAATAGGTACAAGTGTACCTGAACTGGCCGCATCGGTTATTGCCATTATAAAAAAAGAAAAAGCTATTTCGGTGGGTAATTTAATTGGTTCAAATGTATTTAATATTTTGGCCGTTTTAGGTATTACATCCATGATAACCCCAATTACAGTTGTAGATCAGGGCTTATTAACTTTCGATATTATTTGGATGCTTGTTTTTGCAATTGCTATATTTCCTTTGGTTTTTGCTCCGGTTCGGATGAAATTAAGTTGGAAGGAAGGTTTAATTCTGCTAATTGGTTATACCATATTTGTAGCTACGTTATTTTAAGCAACTTATTTCGTAAATTAATCTCTATAATTTTAAAACTTCCAAAAAAACAGGGTATATTTTTGATATTGTAATAAATGTAAGGGTAATCCCCAAAAAAAAGCAGGGTATACTGTTGTTGTATGTTGAAAATTTATATTTTTACGGTGTAATTTTGAAAACATTTAAACTATGACAACATTCAGATTTGAAGCGCTAAAAGAAACTCTAAACCGTAAACCATTGGAATTCAAGGAACCAGGAAATCATTCCGAAACTTTTGGTTGTAACGTTTTTAGCGAAAACACCATGCGTCAGTTTTTAACCAAAGATGCTTTTAAGGGTGTTATAAGTGCCATGAAACTAGGTACTAAAATAGATAGAAATATTGCCGACCAAGTTGCTTCTTCTATGAAAGATTGGGCTATGTCAAAAGGTGTAACACATTACACGCACTGGTTTCAGCCTTTAACAGGAGGAACGGCTGAAAAACACGATGCATTTTTCGAGCCTATTGGAGAAGGAAATGCAATTGAGAGATTTGGTGGAAATGAATTAGTGCAACAAGAGCCTGATGCGTCAAGTTTTCCAAATGGAGGAATTAGAAATACCTTTGAAGCTCGTGGATATACTGCATGGGATCCAACTTCACCAGCCTTTATTTATGGATCGACACTTTGTATACCAACTATTTTTGTTGCTTATACCGGTGAAGCATTAGATAATAAAACACCGCTTTTAAGAGCTTTGCAAGCTATAGATAAACATGCTACAGCTGTTGCTAAATATTTTGATAAAAATGTAACGAAAGTAAATGCTTCTTTAGGATGGGAGCAGGAATATTTTTTAATTGATAAAGCTTTATATACTGCTCGTCCTGATTTGATTATGACCGGTCGTACTCTATTAGGTCATTCTTCTGCAAAAGGACAACAATTAGATGACCACTATTTCGGGTCTATTCCAGGTCGTGCTTTAAGTTTTATGCGTGAATTAGAAACAGAATGCATGAAGTTAGGTATTCCTGTTAAAACACGTCATAATGAAGTTGCTCCAAATCAATTTGAGTTGGCTCCAATTTACGAAGAGGCTAATTTAGCAGTTGACCACAACTCCTTGTTAATGGATGTTATGGGTAAAGTAGCATCAAAACATAACTTAAAAGTTTTATTGCACGAAAAACCATTCGCTGGAGTCAATGGTTCTGGTAAACACAATAACTGGTCTTTAAGTACCGATACTGGTGTTAATTTGTTAGGTCCTGGAAAAACACCGATGCGAAATTTACAATTCTTAACGTTCTTTATCAATACGATAAAAGCAATCCATGTATATGAAGAATTGATGCGTGCGGGAATTGCATCAGCAAGTAATGACCATCGTTTAGGTGCTAATGAAGCTCCCCCTGCTATCATTTCCGTATTTATTGGTGAGCAATTAACAAAAGTGTTGAATGAATTGAAAGGTGTAACTAACGGAAAATTATCTCCGGAAGAAAAAACAGATCTTAAATTAAATGTTGTAGGAAAAATTCCTGAAATTTTATTAGACAATACAGATAGAAATAGAACTTCTCCTTTTGCTTTTACAGGGAATAAATTCGAATTCAGAGCTGTTGGTTCTACTGCAAACTGTGCTAATCCGATGACAGTTTTAAACTCTATTGTCGCAAAACAATTGAAAGAATTTAAAATTGAAGTAGATAAGTTAATTGAGAAAAAGGAATTGAAAAAAGACGAAGCTATTTTCAATGTATTGAGAGAATATATCAAAGAATCTAAAGATATTTTGTTTGAAGGTAATGGTTACGGACAAGAATGGGAAGATGAAGCTGCAAAAAGAGGTTTAAGTAATAATAAAACAACGCCAATTGCATTAAAAGCGAGAGTTTCTAAGAGTACTATTGATTTATTCAATGAAATGGAAGTAATGAGTGATGTGGAAATTATCGCACGTCATGAAATTGAATTGGAAGAGTATTCATTACATATTCAAATTGAAGGAAGGGTTTTAGGTGATATTGCCTTAAACCATGTTATTCCAACAGCAGTTAATTATCAAAATGTTTTAATTGAGAACGTTACTGGATTAAAAGAAGTTTTTGGAAAAGAATTTGAATCACTTGCAAAAGAACAATTAGAATTGATTAGAGATATTTCAAAACATATTAGTGCTATTACAACAAAAACTAAAGAAATGGTGGAGGCTCGTAAAAAAGCGAATGTGTTAGAAGATGCAGAAGAGAAGGCAATTGCTTATTGTGATACGGTGAAGCCTTATTTTGAAGAAATAAGATACTCTTGTGATAAATTAGAATTAATGGTTGATGACGAACTTTGGCCATTAGTTAAGTATCGCGAGTTGTTATTTACAAGATAAAAATTGGTTAAATTTTTATAATAACCTGCAAAGAGTTTTCTTTTTGCAGGTTTTTTTATGTAAAATTAATTAGTAATGGGTAGTTTTAATAAACTATTTTGGTATAAATAATCAGCAGATTGATAATATGAAATAGTTTCTTCTAAAAAATCCTTTTCCATTGGCAGTAAATTCATGTCATTGGTTTTTTTATTCCAATTGTAGAGATTAGCCGTTTTTACAGTACCCAATATTAATGCCTTATTACCTTTTAGTAATCCTAGTTTTTGGTAATTTCCTACAAATGCTCGTTCGTCTTTTTTCGCAAATTTATTAATATCTCTACCAAAAAAGTTAGAGGTGTAATTCAAATTTAAATAAGCAAATAAGGTTGGAAAAATATCAATTTGAGAACATTGCTTGTCGATTTTTTGAGGCATACCATTTGGTAAATTATAAATCATCGTAGGAATATGATAGTTTTTTATATCTACTTCTGATTTTCCGGCGCTACTTGCGCAATGATCTGCCATAATTACAAAAACGGTATTTTTAAACCATGGTTTTTTGCTGGCATTTTTTATAAATTGTTCTATGGCATAATCGGTGTATTTGATAGCACCTTTGCGTCCGGTTCCTGAAGGAATATCAATTTTATTTTCTGGGTAAGTATATGGTCGGTGATTAGAAGTGGTCATTACAAAATTAAAAAAAGGACTCCCTTTTTTAAAACTTGCATCCGCTTGCTGAATCACTTTATTGTAAATATCTTCATCACATACGCCCCAGGCATTTTCAAAGGTTACTTCATCATCGTTAATATTTGTTCTGGTTACATTAAAATTATTTTCCATTAAAAAACCCCTTCCACGATCAGTGATATCAAAACCATTTCCACCAAAAAAAGCATTCATATTGTCAAAATATCCATCACCTCCATAAAAAAAAGTTCTCGAATACCCTTTTTGTTTAAATACTTCTCCTATTGTAAATAAACCGCTGTTATTGGCTCTTTTTACAATACTTCTTCCGGGAGTTGGCGGAATCGATAACATAATTGCCTCCATACCTCGAATAGTTCTTGTACCGGTGGCAAAAACACTATCAAACATGATACTGTTCTCTGCTAATTTATCTAAATAAGGGGTGATGTTTTCATCATTGCCAAAATACCCTAGATATTTTGCGCTTAAACTCTCAATACAAATTAATACGACATTTGGTTTTAGTTCTGAGCCTACACTGTTTATGGTATGTTTTATGCTAATCGTATCATTAACTGCAACAGTTTTATCGGTACTAATTAGTTTATGAACGGTTTGAAAACTAGTCTTGATATCTTGACTTTTATAAAAATCGTTATAATTTAATTCGTTGTTTTTAAAAGCGGAAAAGAAGGCGTAAATTCCTGATTTTGATATTTCATTTTCGTATCGATTGGTCGACCATTCTGCATTTTTATTTTGCACAAACATTCCGAAAAGAAAAGCGATAACAATCCAAAAAAGTGTCGGTATCCATTTTGTAGAGAACTTGTCTTTGTTTTTAAATGCTTTTTCGAAAAGGTGTAATTTCTTCGGAATCCAAATCAATAAAATAGTAGCGAGTACAACAAGTGTCAATAATATTGGTAATGGATAGGATTCGTTGATATTTTGAACAACTTCATAGGTGTAAACTAAATAATCAACGGCAATGAAATTAAATCGTCTTTCAAATTCTTCCCAAAATGTAATTTCTGCAAAAAAGGTAAAAACAAAAATTAAAATTCCGATAAAATAGGCAGAATACATAATTATTCTATCCAAAAAAGAACCTTGATATTTTAATGGAAATAACAATAAGTAAAGAGAAAAAGGAACGGCAAAAAATGAAATTGTTCCTATATCGAAGAAGATTCCTGTGAAAAAAGTTCGGATAAAATGAAGAAAGTTAAAACTAATATCTGAAAACGACCATATATATAAAGTCAGTCGTATTAAAAATGATAAAACTAAAAAGGTGAGAACGTAACTTTTTAGAGTTGAAAATCTTTGCGGAAATAATTTATTCATTGTATTTCGATATTTTTAATAGAACGAATTTAGTCTAATTTACCCTACTTTTCACCAAGTTAGTCTAAAAACAAAATTGGTAACTCGTTCAAGGGATTTGGTGTCGATGGTGTTTATTTTGGTATCAATCGGATTTATGCTGTAAGATCGATTTAATATATTTTGAGTATTAAAAATATTCAATACAGAGATACCCAGCGTGCCTTGTATATTATTTCTTTTTGAGATATCAAAAACATAGGTGCTTGAAAAATCGAGCCTTTTATAATTGGGTAGCCTAGAAGAATTTATTTCTTTATAAAATAAAGTTTCATTTCCGTTGTCATCAACTATTATTTCTTCCGCTTTTGAATAAGGTTTACCGGTATGCCATCGCCAACCTAGTGCAAATTGAAACTTTTTGAAGCTATATTCATGCGACCAATAAAAATTATTGATAATGTCGGTATTCGCCTGAAAAGATGCACCTTCATTGACTCCTTCAAAATGATTTTCAACGGAACTCAGCGTATAACTTACCCAAGTTTTGTAGTTATCGAATTGTTTTTTTAAGTAAAAATCCATTCCTTTTACTTTGCTTTCTCCTTGTTTAAAACTAAAATTATCGATATCGATAAACCCAATATTTAAAGTTGTTAGTCCGGAAATTTCTTTAAAATAAGTATCCAATTCCAATTGCCAATTATTTTTAATAAATGAAAAACCCCCTGTAAATTGTACACTGCTTACCACAGGAAAAGTATCATCCGAAGAGAGCGCCCAAAATTGATTTTCAAGGGTTAAACTGCTAGAAATAGTTTCATTGATCTGACTAATTGCTTGGGTTTTTCTTTCAGCAGTAATGTTGAGATTCCAATTCGGACTTAATTTTTTGAATAAATTGATTCTAGGTTCCATTTTTAATTGATTGACTAAACTGTAATAAGTTATTCGAATTCCCGCATTTAAATCAAATAATTTTTCATTTTTAAAATGGTAGGCAGCAAATAAAGCATGTGAATTTAATATTTGATTGTCACTAATCGAATTGCTGTTAGAAAGAGAATATTTCACTTGATTATTTGAAAAATGATAACCACCAGTTAATTTTTTATAATCCGATATTTGATAAGTGATGTTAAAATTTACACCTAAATCAGTAACTTTATTTGACTTTTCAAAAACATTTTTTGCGATATCTAGAAGTTCGTCCGATTGATATAATAGCAAGTCGAATTTTGATTGATATGCCTGCAACTCATGTGAAAATTTTTCATTCCATTTTTTGTTCCAGTTTAGACTAAATCCAAAATTTTCAGTTTCTAATTTATCTTTATAAACTCGATTGATTTCAGGTTCTTTCAGATTATCATCCAATTCATTTTCAATTCTTATATAGCTAAAGTTGATGGTATTGTTATCGTCTAATCTCCAATTAACTTTGAAATTGTAATCAAAATAATAAAAATCAGAATCGCTAGATAGAACGGACTTTGTTGTTGTATTTTGAAAAATTTTGTTTGTTAATTTTTTATACGTATTTGTTGCAAAGACATCGGTGTATGAACGACGAATAGACATTAAAATACTTAATTTATCTTTAATTATTGGTGTTTCAAAATAGGTGTCTGCTTCAATTCCGTTAATGCCAATTCCTCCGCTAAAATTTGAGGCTATTTTATTGTTGGTTTGGATAGAAATAACGCTGGAAACTCGATCGCCATATTTGGCATCTGTTCCTTTATTTATAAATTCAACGACATCTGTGATATAAGGGTTGAATGCCGAAAAAGTTCCGAATAGATGACCGCTGTGATAAATTTTAATATTGTCCCATAAAATCAAATTTTGATCTGGTGAGCCTCCTCGAACATGAATATCGGTTGAGGTTTCTTCTGGGCTGACGATTCCGGGGAGCAATTGCAAGTTTTGAAAAACATCTGGTTCTGTTAATCCGGGTAAAATTTTTAGTTCTTTCGGGCTTATTCTAAATGAGCCATCTTTTTGCTTATGAATTCCTTTTGTTAGATAATTTTTTAGAACAATTTCATTTAAAACCTGCTCTTGAAAATCGGTATTTATTGTGTTCGGATCGGATGGTAAAATAATAATATTTCTATTCGAAATTATTTCAAAATATAGCTCGTTAATTTTGTTGAGGTTCGTAATTATTTCTAAAAGTGTTTCATTATTAGCAGTGTAGCTAATATTTTTATCAATCAGAATATCGTCATTATATGAAAAACGAACATCAAAAGAAGATTCTAATTCATTCAATAAAACAAGAATAGGTTGCTGTTGCAAAGTAAATGAAACTGTTTTTTCTTGTGCATGAAGAAAGGTTTGCAAAAAAAGAAAACAACAGAAAAAAAAGGTTCTCATTTATTTTTTTGACAAAAATACCTTTTTATTTTCGATGTGGTAATTTATTTGCATTGGAATGCAAACAGATTTTAATGCAGTTTCTAAATCTGAATTGGAAAAGCTTCCGGTAAATAGCTTTTCAACATCTATATTTTCATATTTAATTTCAATTTCGAATTGCTTTTCCAAACTAGCAATGACAATACCTAATGGTGTGCTTTTAAAACTAGTTTCTCCTTCTTGCCAAGTAGGACTCTTTTCAGAAAAACTCCACTTTTCAACAATATTATTGCTATTTTGATATGCATTTCCTTTGGTTAAATAAGTGGTGTCTTTTTTGTGAATGACCATAACCCTTCCTTCATAACATTGTACAGAGAAAAAATTGTTTTGCGAATTGATATTGAATTTTGTTCCCAAAACGGTTACTGTTCCATTATCTGTTACTACTTGAAAAGTAGCACCTTTGGTAACCTTAAAAAAAGCCTCACCTTTTAGAGTAACTTTTCGGTTCGAAATCCAATTGTATTTTTTATGACTAAGAATTGATTTTGCATTGAGTTGAACCTCGGAGTCATCAGATAAAACGATAGAGTTTTGCTCGCCAAAGCTTGTTGTGAAATTCGAAGTTAAGCTGTTTGCGTAAAAATAAATCGAAAAAAAAATAACGATTGCTGCCGCAGAAGAAAAGTATACAACTCGTCGAAAATCAACTCTTTTTACTTTTTTATTTGGTAGCCCATTTTTGATTTTCAATTGAATTTTTTCAGCATCAAAATCTGGTTTCTCAAAATGATTTAAACCATTTTTAATTTTTTCATAAGTGATAAAATCAGCCTCAGAAACAAGTTTCTTTAGTTCATTATCCGACAACTCACCATTTAGCCATTTGGCTAAGAATAAAGGTTCGGTATGATTTTTATCTGATTTTTCCATGTTTAAAAAACAACTTCACTAATGAAACGAGTATAAATCATTTTACCCTAATTTTATATGTTGCCAATTTCCTTTCGGATAATAATTAATGCTTTTTGCATTCTTTTTTCAACTGCTTTTACTGAAATATGGAGCATTTCTGCAATTTCGGTGTATTTCTTTTTATCAATTCTATTCAATAAAAAAACCTCTCGTTGCTTACTTGGGAGGTTTGCTAAAGTGGTTTGCAATTTCACCAAGAATTCTTTTTCCTCTAAAATAAATTCTGGTGATTCATTATGTGAAGAAGTGAAATTTCGTTCTTTAAATTTCAAAACGACTTTTTGATGTCTTTTTTCATCAATAAATAGATTAGAAGCAATCGTAAATAAATACGATTTTGATTTTTCAAAAGCTACTTTGGCACAGTTAAGCCATAATTTGATATACGATTCTTGAACTATATCTTCCGCAACCTCTAAATCTCCAAATTTGTAAAACAGATAATTGCGCAAATCATTTGCATGCAATGCGAAGATTTCATCAAATATTTTTGGTTCACAAACTGATTTTATTTTCATTAACTATAAGAAAAAGATTACCTTCAAAAATAAAATATTTTTTAGGAAGTAGGGTATATATTGCTAAAAACGTTTTATCAGAAGAAATACTACTATTTCCTAAAAAGGAAATAAACAGAAAATTTAATTAGATGAAAAAAAGAATAATTACCGCAATCTTATTTTTAATGACAACGATTGTTTTTTCACAAGAATGGTTGGTGAATTATGATGAAGCTTCTGTGAAAGCGGCAGCGGAGCATAAAAATATAATAATGGTTTTTGCGGGTTCTGATTGGTGTGCGCCATGCATAAAATTAGAAAAAAACATTTTAGAATCGAAGGAATTTAAAAACTATGCCGCAGAACATTGGGTTTTATTAAAATTAGATTTTCCAAAACGAAAACAAAACAAATTATCAGAAGTGCAACAGGCGCACAATGATGCCTTAGCCGAAAAATACAACATAAAAGGGTATTTTCCTTTGGTTTTAGTGTTGAACGGGAATGGGGTAGTTTTAGGAGAAACTTCCTTTAAGGATATTTCTCCGCAAAGTTATGTTGATGAACTAATAGCCTTTGAAAAATGAAGAAAATAGTGTTATTGTTCATCGTAGGCATGATGTTTTCATCGGCTATTGCTCAAGATAAAAAATACGATAGAGTTTTAAAATTAATGGGAAGCCGATTTGACATTTCGGTTGTTGCATCTTCGCCCGAAGATGGAGAAAAATATCTTGACTTGGCAATTGCTGAGATTAGCAGAATAGAAAAATTAATTTCTTCATGGGATGCAAATTCACAAACTTCTGAAATAAATAGAAATGCCGGTATTAAGCCTGTCAAAGTCGATGCAGAATTGTTCGAATTAATACAAAGAGCAATTCAAATCTCAAAAATCACCGAAGGTGCATTTGACATTTCGTATGCTTCTATGGATAAAATTTGGAAGTTTGACGGAACCATGACTGAAATGCCAACCGAAGAAGAAATTAAAAATTCTGTGCAAATGGTTGGTTTTGAAAACATCGTTCTCGACCAAAATATGCATACCGTTTTTTTGAAATTACCCGGAATGAAAATCGGTTTTGGGGCAATAGGGAAGGGATATGCAGCAGATAAAGCTAAAAAATTATTACAAGATACTGGTGTAAAAGCAGGTTTGATTAATGCTTCTGGGGATTTAAATTGCTGGGGAAAACAGCCTGACGGTACTTCTTGGAAAGTTGGTATTACAAATCCACTAAACAAAGACAAACTGTTTTCTTGGTTCGATATCGATAACCAGGGTGTAGTAACATCAGGTAATTACGAAAAATACATCGAATTTAACGGGAAAAGATATACCCATATTATTGATCCGAGAACGGGCTATCCGGCAACGGGAATAATAAGTGTAACTGTTTTTGCGCCTAAAGCGGAATTGGCAGACGCATTGGCAACTTCCATTTTCGTTATGGGAACTTCGGTTGGAATAGATTTTATCGACCAATTAAAAGGGGTAGAATGCATCATCATTGATGACCAAAATAAAATGCATTATTCAAAAAATATACAAGCAAAATCCATCAATAAATCTTAAAAATTATGAAGTTACTATTCGTATTTGTGCTGCTAATAAGTTTAGCATCCTGTTCAACAGTTAAAGAATATCAAAAAATGAACATTAACGACCCCGATATGGTTTTGTCAGGTCAAAAAATAGAGCGCTATGAAACTGCTTTTCAGGTATATCGAGAGGCAGCAGCAGGTGCAAATGGAGGAAAAACCGGTGGAGGTTGTGGATGTAATTAATAGATGAAAAATTCAAGTATGCAATTAAAAAGTTTTATAGTGATGTTGTTTTTAAGTGTTTTGGGAATAAATGCCCAAGAAACAACTGACACGAGCTATCAAAAAAAGGTATTAGAAAATACCGAAGTGGATTTGTTGATGAGTTATTACAGTCAAGATGGGGTACATTCTGCTGTTGCCGGAGGTGATGGTACAGAAGAATTAAACGATTTTACTTCGTCTATTGTTATTAGCATGCCTATAAATAATGATGACGTTTTAACTATAGATGTTGGTATTTCAGCATATACCTCAGCATCTTCGAGTAACATTAATCCTTTCGATCGTTCTGGAGCTTCAAAAGGAGGAGACGACGATGACGATGATGATAAAACAGCGTTCGAAAAAATTCCGGATACCGGAGGTGCAAATCCATGGTATGCCTCTTCAGGAGCTTCCATGAGTGATGTTTTGGTGCATGGTCAAGCAGATTATTCGCATAGCTCAGAAGATAGAAATACGATTGTTGGTGGAAATTTAAGTGTTTCATCAGAGTATGATTACTTCTCTTTTGGTTTTGGTGGTTCTTTTACCAAATTATTTAACGAGAAAAATACCGAAATTGGACTGAAAGCCCAAGTTTATTTAGATAAATGGAAGTCAATATACCCTACCGAACTTGATTCTTATTTAGAAGATGGGCTAGATAGTGGTTTTTTTGAAGGAGTTACTATTACCGGAAATCCAGATTATCAAACTACTAATTTCGGATTGAATACCGATGAGCATCGAAATTCATATTCTGCATCTTTTAGCTTTTCTCAAATAGTAAGTAAAAGTATACAAGGTTCCTTATTTTTTGATGTTGTTGTTCAGGAAGGTTTGCTTTCAACACCTTATCATCGCATTTACTTTGCAGATCGACCAAATAGTTATATTGAAGAATTTCAATTGGCAGATGACAATGAAAATTTGCCAACAAACCGATTTAAATTACCCATTGGTGCTCGTTTCAATTTTTATATCAATGAGCATGTTGTAATCCGATCTTATTATCGGTATTATTTTGATGATTGGGGAATTACTTCGCATACAGCAAGCATTGAATTACCTATTAAAATCGGAACAAAATTTACAGTTGCGCCATTATATCGCTATTATATGCAAACCGAATCGGATTATTTTGCCCCAAAAGAAGTGCATCTTTCATCGGAGAAATATTACACGTCAGATTATGATTTGTCGGCTTTTAGTGCAAATCAATATGGAATGGCTATTCGTTATACCGATATTTTTACCAAAGCAAAAATCTGGAAATTCGGTTTAAAAAATATCGAATTGCGTTATAATCACTACCAGAGAAGCAATAATTTGAATGCTGATATTATAACCATGGGAGTCAAGTTCGTGAATTAACAAAATTACCAACATATTTTATAATTACATTTGGAATTTTAAGTTTTAAATGCCAACAAAAAAAATGTAACCTATATTACCATATTTTCCAAATTTTACCCGAAATTTGCA
Organism: uncultured Flavobacteriaceae bacterium; assembly: GCA_965363545.1. Taxonomy (GTDB): domain Bacteria; phylum Bacteroidota; class Bacteroidia; order Flavobacteriales; family Flavobacteriaceae; genus Lutimonas. The sequence continues at coordinate 9,604 of CBDTUD010000041.1, read as the reverse complement.
AATTATTCTTAACTAAAAAAATGTAATACGATTATGGGATTTTTCAATTTATTTGGCGGCAATACAAATACGGTTTCTGTAGAAGAGTATTTGCAAAAAGGTGCTGTTGTGATTGATGTTAGAACGATAGAAGAATTTACGGAGGGGCATGTACAAGGTTCAAAAAACATTCCTTTAAATACCATAGGTTCTAGAATTCAAGAAATAAAAAAAATAGGTAAACCGGTAATAACTTGTTGTCGAAGTGGAGCAAGAAGTGATTCTGCAGCAAGTATTTTAAAACAAAATGGTATCGATGCTATCAATGGCGGCCCTTGGGGTAACGTTGCCAATTGCATGAAATAAGGTATTTTTATTCAACGTCTTAGAAGGAAGTATTTTTTGAATACTTCCTTTTTTTATGAAAATTTTATAAAAGGATGTGAAGCAGAAATAGATTCCATTTTATTTTGAAGTTTCAATAAAAACTTTTGGTGTTCTTCAGAGTCTTTTCGAAAAGGTTTGTGTTCTAAAGATTTTTGAATCCCGTCTATTTCTTCAAGCAATGGGTATGCTTTTTCAGCAATCCAAGCAAATTTAAACTTTTCCCAAATATATTTTAAGGCCGTTTCACTCGGATGTAACCAGTCATTTTTATAAAAACGATAATCTCGCAAATCATCCATCATTATTTCGAAAGAAGGAAAATAAAAAACACTTTTTTTGTCAACTACTTCGTGAATTGCTGTATGTAAATGTGCTTTGCTTCTAGAGTTTTCAACGAACCCATCTCTTAAGTGACGTACCGGACTCACCGTTAATAAAATGGTCACATCAGGATTTATTTTTTTGAGATTAGTAATAGCCTTAGTTAAGCTTTGCGTAATTTGTTCAATAGAAAGTAAGCTTTTTTGAAATTCTTTTTGAGGGATTTTATGGCAATTAGCAACAATATTTCCGGAGGCTTCAAAACGATAAATCCAAGCTGTGCCTAAAGTAATAAAAACATGACTCGCTTTTTTTAAGGCGTGATGTGTTGTTTTTATATTGGAATTAATTTTGGTTAAAACTTCATCCAATCGATCGGAAGAAAATTTTGAATGATGGTTAAAACTCAACCAATAATCTTGGTTATAATACAAATCTCTTTGCTGATATTCTTTGTTCTTCACACATTCGGAAATCGATTTTTCAATTGATTTTGGATGAAAAATAATTCCATGCGGATTCGTAATATTTTGAAACTTAAAATAGTTAAAATATTTTTCGATATTTTCAACAAAACACGACCCAAAAAGAACCACATTAGAATTGTAATCTATCTGTTTTTTTTCTTTTATTAGTTGTATTGGTGTTCTAAATTCCATTTTAATTATTGAATATATTCTTTAGCTTTTAAAAGAGCTTGTTTTATACCGCTAGGGTTTTTTCCACCCGCGGTTGCAAAAAATGGCTGACCACCGCCACCGCCTTGAATAAGTTTACCCAATTCACGAACCATGGTGCCAGCATTCAGATTTTTTTCTTGCACCAGATTTTTGGCAATATAAATCGTTAATAATGCTTTTTCGTCCATATTAGCACCGTTGATAAAAAATAAATTATCCACTTTATTACCTAATTCAAAGGCCATGTTTTTAATGGTATTGGAATCTAAATTAATTTCTGCTGCTAAAAAGTTAATTCCGTTTATATTTTCTATATTTTGAACTAATTCATCTTTTAAAGAAGCTGCTTTATCCAATAATAATTGTTCAACTTCTTTTTTTAATTTTGCGTTTTCCTCTTGTAAACCACTTACTGATTTTAAAACATCTACCGGATTTTTAAGGGAAGATTTAAGTTTAGAAAGCTCTTCATCTTGCACTAAAAAATAATCTTTAACGGCATCATTGGTAATTGCTTCAATTCGTCTTATTCCAGAGGCGATGGCACTTTCTGAAATGATTTTAAAATACCAAATATCACCAGTATTTTTTACATGAGTACCACCACAAAGTTCAATAGATTTACCGTATTTAATAGTACGAACTGTGTCTCCGTATTTTTCGCCAAATAGCATCATGGCACCTTGTTCTTGTGCAATAGTAATTGGTACATTTCTGTTTTCTTCAAGAGAAATTTTATCATTTATTCGAGCATTTACGAATTGCTCTACTTGAGTGATTTCTTTTGATGTCAATTTAGCAAAATGAGAGAAGTCAAAACGCAAATTTTTTGAATGCACAGCAGAACCTTTTTGTTCCACATGTTCACCTAAAATATTTCGTAATGCTTGGTGCAAAAGATGTGTTGCAGTATGGTTGCACGTAGTTCGAAAACGTTGTTTTTGATCTACCACTACCTTGAAAAAACTATCCGGTTGTTCAGGTAGATTTTTCGTGTAATGTAGTATTAAATTGTTCTCTTTTTTTGCATCGATTATATAAACCAAATTACCATTCGAGCTCTCTAAATATCCTTTATCGCCAACCTGACCACCACCTTCTGGATAAAAAGGAGTTAAGTTAAAAACTAGTTGATACATGTCGCCATCTTTGGCGGAAGTTACTTTACGGTAACGTGTGATTTTAACCTTGGCATCTAAATAATCATAACCGATAAATTCTTCTTCAATATCTTCATTTAAAATAACCCAATCATCGGTGTCAATAGCTGCAGCAGAACGAGATCTTGCCTTTTGTTTTTCCATTTCGACTGAGAATTCTTTTTCATCAAGCCTCAGCCCCTTTTCTCTTAAAATCAAGGCAGTTAAATCTTTAGGAAAACCATAGGTGTCGTACAATTCAAAAGCTTTTTGTCCGGTTACGGTCTTTCCTTTTGTATTGTCTATAATCGTATCTAATAAGACCAAACCTTGGTCAAGTGTGTGCAAGAAAGAATTTTCTTCTTCTTTAATTACGTTGTGAATTAAATGTTTTTGAGCTATAATTTCTGGGAAAGTATCACCCATTTGATCTCCTAAAACATGCGCTAATTTGTAAATAAACGGCTCTTTTGTGTTTAAAAAAGTAAAGCCATATCGAATTGCTCGACGTAAAATTCTTCGAATAACGTAACCTGCACCTGTATTTGATGGTAGTTGACCATCCGCAATTGCAAAAGCAACTGCTCTTACATGATCCGCAATAACGCGAATAGCAATATCCGTTTTTTCATTCTTACCATACGAAGTGTTTGTAATGGTTTCGATTTCTCGGATAATTGGCATGAATACATCGGTATCGTAGTTGGATTGTTTTTTCTGCATTACCATACACAAGCGTTCAAAACCCATTCCGGTATCGACGTGTTTTGCAGGTAATTTTTCAAGTGATCCATCTGCTTTGCGGTTAAATTCCATAAAGACAAGATTCCATACTTCAATCACTTGAGGATGATCGTTATTTACTAAATCTTTTCCAGGAATTTTTTTCTTTTCCTCTTCAGAGCGAATATCTACATGAATTTCACTACAAGGTCCACAAGGTCCTTGAGCGCCCATTTCCCAAAAATTATCTTTTTTATTACCGTTTAAAATGCGGTTTTTATCAATTAATTTTGCCCAGCAATCGTATGCTTCCTGATCAAAATCTAATCCTTCTTCTTTGTCACCTTCAAAAACGGTAACATAAAGGCTGTTTTTGTCTATTTTGAAGACCTCTGTTAATAATTCCCAAGCCCAATCAATAGCTTCTTTTTTAAAGTAATCGCCAAAACTCCAATTGCCAAACATTTCAAACATGGTATGGTGATAGGTATCCATTCCAACTTCCTCCAAGTCATTGTGTTTACCAGAAACTCGTAAACATTTTTGCGTGTCGGCAACCCGGCTGTCTTCAATTTTCCGTTGGCCTAAAAAGAACTCCTTAAACGGATTCATTCCGGCATTTGTAAACATCAAAGTTGGATCATTTTTGATTACAATAGGTGCTGATGGTACTATTTTATGCCCTTTGGAAGCAAAAAAATCTAAAAACTGTTTTCTAATTTCTTGAGAAGTCATATATATGATTTAGTAAGCTAAAATTTTTCTTGTTATGAACTAACAAAAAAATTGTAAATTTGTTCACTTTATGGCAGAATTATTGCTAATTCTGTTGCAAAAATAGTATAAATAAAAATTATGGCGAAGGTAAAATATTATTACGATTCAGAAACTTTATCCTATAGAAAAATAAAGCTGCGAAAGCGTGATAAATTTAGAAGAACCGTCCTTTTTTTACTTGCTTCTGGTCTTTCTGGAGCACTAATTGTTTTTGTGATGTATCAATTTGTTGAATCGCCAAAGCAAAAGGTTATGAAAAGGGAATTGGAGAATATGAAATTGCATTACGAATTGCTCAATAAAAAGTTGGTGCAATCTGATAAGATATTGGCAGATATTCAAGAAAGAGATAATAATATTTACCGAGTATATTTTGAAGCTAATCCAATACCAGAAGAACAAAGAAAAGCTGGTTTTGGTGGGATTAACCGATATAAGTCTTTAGAGGGATTTGACAACTCTCAAATGATTATTGATGTTACAAAAAATATTGATATTTTATCAAAACAATTGTATGTTCAGTCAAAATCATTAGACGAAATTATTAATTTAGCGAAAGACAAAGAAAAATTATTGGCTGCTATTCCTGCGGTTCAACCCGTAAGCAAAGAAGATTTGACCCGAATGGCATCAGGGTATGGTTGGAGATTAGATCCTTTTACAAAAGCTAGAAAAATGCATAAGGGCATGGATTTTACTTCCCCGACCGGAACGCCTATTTATGCTACTGGTGACGGAACAGTTACAAGAGCAGATAACCGTTCAACCGGGTTTGGTAACCATATTCGCATTGATCATGGTTTTGGATATCTTACTTTATATGCACATTTATCTAAATATAATGTAAAAGCCGGGCAGCATGTAAATCGAGGTGATGTTATTGGATATGTGGGTAGCACCGGTCGATCCCAGGGGCCACATTTGCATTATGAAGTTTGGTATAATGATGATGCAGTGAATCCAATTAATTTTTACTACGGCGATTTATCACCGGAAGAGTTTCAAGAGATGTTAATAATTTCTTCGCAAGAAGGACAATCGTACGACTAATGTTTATAGATTTACCTGAAAAAAGATATTATAAAATTGGTGAAGTAGCCAAAGCTTTTAACGTTAATGCGTCTTTAATCCGTTTTTGGGAAAACGAATTCGATGTTATTAAACCTAAAAAGAATAAAAAAGGAAACCGCTTATTTACGCAAGAGGACATCAAAAATTTACAGTTGATCTTTCACCTGGTAAAAGAAAAAGGTTTTACCTTAGAAGGAGCGAAGAATAAATTGAAGGAGAGTCCGGAAAAAACAACATCAAATCACAGTATTATATTGCGATTAGAAGAAATTAAGCACGAATTATTACAAATTAAAAATCAACTTTAAAAAACTAAAACTTGTTTATTATGAAAAAATGGCTTCCCTTAATTGTTATTATTGTTATTTTATTTGGTATTTTTCGATGGGGTGTTGGAATTAATAATACCATGGTTGAAAAACAAGAAACTGCAAAAACCCAATGGTCGAATGTTGAAAGTTCCTACCAAAGAAGAGCTGATTTAATACCTAATTTGGTAAATACTGTAAAAGGATATGCAAGTCATGAAAAAGAAACTTTGGAAGGTGTTATTCAAGCACGTGCCAATGCTACAAAAACTACGATAGACCCGACCAATGTGACCCCAGAGCAAATGGCACAATTTCAAGAATCTCAAAATTCATTGACCGGAGCTTTAAGCAAACTTATGGTGGTTGTAGAACGCTATCCTGATTTAAAAGCAAATCAAAATTTCTTAGAATTGCAAAGTCAATTGGAAGGAACAGAGAATAGAATTAATGTAGAGCGAAATAGATATAATGAAACTGCAAAAGATTATAATGTTTATGTTAGAAAATTTCCAGCAAGCATTCTTGCAGGGTTCTTAAATTTCGATCCATTAGTTTTGTTTGAAGCCGCTGCGGGAAGTGAAAACGCACCAACAGTTGATTTTAATTAATAATTAATAATCAAAAAAGCCGATTTGAATACCACAATTAGGGTATTCAAATTGGTTTTTTAATCCTAAAAAGATGTCATCACACGTTGAAGAATTTTTAACAGAAGCAGAAGAGCAAAGAATTGTTAAGGCAATTCGTGATGCCGAATTGGCAACTTCTGGTGAAATACGTGTACATATTGAGGCTAAATCACCAAAGGATATTTTAGAAAGAGCAAAAGATGTTTTTTATTTTTTAAAAATGGACAATACTAAAGATAAGAACGGAGTTTTGTTTTATGTTGCTGTAGAAGATAAAAAGTTTGCTATAATTGGTGATGAAGGAATTGATAAAGTAGTACCTAAGAATTTTTGGGAAAGCGTTACAAAAACGGTAACAAGTGAATTTGCTAAAGGAAAAAGAGTAGAAGGATTGGTATTAGGTATTTTAGATGCCGGTCAGAAATTACAACAATATTTTCCTTACCAAAAAGAAGATAAAAACGAATTATCCAACGAAATATCGAAAGGATAGTGACAATTTTTTAGTAATAGTATTTTGTATTATTGCATCTTAAATTACATACAATGTCTATATTTTATAAACTCTCTGTAAAAGAGGTAACTAGAGAAACTCTAAAAGCGGTTTCTGTTTCTTTTGATATTCCCGAAAATTTAAAAAGTGAGTTTCAATTTGTTCCTGGACAGTACATAACGATTGAAAAGGAATTGGATGGCGTTAAAATGCGTCGAGCATATTCTATTTGCTCTTCTGTTAAAAGCGGAGAACTTAGAATTGCTATAAAGGAAGTTGAAAAAGGAAGCTTTTCAGTTTATGCCAATAGAAAATTAAAGGCAGGAGATGTTTTAGAAGTCGCCGCTCCTGAAGGTAGATTTGTATTGCCCATTTCTTCTGAAAACGAAAAAAATTATCTGGCTTTTGCTGCCGGTAGTGGAATAACTCCAATTTTATCAATGATAACTTCGGTTTTAGAATCGGAACCAGAAAGTAAATTTGTTTTGGTTTATGGAAACAAATCGAGTGAGGAAGCTATTTTTAAAAATCAATTGGATTCCTTGCAATCTACCAATTCAAATCGATTTCAAGTTTATTATGTGTATAGTCAAAAATTAAGTGACAAGGCTTTATTTGGAAGAATAGATGAGACTATTTGTAATGAAATAATCAAGCATAAATACAAACAAACCAAGTTTGATAACCATTTTTTATGCGGGCCAGAGAAAATGATTGATTTAGTTCGCAATAGCTTATTGAAGCATGGTGTTGCTGAAGATAATATTCATTTTGAATTGTTCACAGCAGCTTCTTCGAAAAAAGAAATTAAAGGTGGTTTGGAAGGAAATTCAAAAATAACCATTGTGTTAGACGAAGAAGAGGCAGAGTTCGAAATGCGCCAAGATGAACTTATTTTAGATGTTGCCTTAAAGCATGGTTTAGATGCTCCATACTCTTGTCAAGGAGGAGTTTGCAGTAGTTGTTTAGCTAGAGTTACAGAGGGCAAAGCCGTTATGGATAAAAATACGATATTGACTCTAGAAGAGGTAGAAGAAGGGTTAATTTTGACTTGTCAAGCACACCCAGTAACACAAACCATTAAAATTGATTACGACGATGTATGATATTGAATCTTAAAAATTCAATTAATAATGATTCACGAATACGCAAATGCAATACCCTTAGGAATTGGTCTGGCCTTTATGGTTGGTCCTGTTTTTTTTACGTTAATTGAAACGAGTATCACTAAAGGAGCTAGAGCGGCTTTGCTATTTGATGCTGGAGTGGTTTTAGCAGATAGTTTGTTTATTTTTGTTGCATATTACGGTAGTGCTAAATTTTTGGAAAAGATACAAGATGATCCACGTCTATTTTTAATTGGAGGACTTGTTCTTATGATTTACGGATTTTTCACTCTTTTTTATAAGAAAACAAAGAAGGTAGTAACCGATAAAGAACTGGTGGTTGTAGAGAATATCAATTACTTTGGCCTATTTGTGAAAGGTTTTTTTCTAAATTTTATAAATATTGGAGTTTTGGCTTTTTGGTTTGCAGTGGTAATTGCCGTAAGTGCCAGTTTTCAAATGGAAGGTTCCAAAATATTTAATTACTTCGTCGTTGTTTTAGTTTCTTTTTTAGTCACAGATTTGATTAAAATAATGGCAGCTAAGCAATTAAAATCAAAATTAACGCCTATTGTTCTAAGAAAAATACGTCAAGTATTGGGTATCTTTTTTATTATTTTTGGCTTAATATTAGCTGCGAAAAAATACATACCCGAGAGAACCTTGAAAAGATTGGATAACGTTATCGAACAAGTAAAATAGTTATTTACTGTCGATTTTCAAATTATACTTCGTGGCTATAGTATTAAATATATCTAACTTTTGCTGATTTTTTAAATCGTTATACATAAAACCTATTTTTTTCGCTGCATCTGCTCTATATGGTGAACTTTGCGCAGTATAAATGGTGTAGGCATGAATCATATTATCTAAACCTGCTTCTTGATTATCATTTGTGTATTGAATTAAACCTAAGCCATAGTAACCTTCAGCGTCTTCAGGATAAACGGCAATAAATTTATTATAATGCTTTATAGCTTCACTGTATTGCTTTTTTAAATTATAAGTCATAGCAATATTCATTAAAGGCATTCTTCCTTCAGGATTGATTTCAAGAGATTTTTTGTATGCCTCAATTGCTTCTTCATATTGATTCGTTTTTCTATAAGAAATACCTAAATTATCCCAGGCAAAAGCAAATTTTGGATCAATTTGTATAGCTTTTTTAAATTTTAAAATAGCATTTTCATAATCATTTTCTTGCATGTAATCGAGTCCGTCATCATAAGCTAATTGTGCTAGAACATTTTTCGAAGTTGAATGTTGGAATGTTTCGTTTTCCGAAAAGGATAGCTGCTTTAAAGCTTCACAATTTCCAACAAGATATGCTTCAATTTTTAAATAAGCTTCTGTCTCTAATTGAATTTCAGAAACATCATTTTTATTTGTGCTGACATCCGTTTTTAAATTGTTCACTATTGCCAAAGCAATACAATTTTTTATTGCTTTGTATTTTGTATCATCCGTTGTGCTAATTTTTTCAATACATGAGCATGCTTCTTCAGAAATTGTCTTAACCGGATCAATTTTATTGTCTTGACCAAAGCTATAGCTTACTGCAAAAAATAATAGTAATTGTAATATTTTCATAAGTTAATATTTTATTTAAACAGCTATACAACAATCATATAGCGTATTAAATCGATCATTTTTGATTAAATTCCAGTGCTTCCAAAACCACCTTCACCACGTTTTGTCTCCTCTAAAACGTTTACTTCTTGCCATTTGGTATGTTCATGCTTCGCAATTACCATTTGAGCAACTCGATCACCATCATTTATTGTGAAATTATCATTGGATAAATTCACCAAAATAATACCGATTTCACCTCGATAATCTGCATCAATTGTTCCCGGAGAATTTAAAACGGTTATACCGTTTTTTGCTGCCAAACCACTTCTTGGTCTGATTTGTGCTTCATAGCCTTCCGGTAACGCAATAAAAAGCCCCGTTTTTATAATAGCTCTTTCTAAGGTTTTTAACGTAAT
>CBDTUD010000040.1:0-24343 GCA_965363545.1 uncultured Flavobacteriaceae bacterium | reverse complement strand
GGTTTTGAGAGTTTGTTCTTATTATTTCTATCATATTTTGGAGTAGGCTAAAATGACGTTCAACGGTTAGTATATGAAATGTTGCGTTGTTTGAGCGCGAGGATTTTTCGAAGGAAAATCAGAAGCTAGCAAACGAGGCAACCACATAGCGGTTTAACTAAAGATAACAATTTTTAAATACCTTGTTGTACATAGTTATTTCGAGTACAAATTATATTTTTCAATTGCTTATCATGTGTTTTGCTCAGTATTATTAAGGCCGCAATAGCACCTAAAAGTGCTATTCCCATATCCGATTGTGTATCCCAAACATATCCTTGCGTTCCGAGAAAAGCTTCGGCAGATTCTCCAGAAGATATAGCAACCCACCATTCTATTAATTCATAAAGAGCGCTAAAACTTAGGCAAATTGTAATAATTATAAAGTTTTCCCAAGGTTTAGAATTAACAATTTTTTTCCTAATTAAAATTTCTCGAGCGATCATAGCAGGGACAAACCCTTGTGCAAAATGACCGATTTTGTCATAGTTGTTTCTTGATAATTCAAATATGTCCTTTAGAGTATTAAAGAAGGGTACTTCTGCATATGTATAATGTCCTCCTATCATAAGAATGATTGAATGGATAAGAATTAAATTATAAACTAGAATTGTTAATGGAAATGATTTTTCAGTTTTGAATAAAATAATGACACCAATTATAGCCGGTACAACTTCTAAAAACCATGTAAAATAGTCATAAGGCCTTATTCCAGACCATATTAATGTGCCAAAAAATATTATGATCCAAATTTTCCTGAGCATTATCGAGTGGTTTTTCTTTTTGGTAATTATGTATAACGTATTTCTTTAGTTTGTATTAAATAACTTTATATAGAAAAAGAGGAGAACTATAACGTGTTTTAGAATTCACAGCTCCATGAGACGTACGAGTTCTCTTTTTCTATTAAGACACAAAGAACCATTTGGAATACCAGGCGTTTAAGAACCCGATAAAGGAAGTAGTTTTTGTGTTTATTTATTAACTCTAATTGTAAAAATATGAAAAATTTCAAAGAAGTCGTCGGAATTGATGTATCAAAAAAAAGCATAGATGCTTATTGTTACCAAGCTCAAGTACACAAAGCATTTGTTAATGATATTATTTTTATAAAACCTCTACAAACAAACCCTCATCGGTTTTATTTATTTTAGCTAAACCATTTTTAGTCAATCCTTTAATGGTTTTGTCCCATTTTTTATTGCTTAAAGCAGATTGCTCTTTTAAAATATTCAAATCCATAGGAGAATTCGCTTTTAAGAGATTCAAAACTGCTTTTTCTTCGTCATTTAAATCTATTGCAACTTTTGCTTTTTGCTCCGGTTTCATTTGAGGAAAGAATAATACTTCTTGAATAGATGCATTATTCGTCATAAACATAACCAAACGATCTATACCGATTCCTATACCACTTGTTGGAGGCATTCCGTATTCTAAAGCTCGCACAAAATCTTTATCAATAAACATCGCTTCATCATCTCCTTTTTCAGATAATTCTAATTGGTCTTGAAAACGTGCTAATTGATCAATCGGGTCGTTCAATTCAGTATAGGCATTTGCCAATTCTTTTCCGTTTACCATCAATTCAAAACGCTCTGTCAAATCCGGGTTATCACGGTGCTCTTTACAAAGCGGACTCATTTCTTTTGGGTAATCGGTAATAAAAGTTGGTTGAATATAATGATGCTCGCATTTTTCACCGAACAATTCATCAATCAACTTCCCTTTTCCCATCGTTTCATCTACAGCCATGTGTAGTTTTTTACAAACGTCACGAATTTCATCTACATTCATTCCAGAAACATCAAAACCTGTATGAATTTTAATGGCTTCTAAAATCGGAACTCTAGCATAAGGTGCTTTAAAACTTACCTCTTTTTTTCCTATTTGCACTTCGGTGGTACCATTCGAATCCATCGCAACTTTTTCTAACAATTGCTCGGTTAACTCCATCATCCAATGGTAATCTTTATACGCAACATACAACTCCATTACGGTAAATTCCGGATTGTGAGTTCTATCCATACCCTCATTTCTAAAATCTTTAGAAAACTCATAAACCGCATCAAAACCACCAACAATCAAACGTTTTAAATACAACTCATTGGCAATTCGCAAATACAATGGCATATTCAATGCATTGTGATGTGTTACAAACGGACGCGCCGCTGCTCCACCCGGAATTGGCTGTAAAATAGGCGTTTCTACCTCTAAATAATCACGGTCATTAAAAAATTGGCGAATAGAATTCGTAATTTTTGTACGTTTTATAAAGGTATTTTTTACATGATCATTTACAATTAAATCAACATATCGCTGACGAAAACGCAATTCAGGATCACTAAAAGCATCATGTGCTTTTCCTTCGGCATCTACCTTAACAATTGGCAAAGGCTTTAAAGCTTTCGACAATAAAGTCAACTCGGTAACCTTAACTGATTTTTCACCAACTTGCGTTTTAAAAACTTTTCCTTTGATACCAATAATATCACCTATGTCCATTAATTTTTTGAACACCTCATTGTACATGGTTTTATCTTCACCTTGACAAATTTCATCTCTATTGATATAAATTTGCATTCTTCCGGTTGCATCTTTTAACTCAGCAAACGAAGCCTTTCCCATGATTCTTCTGCTCATAATTCTTCCGGCAAGAATCACTTCTTTTCCTTCTAAATCATCAAAATTTTTCACTACATCTTTGACATACGCAGTAGTTTTAAACTGTGCTGCAGGATAAGGGTTTATACCTAAATCTCTCAATTTTCTCAAAGAATCTCTTCGTACAATTTCTTGTTCTGATAATTGCATGTGCGTTTGTGTTTTTTGTTGGGTAAAAATTAGGCGCAAAGATACAATGCTTTTCAACAATACCCAACGGTTGTTTTGTAATTGATTTTGGGTCTAGTTTTAGATTGAAGTTGGTTTTTTCAAAAAAAAATATAAAGCATTAGCTATTTTTTGCCTTTCATTTAGTTCATTATTTTCCATTTGTTTTTATAGGTATTCATGAACCTCCTTCGTCGGTTTCTTTTGCTCGCCCAAAAATAACGAAACAAAAAAAAGGGCGCCTTATCCAAGGAATTTTTTCGACAAAAAGGTCGAAAAACCGTGTCCGAAACTCCGCGTCGCTCCATGCCTCCGCTCCTGTTCTCGGAGCTTTCGGAAACTATTCTGTGGATAAGGATATTAGCTTCGCTCACTCATAAAGTTTTAACAACACTTTTTTTAAACTAGAGCCTTGATTTTTAAAGTTCGGTAATTTTACTGACCTTTGCAGACTAAAATTTAATCGATAAAAAAAATGGGTTTTTGGCGTGTTTTATTGGCAATAATTTTACCACCTTTTGCAGTATTAGATAAAGGTTGTGGTTCTATTTTAATTGTTTTGATACTTACCATTTGCGGTTGGGTACCGGGCGTGATCGCTGCTTTGATAATTTTAAATAATCCAAAATACAAGTAAATGAATAAAATTCAGCTGCAAGACATCGGTTTAAAAGCATATCAAGAGGCTTGGGATTATCAAAATGTATTGTTTCAAGAATTAATTGACATTAAATTAGAAAATCGTAAAAGAGAGGAAAAGATAACTACTCCGAACTATTTTTTATTCACCGAACATCCGCATGTATATACCTTAGGAAAAAGCGGTGATGTGAGTAATTTATTGCTCAATGAAAAGCAATTGGAAGAGCGAGGAATTTCCTTTTTCAAATCTAACCGAGGTGGTGACATTACCTATCACGGACCTGGGCAAATTGTTGGTTACCCGATTATTAACTTAGACGATTTCTTTCCGGATATTCATTTGTACATGAGAAAATTAGAGGAAGTCATCATTCTTACTATTGCCGAATACGGACTAAAAGGAGAACGCAGTGAAGGTGAAACTGGGGTTTGGCTTGATGTAGGAACACCTTTTGTTCGCAAAATTTGTGCGCTTGGTGTACGAACTTCACGTTGGGTTACCATGCATGGATTTGCTTTAAATGTGACTACTGATTTGGGCTATTTTGACCATATAATTCCATGCGGAATAAGAGGTAAAAGTGTCACTTCATTAGAAGCTGAACTCGGTAAAAAAATCGACCCAGAAGAAATAAAGGTGAAAATTTTGAACCATTTTTCGACTATTTTTGATGCAGAGTTTGTCTGAATTTAGTTGCTAGTTTATTGTTGTTGGTTGATTGGTTTTGTGTTTTTAGTTATAACTCATCATTCATAATTGAAAAACGACTCGTAATATACAAAAGGAGAGCTCTCGACTTCGTTACACTGCGATCGGAATGACAGCTCTGTAAGTTAAGCCACGTCATAACGAGTGAGCGAAGCGAGCGTGGTTATCTGTCGAAATATACTCTAAACACAGTTTCATTAACTATCAACAGGTTGCCACATCACGAAAAGATTATTACTGTCATTTCGACTGTAGCGATAGCGAAATGGAGAAATCTCATGAACAGTTACAAAGCATTAGGAGATTCCTCCACTACGGTCGGAATGACAGCTTTGTTAGTTGCACCAGAACCTTAAGTAGTTTCTTCATTAAAATACACCTTGTAAAACTTCATTTTTTTCTCTTCATCATACCCTAATTCCAAATATTCTGAAGAAGCATCAGGAGCATCAACATCTAATTTAATTTGAATATTAGTATCGAGCTTTATTTCGGTTTTCATTTTTTGTTTTTGCTTTTTCACAACAACTTCTGAAACGTGAAATTGATTGCGAACCAAAACATCTTTTTCACTTTCGAAGATTTTTTTATAATCGTCAAACAATTCTTTTTGTTTGTCATCTTCAAAAATTTCTTCTTTAAAGTCATGAATATTCACGGTGTCATTCTCCTTAAAAAAATCAATAGTTTTTGCTAAAAAATGACTGTGTTCTTGGGTACTATAATCGATTTTTAAAACTTCATTTGAGAAATCTCTACACATTTCTAAATACGTGTTCGTATGATTATTATTATCATCGGCGTACTTGATATTTAAAAAATTCTTAATCCAATATTGAGCGTCGTAATTGTTATTATCAACACTTAAAACAACATAACCTTCTTCATCACTTGAATTCACTATCAAACAACCCTTATCAATCTTTTTAGTGCTTATTCCCTGTTGCACAGCAACATCAAAACTGTCTCCCTCTTTAAAAGTCTGAAAAAAGTTCAATTTATTTTCTATTTTAAAAATTCCGACTGCACTTGTAAAAATATCGTTGTATTCGACATCTTCAAAAAGAACTACTAAAACATCTCCGGTTTTTATTTGTGCCGAATTCGATTGCTCATACAAATGTTTCACTACATTTTTTGAGGTATCTACAAACAATTTCTCATCGTGAAAAATATTCTTGGCATAATTAAAAATTTCATTCATTTGGATATCTGCATGATGGTGAAAACGAAAACTCTCCGTTACATTTCCAAAGGGTTTCAGCAAATAAGACAACATTAAATGGTAACTATCTTCATCAAAAACAACCGGACTTTCAGAAAAAACGTTCCGTGTATCATTGAACTTATTTCCAATTTTATGAATAATTAATTTAGAGATACTGGCTTTGTTTTTCTTGATCATTTTATTTTTTTTAGGAAGGCAATAATACAAATTTTGGAAGAGTAATTTTGACTAATAAACATAAAAAAATAATCTATTATAAATCAAAACGCAACTGCTCAGGTAATAACTTAAAGCTTTTTCGATGATATATTGTCGCTCCAAATTCCCGGATTGCTGCACGGTGTTCTCTAGTAGGGTATCCTTTGTTTTGTTGCCAATTATACATCGGAAATTCCAAATGCAGCTTTTTCATAAAATCATCGCGATAGGTTTTTGCCAAAACAGATGCCGCAGCAATACTTAAGTATTTACTGTCACCTTTTACAATAGTTTGATGTTGAATATTTTTATAATTCTTAAACCGATTGCCATCAACGATAATAAATTCCGGTTCAACCGAAAGTAAATTTATTGATTTATGCATCGCTAGAATTGAAGCGTTCAAAATATTGATCTCATCAATTTTTTCTTGATACACATAAGCAACACTAAAAGCTAAAGCCACTTTTTCAATAATTGGCCGTAAAATATCGCGTTGCTTCTCGCTTAATTGTTTCGAATCATTTAACAAATCATGCTCAAAATCTGCAGGTAAAATTACAGCAGCCGCAACTACCGGACCTGATAAACACCCTCTTCCGGCTTCATCGGTTCCTGCTTCTAATTCAAAAGTTGAAAATTGTTTTAAGAGCATAATTAAATGTAATCCCCAAAAATAACAAATTGTGAAAATTGAAAACAACTTTATTTAGACAAATAATTTACCTTTGCGATCAATAAAATAATTTCATGCTTAAGAATTTAACATTTTTATTGTTTTTATGTTTATCCTTTTCCGCGGAAGCGCAAATTAATTCAAATCGTTCACCGACGAATATTGATAACCGTTTTTTAGATGCAGAAAATGATACCATCAATCCGAATTCTAAAGAAATAGAAGTCCAGTTAAGCGGAAAAACAGAATACACCGATTATAAAACAATTTCTCAAAGCAACGACACTACCTATATTGACACCACGCTAACAATTCAAAAGTATTACAAATTCAACGCTCGTAGAAAAGACAATCTAGAACTGCAACAGCTTGCAAATCAAGGTCAAACCTTCAACACATTGGCTTATACTTTTGATAATAATTTGCTGTACCCTGATATTGGTGCTCGCGCAAAACACTTTTATTATTTTGAACCGGAAGATATCGACTACTATTATGTGCCAACGCCAACGACCGAATTAATGTATCGAACTGGTTTAGAGCAAGGCCAAGTTTTAGATGGAATTTTTACTTTCAATACCTCTAAACAATTCAATGCTTCTATCGCTTTTCGCGGATTGCGATCTTTGGGAAATTATCGAAATGCCTTAAGCGATTATGGCAATATGCGTGCTACTATAAATTACCATACTAAAAATAAACGCTATAACAATCATTCGCATATTGCAGCGCAAGATTTAATTAACAATGAAAATGGTGGCCTTACAGATGAATCTATCGAAGATTTCGTTACTAACGACCCCAATTTTAAAGATAGAAACGTATTGGTTACAAATTTTACCGATGCCAATAATGTATTACGTGGCAATAGATATTTTATAGACCATTATTACAAATTATGGCAAAAAAACGACACGATTAAAGTACGCCCTTTTGATGTACGTATAGGTCATAATTTTAATTATGAACGTAAAAATTATCAATACAATCAAGATGCTGCTAGCACTTTATTTGGTGATGCTTTTACAACGAGTATTGATGATAAATTAAAATACAGCAAACTATTTAATGAGGTATATTTAGGTGCAAATGCACCCGATATTTTTGGTGAAGTTCGTTTTAAAGTGAGTCATTTTAAATACAATTACGCCTATAAAAGTATCGTTATAACCGAGGATCAAATTATTGATTCTAACTTAAATGGAAATGCACTATCAGTTGGTGGAGAATGGAAAACAAACTTTAAAAAATTCAACGTAAACGCTGATGCCTCAAGCATTATCGCCGGAGATTTAACAGGCTACAACATTTCTGGAGCTGCAAGTTATGTAAAAGACAGTGTTTTTGAAGTTCGAGCCAATGCTTTTTCTAACAGTAAATCGCCAAATTTTAATTTTATATTAAACCAAAGTGATTACAAAAGTTATAATTGGCAAAATAATTTCAGCAATGAAAAAACAACCTCTTTTGGTATCGAACTGGATGCTAAAAAATGGATTTACGCTTCTGCACAAATTACCAATATAACGAATTACACCTATTTTGATGCTCCTGAAGAAGGCGGACAAACAAAACCAACACAATTTTCGGGATCTGTGAACTACCTAAAAATAAAAATAAGCAAAGAGATTAAGTTTGGGAAATTTGCTCTGGACAATCAGTTTATTTATCAAAATGTTTCCAGCGGAAGTACGGTTTTTCGAGTTCCCGATTTTATAACTCGAAACACCTTATACTATTCTAACTATTTGTTCAAAGGCAAACCATTATATTTACAAACGGGTGTATCTTTTAAGTATTTCAGTAAATATTATATGAATAGTTACAATCCGCTACTTTCAGAATTTTATTTGCAAAATGATCAAGAATTTGGGGGTTATCCACTTTTCGATTTCTTCGTCAACGCCCAAATTCGAACCATACGGTTGTATCTTAACCTAGAACATTTTAATTCTGATTTTGGCAAACAAGATTTTTTTGCTGCACCAACTTATCCTTATCGTGATTTTACTGTTCGTTTTGGGTTGGTTTGGAACTTCTTTATTTAAAATCTTGCAATATTGTTCGCTTACAGGATTACTTTGAAAGTGAATGCCTAATTTTGTTTTTTTAAATCGATTATTTTTCAAATGATACAAGAATTTCAACTACAAGTAAGTCCGGAAATCGCTCAAAACCAAGAAAAACTCAAAACTTTCGTTTCCCGGAAACAGCATTTGGATCCGAAAGAAATTACACATGTAGAAATTTTAAAACGATCGATCGATGCTCGACAACAAAATGTAAAAATTAACCTCAAAGTAGCCGTTTATCTACAAGAAGATTATAAAGACAAACCGATTGACCTACCGAATTACAACGATGTTAGTAATGCAAAAGAAGTCATCGTTATTGGCGCTGGTCCGGCTGGATTATTTGCTGCTTTGAAATTAATTGAAAACGGTTTAAAACCAATTGTAATTGAGCGCGGAAAAGATGTTCGCGAAAGAAGAAGAGATCTCGCTGCCATCACTAAATTTCATTTGGTCGATGAAGATTCTAATTATTGCTTTGGCGAAGGTGGTGCAGGAACCTATTCTGACGGAAAATTATATACCCGTTCGAAAAAAAGAGGTGATGTTAACCAAATTCTCGATTTGCTAATTGCCCATGGTGCAACAAAAAATATTGCTATCGATGCACATCCGCATATAGGAACCAACAAACTACCTAAAATAATTCAAGCTATTCGGGAAACTATTATTCAATATGGCGGACAAGTATTATTCAAAACTCGTGTTACCGATATTTTAGTAAAAAATAATGCGATTACAGGAGTGCAAACTCAAAATGGCACCAATATAAATGCCGATAAAATTATTTTGGCAACCGGACATTCAGCACGAGATATTTTTGAATTATTGCACAAAAAAGGAATTCAAATTGAAGCAAAACCTTTTGCTTTAGGCGTTCGAGTAGAGCATTCACAACAATTGATCGACCAAATTCAATACCATTGCGACGCAAGAGGAGAATACCTACCTCCTGCTCCATATAGTATTGTAAAACAGGTAAATAATCGAGGTGTTTATTCTTTCTGTATGTGCCCCGGCGGTGTAATAGCTCCTTGTGCGACAGCGCCTGGAGAAGTAGTAACGAATGGTTGGTCACCGAGTAAAAGAGACCAGCCAACTTCCAATTCTGGTATTGTTGTAGAATTAAATCTAAAAGATTTTGCGATATATAAAGATAAAGGACCTTTAGCAGGAATGGCATTCCAACAAAAAATAGAACAAACTGCATGGTATTTGGCTGGTGAAACACAAAAAGTGCCTGCCCAGCGTTTGGTAGATTTTACGCAAGGAAAACTTTCTGGCGACATTCCGAAAACCTCCTATGCGCCGGGCACTACTTCTGTAGAATTAGGCGAAGTTTTACCTGCTTTTATACACAAAACTTTACAAGAAGGATTTAAGCAATTTGGCAAAACCATGAAGGGATATTTAACCAATGAGGCCGTTGTTCATGCACCAGAATCAAGAACTTCTTCACCGGTACGCATTCCGAGAAATCCTATTACTTTGGAGCATCCACAAATAAAAGGACTTTACCCTTGTGGGGAAGGTGCTGGTTATGCCGGAGGAATTATTTCTGCTGCCATCGATGGAGAAAAATGTGCTGAGCAAATCGCAATTGCCTGCCTAACAAAATAAAAAAAGCAAAATTGAGCGCTTGTTTTTTTTAGATAATTTTCTAAACCGAAGCCAATATATCCCAGTATTGCGACTCCCAAAAAAAATAAACGCACTATTCATTTTCTTGAAAAAAAAACAACAAGTAAGCTTGTAATTGCAAACAAAGTGGATAAATTTTTCTGAATTTCAAGCTTAATGATGAGATTATTCTTGCAACTGTTTTATTTTAATATGAAATGCAGCAAAAAGCAAGGTCATAAACGGGCTCAAATAATTAAAAATAGCGTAAATAAAATAGTCCGTTACGCTCACTCCTAAAACACCGGATTGGTATGCGCCACAGGTATTCCAAGGCACTAAAACCGAAGTTACCGTGCCAGAATCTTCTAAAGTTCTACTTAAATTCTCTGGTGCGAGACCTCTCTTTTTATAAGCTTCACTAAACATTTTACCTGGAACAACAATCGCTAAATATTGATCGGAAGCGGTAACATTTAAAGCTAAACAACTCACCACAGTACTCGCAAATAAACCAAAAACAGAATCTGCCATTTTTAATAGCGCTCCGCTAATTCTCGACAAGGCTCCGATTGCATCCATAACACCGCCAAAAACCATGGCACAAATAATGAGCCAAATCGTACCGAGCATTCCGCTCATACCTCCAGATTTAAACAAATCATTTAAAGCAGCATTTGAAGTTTCAATTTGAGTTTCTATGGTCATAGCATTCATAAGACCTTGATAAGCGGACTTAAAATCCAGCGCAGGTGCATTTGTAATATTTTGAACGATATCCGGTTGGAAAATTAAAGCAAAAACAGCTCCTAAAAGTGTACCTATCAAAAGTGCTATCAAAGGTTGTGTCTTTCTTATAATTAATAAAATAACTACTATTGGCACGATAAATAGCCATGGAGTGATATGAAAAGATTCTTCAATAGAATTTAAAATAGTAGAAGTATCTGCGTTTCCGGAAGTATCAATAGAAAGACCTATAATGATAAAAACAATAAGTGTTATGATAATAGTTGGAACTGTGGTAATAGTCATATAGCGAATATGCGTAAACAAATCAGTACCAGCCATTGCAGGAGCTAAATTTGTGGTGTCGGAAAGCGGTGACATTTTATCTCCAAAATAAGCACCGGATAATACCGCACCGGCAACCATACCCAAATTAATACCAAGCGCGCCACCAATACCAATCAAAGCAATACCAACGGTTGCAGAAGTTGTCCAAGAACTCCCTGTTGCAATCGAAATCACTGCGCAAATTACGACAGTCGCTGGTAAAAATATGGTCGGGTTCAAAATCTTAAGTCCGTAATAAATCATTGTAGGAATGACGCCACTTATCAACCAAGTACCTGCAAGAGCGCCAACAAATAGTAAAATTAAAATGGCCCCTGCAGTTGATTTTAAATTATTGGCAACCTCTTCAATCATGTCCTCATACCGAACCTTATTAAAAAAGCCTACGATTGCAGCTACCGAAGCACCCATCAAAAGTATAAATTGATTTGATCCGCTTAAAGCGTCATCTCCATAAACAAAAACATTATAAGCCAACATACCCACCAAAGCAATTACCGGTATCAATGCTTCCCAAATGTTTAATTCAATATTCTCAATAATTACTTCGTCTTTCGCGTCTTCTAATTCTGGGTTCATTCGCTTATAAATTCAGTTTATTTTTTTGTTTGGTAATGTTACGGAAATTACATGACTTTTAAAAATTAGAAATTAATACACCCCCATTTTTTAGGCTCTACAAAAGATAAAAACTCTCCTTTTAAACAACTAATTATCAATAATCTAAATTTTTCTTTAGGAAGATTTATAACGTACAACTTTCAAATAATTGATCGATAAAATATTTTATGAAAAATAATGAATCTTTTTTACTTTTTTTACGCAACCCTATTGCAATATGCACATCTAAATTATAAAGCAAAGCTATGAACTTGGAATTCAAAATTTTGGATCATCTAAGCAAATATGATAATGGCAGTTTTGTCGATATCACTTTTGTGGATGAAGATTGCGAAGCCCTTGAAGTTGCGTTGAACGAATTAAAAGGGCGAAATTTAGTACTGCTCGAAAAAAGTACATCGAGAAGTTTTGAAGCTTTTGGTATCGAAAAACAAAGGTTGCGATGCGTAAAAGCGAAAATTAACAATAATGGAAGAATATATTTTGACACTCTTCAAACAGAAAGAGCTTCAAATATTAAAGATAGAAAAAGAAAAAGTTGGAAATTTGCTTATTTATTTAATTTCTGATTTTTTTTAAACATTTTACTCAAGATTAATCTTCGGATTAGATGGGGTTTGGATTTAACTTGTCCAAGCCCTTTTTTTATGCCCAACAAGTAGAAAAATTACTAGTTTTAAAGAAATTATTTTTCTGCTAAAAATTGTTTTAACACAATATACTTGCTCCACAACACTCTTTTTGAAGCTATTACGATAATTTTTACATGACAAATGTCATAAAATTCATATAATAATTAAAGTAACTTTGAACGCTTTAATGTTTTTGAGGGGAAACTAATAAAGTACAAAAACTTAAATTAAAAATTTAAGTTTTTTTTTATTTTTAATAGTTGCCATTATTTTTCTTCCTATAACTGCCAAAGTGCATCAACTTCTTATACTTATATAATTTTATTCTTCAATAAACGTTTTTGTTTAAGTAAAACTTGAGGATTGCTTTAGAAAGGAGATCTATCTTTGTTTTTATAATTATATAATTAATAAACTATGAAAAAAAATGTAATTCTAATGGCTTTTGCTTTAGTGATCGCCTTGGGCTTAAAAAGTTGTAATAATGATAGTACTGCAGACAACGAAACAGCGAGAATTCAATTAAAATTAGTAGATTCTCCTGGAGATTACGAAGAAGTTAATATTGAAATAATTGATATTCAATATAATAGCTCTGAAAACGAAGGGGGTTGGACCAGTTTTTCTCCTGAAAACGGCTATCCGATACAAGTTGATTTAACCAAACTTATTGCTGGCAATAATCTTTTATTAACCGATGAAATCATTCCTTCCGGTAAGTTGGATCAAATAAGATTGGTATTAAGTGATAATAATACAATTGTAATCGAAGGAGAGGCCGAACCAATTCATTTAGACACCCCGAGTGCCGAACAATCAGGGTTAAAATTAAAGTTGGATACCGAGTTGGAATCTGGTTTTACCTATACTTTTATTTTAGACTGGGATGTGCAAAAATCGATAGTAAAAGCAGGCAATTCAGGTAAATATATATTAAAACCGGTATTACGGGTCAATACAGAAGTTAATTCTGGATCTATAAGCGGAAAAGTAATAGGCGATGATGTGAATGATGCTGTAACTACAGCTGTTGCTCTTGAAGATATTATAGTCAAGATTTATAAGCAAGATGATGATACTGAAATTTTCGCGCAAACCTTGACCAATGAAAATGGAGACTTCCTATTTCAAGGTCTATCTGCAGGAAATTACACTCTTAAAATCGAAGACAATCGCTTCATCGAATTTGAATCAGAGGATACCATTCAAGTAAAAGTAGGAGAAGTTTTTGATGCTGGAACCATTGAATTAATAGTACCTGTAAACTAGATAAATGACTTAAATTGATATAAAAAGTCGTGCGTATGCATGACAGTTTAATTACTTTAAAAAAACCATCTCAAAATTACTTTTGAGATGGTTTTTTATTTTTAATGTGCATCAAAAGATGTTTATATTTTATAACCTTAATGGATTTACGGGTATATTTGTTTGGAAGGAGAAGTTGTCAAAAAGTGGATTAAAATAATTGTAAATAAATAATAACTTCAAAATATTGATAATTAAAAAATTTATACTGATTACAAAACAAAATAAGTTTAATTTTAAGCATCGAAAAATACGAATATAAAATCGCAACTTCCTAAACTCAAAAACGGCGTCACCCAATATAGCTTAAAATCTAACCCAACAAAACCCTATGAAAAATTTAAAAACCAATATTTTTTTTAAAATAGGAATTATTATTTTCTTAGTTCTGATCTTATTAATTCCTACATCAATGGTAAAAAGCTTGATCGATGAAAGAGAGTATGTGCAACGAGATGCCATTATGGAAGTAAGCTCGAAATGGGGTAACGGCCAAACCTTATCTGGTCCGTTTATTTCGATACCATACGATAAATACATCAAAAAATTTAATAAAAAAGACAGCGTTAATGAAATTATTAAAGTCAAGGAATGGGCTCATTTTTTGCCAGAAAAATTAGAAATTGTAGGACAAATAAATCCAGAAAAGAGATATCGAGGGATTTACGAAGTGGTCGTTTACGAGACCAACCTCCAATTCAAAGGAAATTTTAACAATATCGATTTTAAAAAATTTGACGTCGATAAAAAGGATGTCCATTTTGACAAGGCAACTCTTAGTTTTGGTATCACCGACTTAAAAGGCATTGAAAAGCAAATCAAATTGAATTGGAACAATCAAACTGTTTTTTTTAATTCCGGCTTAACCTCTAAAAATATTGTTTCGAGCGGAATTAATGCCAGTATCACAATTGACAAAGACAGCCTAACCGATTATGATTTCAGCACAGAAATTGATTTAAAAGGTAGTCAGTATTTATATTTCACCCCTGTTGGGAAAACCACCGATGTAAAAATTACTTCTAATTGGAACACCCCTAGCTTTACGGGGGCTTATTTACCTGATAGCCGCACAATTAACAAGGATGGCTTTGAATCGAATTGGAATATTTTACATCTCAATCGAAATTACCCACAAGAATGGATTGGAAGTTCGTTCAATATAGATGATAGCGCTTTTGGTACGGATTTATTATTACCTGTAGATAATTACAAAAAGGCCTACCGCGTGGCGAAATATGCTATTTTATTTTTAGCCTTAACCTTTATGACCTTTTTCTTCGTTGAAATTTTAAACAAGGTGTTTATACATCCGATTCAGTATTTTTTGGTAGGAATAGCATTGATTATTTTTTACACCTTATTGCTTTCTTTTAGTGAGCATATTACTTTCAATATGGCTTATATTCTTGCCTCTATTTTAACATTGAGTATGATTTCGCTTTATACCCTCGCAATATTAAAATCAAAACAAATTGCGCTATTAATTTTAGGAATATTACTGATTTTATATTCTTTCATATTCACCATTATTCAATTGGAAGATTATGCCTTATTGATCGGCAGTTTAGGCTTGTTTACAATTTTAGGAATTGTCATGTACCTCTCTAGAAAAATCGACTGGTATAATATCCGCTTGGGTAACACGGAAAAGGAGTAAAACCTGTTTTATAAATTTTTAGAAACGAAGCTATTTTAGCTATTTGATAATACAATTTTGCACAATAGTTTAACACTACTAATTTTTGTATCCTAAAAGGTTAATTAGCGAAAAATAAAAATGATAAAAAAAGAATTGAATCCTTAAAGGTGTGTTTCATCTATGTAGTTTTATAAAACTATTAAATTTTATTTTTAACTTGCCTAATAAAGCAAATAAATGATTTTTTTAAGATTTCCTAAAAATTAATGTGACTTTTTTTAAAAATCCGTGTTATTTTAACAACCAATATCCCAAACTTGAAAATTGATAGTTCAATTCATTCTTTAACTGACGAACAATTAGTTCAAAAAATTGTTAAAACTAAAGACACTTTGCTGTTTGGCATTTTGTATGATAGATATTGTGATATCGTCTATAATAAATGTTATTCTTTTTCAAAAAATACTGAAGAAGCTAAGGATATAACTCAAGATGTTTTTATAAAGCTTTATATAAATCTTGGACAATACAAACCTATATCAAAATTTTCGGCTTGGCTATATGTGTTTACCTACAATCATTGTGTAAATTATATTACTAGAGAAAATTCAAAGAAAATTCAAAAACAGTCCATAACAATTGAAGATGAACGATTGTTAATTGAAACTGACGATTACAGTCTATTTCAATTAAGGGTAGATAAATTACAAAAAGCATTAGAATTAATTGATCCTGATGAAAAAATGATACTACTCTTAAAATATCAAGACGATATCAGTATCAAAGAACTTTCTACAACCATGAAAATTGGCGAAAGTGCTGTTAAAATGAGATTAAAAAGGGCTAAGGCCAAAATTATAAAAGTGTATAACGAAAAACTATAAAGAGTGGAAAATCCTTTTAGAAAAATTGGGCACCCGCCAAAAGAAGCCCCTAAAGAAATGAAAAAAGAAGTAATGGAGAACGTTAACTCTTTTAAATTATTTATTGATATGATGAGTCTTTTTTCATTGGATTATGCAAAAGCGGTCGAAACTTTTTTTAAAAGAAAAAAAAACAAACCTTAACCTAATTTAATATATATAAAATGGAAACAATAACAAACTGGAAAGATTTGACATTTAACTCCCTTAATGAAATGGGTTTGAATATTATGAGAGCAGTACCTAATATAATTGGTGCTATTTTAATTATAATAATAGGATGGCTTATTACCAAAATAGTCATCATGGTTTTAAGGCGAATATTAAAATTTTCAAAAGTTGATAAACTGACAGAAATAATTAATGAGAAGAAAATTTTTGGCGAGAATGATTTAAAATTTAATACTTCAAAAGTTATCCTCAGTTTTGTAAAGTGGATTTTATTTTTAGTATTCTTAATTGTTGCCGCAGATATTATGAACTGGGAAATAGTCTCAATAGAAATTGGAAAATTACTGAGCTATTTACCAAAACTTTTTAGTGCGATAGCTTTGTTTATGGTTGGTCTTTATATTGCTAATTTTGTTAAAAAAGCCATTAAAGGTTTGTTCGAATCATTCGATTTGGTTGGCGCAAAACCCATAAGTAGCTTGGTTTTTTACATCATTGCAATAATTATAACGGTAACCGCTTTAAATCAAGCCGGTATTCAAACCGATATTATTACCAATAACTTGACCATTATTTTAGGCGCTTTTTTAGGTGCTATTGCTATTGGTCTTGGTTTTGGCTCTAAAGAAATTGTAGGAGACTTGTTAAAAACATTTTTCACTAGAAAGAACTTTGAAATTGGTCAAAAAATAACATGTAATAACATAGTTGGAACGGTTGAATCCATTGAAAACATTACAATGACGATAAGAACAGCCAAGGGGAAAGTGGTTTTGCCCATTAAAGATGTAGTTTCTAGTCAAATTGAAATTGAAGATTAGTTTATTTAAAAGAAAATGTGACGTTTTAAGGTGTTTTGTGTTATTATATAAACTATAATAAATCTAAAGTGAAAAAAATTATACTAATTCTAGTGATTTCTTTATCTTTTGGAATGACAGTTCAGTCTCAAAAAAAATCAACGATAAAAGGAAACAAGATAATTACTGATGTTTATCGTTCATTAGATAGCTTTGCTTCTATTGAAATTAGCGATAATTTAAAAGTTAATGTCACACAAACTACCCAAAATGGTTATCACTTAAAAACGGATGAAAACCTAGTGAATGTGGTTAAGTTTGATATTTTTAACGGTGTATTAAAAATTTACACATCAAGTAAAATCACAACAAATAAAGAACTTGAAATTAATTTAACTTTTGTCGATGTAAATACGATAACACTAAATAACGAAGCTGAATTGAATTCTAAAGGGAAATTGCATTTTACAGATTTGACATTTACTGCTAACGATGATTCTGAATATGAACTTGAAATTAACGCTATAAAAAGTGTTTTCAATTTGGATAAAAGTTCTAATGGTGAATTGAAGTTAAAAGGTGACGTAGCCTCTTTAATATTAAATGACAATGCTTATTTAAAAAGCAATATTGTTATTGATGATTTGGATATTATCATCAACAAAAGAGCAGATATGAACTTAACCGGAGATGTTAGAAATTTTAAATTGGTTGCTACAGGATCTTCTGACATAAAAGCTAAAAAGTTAAAAACAACTTTTGCAGAAATTAATGCTTCTAACTCTTCTGATATTTATGTTTTTGCTGCCAAAGAATTAAAAATTTATGCCTCTGGAAAATCTGATATTTATGTTTATGGCAATCCGGAAATTAAGGTTGATGGATTGAACGATAAATCTAAAATAATTAAGAAGTAGAATTTATATAACAAACTTACAATTGCATTCTGCAATAATTGTAGATTTGTTCTAATCATTTTTTTATACACTTAATATAATTTACTCATGAAATTTAAGACTGTTCTCGCATTATTCTTTGCAACTTTAATTGTATTTTTCTCAATACAAAATGTAGAAGTTACTGAAGTAAAATTTCTTGCTTGGAAGATATCAATGTCACGTGTTTTAGTCATTCTTGGTAGTTTTGGCATAGGCGTTTTAGTTGGTGTCTTGATTTCCATGAAAAAGAAATTAATTTCAAGAAAATAATATTATCGTGGTAAAAATCTTTTCAGTTAATTTACTTTCCATACCAGACCATAAATATTGGCGACGATATTAGTGGTTTATGAAACTACTGCTCCTGCGATGGGTAGAGCTTGCAAATAATCACAACCATTTGAATCTTTAATTGAGTTTTAAATAATAAACTAGCTAATTCGACTCAGATTATAACATAAAAAATACCAGTCAAAATGAGATTATTTCGACTGGTATTTTTTATTTTAAATCTAAATTGTTTTAAAAATTCAATTTGTAACCAATCGCCAATTGATTGTAATCAAACAAATTGCGTGTAGTAAAGTCAACATAAAGATTTTCTAGCAGAAAAGGTAGTTCTGCCCCAATGATGATATTGTAGTTACCCTTTGATTCATCATTTATCTTTCCAAAACCAAGACCTGCACCAATATATGGTTTTACCTTTTCATTTTTTAAAGATATTGGATATATTACATTACCGGATAGCCCATAAGATGTTTCTTTGCCAACGCCTACATAGATTTCTGGCATAAACTGTAATTTCGTTTTGTTAATATCATAATACATTCTAAAACCAAAATTAGCAGTAGTGGCTCCTCCTATATTAACACCTCCAAAAACAGAAGAACTATTGTATTTAAATAATGCCGTATTAACCTCTTCAATTTCAATAACCTTGCCTTGATCATCCAATACTATAATCTCTGTTTCTACCTCACCTTCTATAGTTGAAGTAGGTGTTACAATAATGGTTTGAGCCTCATTTTTTTCAGTGTCAAATTTAGCTGAATTCCCATCAATCTTTTGATTTAACTCTTCCAATCTACTCAATATTTTCTCTGACATGTCATTTTCCAATACACCATAGTTCTGCATATTGCCGTTAGATGCCTTTCTAGCATTTACGTCTAATAACAATCTTTCAAGTAAGTCAATTCTTTTATTTAAAAAATCAATTTGCGATTGAGCATCATTGTTATTATAATTAGGATTGATATCACTTTTTGTTTGTATCTCAGGTGTTTCATCCAAATTTTTAAGGATTTTGTCAATTAGAGATTCAAATTCTGCCGGAGTCATTTGTATCAATTTTTCTTGGGTAGTTTCTTTTGGTATTACTTTAGCAACGGGAGGAACATTTAGTTTTTCTGCTTGAACCACTTCTACATCCTCAACTTGTTTTAAAGATTTTGTTACCTCATTTTTCTCTTCCAACAATTCAACAACCTTATCCACGTCTTTAGCTTCATAAGCCGTTTTAAGATTTAATTCTAAATTGTTAATCTTATCTTGATACTCACTTTTTAATTGTTGAATTTTTTGATTGTTCACAGTTTGTTGGAAATCCAATTCTTTGTTTAAATTATCTTGATAAATGATGTTAGGCGATTTAGATTTTTTGCCTAAATTAAATTTCAAGCCTACATT
Organism: uncultured Flavobacteriaceae bacterium; assembly: GCA_965363545.1. Taxonomy (GTDB): domain Bacteria; phylum Bacteroidota; class Bacteroidia; order Flavobacteriales; family Flavobacteriaceae; genus Lutimonas. Next base: position 4,526 of record CBDTUD010000040.1, on the reverse strand, counting down.
ATACATAAAATGAGTTTGTAAATCTTTAGGACCATTAATGTCCGTAATATCAGCTCCTGAAGTAACCATAGCTCTTGCACCTCCAGTTATTGCAACATTTTTACCTAAGGGAACAGTCAAGCCTAAACCAGCTGATGCAAACTCAGTACCTTCAACACTTAGGCTGTCTATTCCCATATATTGAGATTCTGGATTTAAATAACCACCGCCTAAAATTAAATAAGGAATAACTCCATTTCCATCATTCAGGTTGGCTCTAAATTCCAAACCGTACATTGATAATTTATCAAAACTTGTTGAAAGCTCGTCATTTTCAGTTGCTTGAAGGTAAAATCCTCTAATACCTACATATTCGTTAAAATCGATACCAGCATAACCCCCTATCATATAAGTATCTCTAAATAATGAATTATCATCAAAAGTTAAATGGTTAGCACTAGGTTCCAAGACAAATTGTAACCCTTTAAAACCGCCTTTAAATTGGTTTAAATATGCTTGATCTAAAGGTGACAAAGTACCTGGTCTACGTCCACCCAAATAAAACTGAAGTGAACCCATTACAGACCAGTTGCTTAGTCTTTCATTGGAAAAATCTGCATCAGTGGTGCCAAACGCAGTTTTATCAGCATCGGTAAGTAAGTTTTGACCTGCATCAAATCTATAAGTGGTGTTTTTACCTTCTAATGTAAAAACTATTCTTTTTGCTATGTTAAATTTTATCCCTAAACCTAAACTGGCGTAAATCTGTTCTAATTTATCCATGTTGTCCAATTCAAAAGATTGTATTCCAGTACCAATTGTAATATAAGGGCTTAATTTATTTGTACCGATATTGGCTTTAAACTCTCCACCCCATCGTGTTAATGTAACATCTTGTTCGGTAAATAAATCAGCATTATAATTGGTTAACCCAAAATTTTCAAAATTTGTTTTTAAATCTAACGACTGCTGATAAATAGCACGAATTTCCAAATACTCGCCAAAGCCAAAGCCTAGATTACCCCCAATTAAAACTCCGTCATTAAATCCTGCTTTGTCATCCCACCAAGTATATTCCCCTGTTGGTGATAAGGTTAAACTTATATCTTTTACCTGTGCTTTTGCTGTTAAACCAATTAAGGTGCATAACAATAATAATACGTTTAATTTTTTCATTTTAAGTTAATTTTATAATTGAAATTAGTCTACAACCTTCCATTCTCTTTTTGCGTAAATAGTTTAATCATTTTAGAAAAATAGGCTTTGCTAATTCTTAGATTTAGAAATCAATGGTTGGCCTAAAACTGGTTCAATTTTTCTGCTTTCTTTTAAATAATTAATTTCAATGTCTTTTTCAAGTTGCATAACCCTATTTTGAAGTTCAGAAATTTTTACTTCTCGTTTTAAATCTTTCATTCCATCAACTAAGGCAAATATTCCCAATAGCAATGCTCCAAATATTTGCAATAGAAAAAATGGCCAAAGATTGTATGATCCAAAACCCAAATCAACATTTACTACTGTGGTAAATAAGTCCCAATTCAAAACAAAAAGCAAAATACTTACTACGAAATAAACAAAAATTAATATGTATTTCATTTTATATGATTTTCGATTTTTTTAATTTCTTTATGAATTGCTACAATTCGTTTTTCATTCGATTTATACTTTTCCACTAAAACCTTAACCGCTTTAGTCGTTAAAAAACTTTTATGTAATGAATCATTTATTAAATAATGATTGAGGCTAATATCCCCAAAACTTAATTTCAATTGTTGCTGTTGCTCTAAAATTATTTTTTCTTCTTTAAGCAACGTTTGCTTCTCTGTATATTCATGTATTTTTTCTGAAGTTTCCGTAACCAATTCAGTACTTGCCACGTATGCTTTAGCAGAAGTTTCCGTAACTTTTTCACCTACTAGTAACGCCCCTTCTTTAACATTTTCGGCAACGTTTCCAATTAATTTTTGAAAAAAATTTGGTTTTGTTTTTTTCGTTTTATTTGTTTTCATTTTTTAGAGTTTTTAGAGTTTTTAGTTCGTTTTTGTTTTCTTTTTTTTCCAACTATGTAGAATAACACTATTAAAATAGTTGCAAAACCAATAACTATTAAAGCAATATTCAATCTGCTTTTCTTTTTATCGGCATTAATCTGTAGTTGTTCTTGGGTTGATTCTAAATTAGAATTTACAGTTTTTTCATTTTCAATTATTGAACTTTGTTTATTTTCTAAATATTTCTTTTCGCCTGACCTTAACGCCAACTCATTATTCAATTCAGACTCTTCCTCTAATAAACTCTTTAGCTTCTCATCTATAGAAACTAGTCTCTTTGTAAGTCTATCCTTCTCTTCTTTTGAATAATCATCAAAAATTTCTTGTGCAGAGTAATTTTCACGAATTTTCTTGCTCAAGGATGTTCTTTGCTCATCTATTATGGCTATTTGCTCATTATTTTCACCAATAGATCTATTTAAATTCTTCAATTTATATTTTTGCTCAGTTGACTTATTCTTTATTTCAGCCAATAAGGAATCGACATTTTTGAATTCTGCAGGAGCGGCTCCTTTATCCCATAAAGCCTGTTTTTGGGCATCATATACTAATTTTTCTTCCTTTAATAATTCTATTTTCTTTTCAGCTAAAGCAATTTCTTCATTCTGTAAAATCAGTTGTTCTTGAAAATTCTCCTTTTTTCCTTTCAACTCATTTAACTTAGCATTTACCCCGCTTACTCCTGGATCTAATTTGTCCGATTTCAATTTTGTTAAAGCCGACTCTATCTGATTTACTAAATTTTTGATTGAATCTTTTTGTTTAGTTAACCCATTGATTTCCGAACGACTATAATCTAAGGAAGAGTTCAAAGAAGCAATTTGTGAACCCACATCTTTAATGGAATCCAGATACTTAAATTTACTGGATAAGGTTTCGCTTTTAATTTCATTTAATTGATCAATACTTTTAGCATTGCTCCCAGGCTCACACCCTACTAAAAAAGTGATAAAAATCATTGCCAAGCAAAATTTTAATATATCTTTCATCTTAATTTAAATTAGTTGAATAAGTTAATACAATTGTATAACACACAAAATTCATTTAAGTCACATAAAAAATTAAAATATTTTGTGACTTTATGATAATTCCTGTGTTAAAGGAGTATAGATTTATTTTTATTTTCAACAAGTCGAAATAAAACTTAAATCTCTGACTAATTTCGAGAAAATAATTATAGAATAAAGTGTAAAAGCTTTAGATTGAAAAGATATAAAAAAACTAAAAAAACATAAACAATGAAACGTATAACTACAATAATTTTTGGATTATTGGCCTTATTAAATACGATAAGTATTAATAGTCAAGTAATTGAAAATAATAGCAAAGTAGTAATGTCTGAAGCTGATATAACATCGTTGGCGAAAACATTAAAAAAGCACAAAAAGACTAAAGATGAAATAACTGATAATAATTTGAAACAAGTTACTCAATTCGATAACTCCTATGAAATTGAATATTTACGTCGACAATTGGCTCAGTTAGAAAATCAATCAAACTATCCTGAGGTTTATAGAAATAAAAGTAAGGTTAATGAGGATCAAATTAGAGCGATGCAAAATGAAATATTGCAATTAAAATCTTCGTTGGATAAACAGTTAAACTCGAAAGTAAATACCCCAAATGTTGTCGTTATTCCTAAGAATTCCGAATCCGCGAAGAAAGATGAGATTAAAATAATTTATGTTGATAAATCAAAAAAGGAAGAACAACCCATCAACCAATATGAAAAAGATACTTCAAATTTTGCATTAAAAGTGGTAGCTAAAGAAGTACTAAATGAAACAAATTTATACAACGCTAATTTTGATTCTATTCAAAAAAAATTGTTAGACATTAAAAACTCGATGAATGTTAAAGCGGTACAACCGTCAATAATATATGATTCTTTGTCAACTAATTATTCCCATTTCAAAAAACAACTTTTTTTTGAAAGTAATAAAAGTGATCTGGATTTGAATCAGATGGTCATCCTCGATGATTTGGTTCAAATTTTGTCTAAAAATGATAATTTTGATGTTTATATTAAAGGTTTTGCAAGTAACAAAGGTAATCCCGTTTTTAATGAAAACCTTTCATTACAACGGACTGAATCTGTAAAAAAAGCATTGGTTTCAAAGGGAATTCACCCCACCAGAATACTAACCCAGTACCACGGAATTGATTACGAATCAGCCACGAATGAATTGGCTAGACGGGTAGATATTGAATTTTTGATTAGAAAATAGTACTGATTACTCAAGAAATTAAACCATAGTAAATATTGACTATTGATTAAGTTAATTTTAGATAATAAAACAAAGGGAGTCAACTTAAATCCGAATATTAGGGATACTATAAAAACAATCACAGCACATTTAGAATAAACCTTCATATTTTTAAAAATAAAAACCCGCAAACAGTGATGTTTGCGGGTTTTTTTGTGGAATTTATTATTCTTCCAGTGGGCAATGAGGGATTCGAACCCCCGACCCTCTCGGTGTAAACGAGATG
>CBDTUD010000039.1:0-24904 GCA_965363545.1 uncultured Flavobacteriaceae bacterium | reverse complement strand
CCCGATATTAGTCTGAATTATTTTTCAGGAACAAATTCTACCTTAAACGAAAATTTAATTGGATATCAAGTTGGATTAAAAATTCCACTTCTTTTTAGCGGAAATGCGGCTAAGATAAAAGCTTCTAAAATTGCCATGCAAATTGCAGAGCAAGAGGCTGTTGACTATAAAACGCAACTTCAAGCGAAGCATGAAATATTGATAAGCCAGTTAAAAAAATATGAAGAAACGGTATCTTACTATGAAGAAGATGGTAAAAACTTATCCGAAGAAATTATGAAAACGGCCTCTTTAAGTTATAAAAATGGTGAAATTGATTTCTTTCAATACATTCAAAGTATCGAAACTGCCAAAGAGATTATTTTAAATTATCTCGATAATTTGAATGGCTACAATCAAACTGTAATTGCAATAAATTATTTAACCTTATAAAATTCTGTTATGAAATCAATCGTAAAATATCTATATATCTTTCTTATTTCTGTGCTTTTCATGAGTTGTAGTACATCTGAAAAAAATAAAGATTCTAACCAAGAGAGCTCTGAAACTGCTAACGAAATAGAGGTGACAAGTCAAACTATTGAACTATCTAAAGATCAGTTTGATGGAGAAAAAATGAAATTAGTAAAAATAGATAAAAAGCCTTTTCCCAAAGCAATTAAAACTACCGGAATGGTAGATGTTCCTCCAAACAGCAGAGCGATTATTAGTGCTTTTTCAGGTGGCTATATTAAAAACACACCACTTTTAATTGGAGATAAAGTGAAAAAAGGACAATCTTTAGTTTCAATTGAAAATATGGATTTTGTCTCGATGCAACAAGAATATTTAGAAGTTGCCGAACAATTGAATTATTTAGAATCTGAATACAATCGACAAAAAGAATTATTCGATGAAAATATTTCTTCTAAAAAGAGTTTTTTAAATGCAGAAAGTAATTTCAAAAAAGCAAGAGCCATGTATAACGGTTTGCGCAAGAAATTAGAAATGCTAAATATTAATCCTGAAAACGTAGAAAACGGCAAAATCACATCTATGGTAACGATTTACGCACCAATTAGTGGCAGTATCAGCGCTGTTTATGTTAGCACAGGAAGTTTTGTTTCTCCTGCAGATCCCATTATGGAAATCATAAATACAGATCATATTCATTTGGAGTTAAAGGTGTTTGAAAAGGATATCTTAAAATTGAAGGAAGATCAAAAAGTAACTTTTAAAGTTCCTGAATATTCAGATGAAATTTTCGAAGGAGAAGTGCATTTAATTGGTAAATCTATTGACGAAAATAGAACCATTCCAGTGCATGCTCACTTAAAAAATGACGAAAAACACAATTTCATTGTTGGTATGTTTGTAGAGGCGAACATAATTACCGAAGAATCCATTGCCAATGCTTTACCGGAAGAAGCTGTTATTGAAGTAGAGAATAAAAACTATGTATTAGTTTTAGAATCAGAAACCGATGGTGTATACCGTTTTAACAAGAAAGAAATAGCCTTAGGGCAAACCTATAACGGATCTAAAGAATTGACAGAAAATGTTGTTTTAAAAGAGGATGACCAATTTTTGGTTGGAGGTTTTAACCTTATCGGAGAAGAGTAACAAAAAATATTATGACAATAAATATTCCATTAATTGCTGCAGTTTTTGGCATGCTTTCTGTTATTTTTGGTGCCTTTGGTGCGCATAAATTAAAAAATATTTTCACTCCTGAATTATTGCAAAGTTTTGAAACCGGAGTGAAATACCAAATGTATCATGCAATTGTTTTATTAATTATCGGATTCAATTTTGAATTTGAAAGCACTTTAGAAAAAGCTATTGCTTATTGTTTTATTTTCGGAATAATACTTTTTTCTTTTAGTATTTACGGTTTGTGTTTTACTACCGCAAAAGGGAAAAAATGGAAATTTTTAGGTCCTATAACTCCAATTGGAGGTCTCTTTTTAGTTTTGGGATGGGGTCTATTAGCCTATTATTTTAGTCAGACCTTGTTATAAATTTTGATTATTTCTATTTTTTTCTTCTATCCATTTAGAGAGAAATTTTGTGCTTTTTAAACTATGGTGCAATAACATCGAGCCAATAAAATTTTTGGCACGATGTTTCTCTAAATTTTCTTCTATTTTATAAAGCTTATCAAAAAATAAAGTTTCAAAGACCTCTTTTGTATAACATTGATTTATAATTGTATATCCATTTTTTTGGGACTGATTCCAAATTTCTTTAGAAGAATAAAGTGCAACGGAATTGCTGACAAATTCTTTAGGATCATCTGCGATAAAACCATTCCAAGGTATTGAATCATGCATACCTTCTGCGCCAATGGTAGTAGTAACACTTGGAGTGCCAAAAAGCATGGAATCAATTAATTTTCCTTTGAGCCCTGCACCAAATTGCAGTGGAGCTAAGCAAACCCGAGCATTTTCAAAAGCTTTTTGTTTATTTTCTACCCAACCTTCGATTAAAAAACCTTCTTTTTCATTGTGTAATTGTTTTGCTTTATCTGGTGCATAAGCCCCAAAAACATGCAATTTAGCATCTGGAATTTCTTTTTTTAGGAGAGGCCAAATGGTCGTTTTTAAATGCAAAACAGCATTCCAATTCGGTTCATGTTTGAAATTGCCGATAGTCATAAAGTCTTGCCGTTGGTCAAAAGTTGGTTGCAAATTAATAGTGTTCGCACTTAAAGCATCAAAAATAAAAGGGATGTACAATAGAATTTCCGGATCTATTTTGAACAAATTTGTTAAAAGTTGGAGTTCAAATTTTGAAATGATCAATGATAAATCACAACGATAAATACTTGCCATCTCTCTTTTGGTAATATCATTGTTAAAATCTTCTAATTTTAGGCTTTCGTTTACCTTATTTTGTTTTCGAGTTTTTCGTAAAAAATGTAAATCTTCAGTATCTAAAATACGAATAGCATTCGGGCAAATTTCCGCAATGCGCCAACCAAATTGTTCTTCCGTTAAAAAACGATCGAAGAGAACCATAGTTGGATTTGTTTTCTTTATAAAGTCATCAAAATTCCTGTTATTAAGCGTGATAGAAATGGTTTCAATTCCTAATTTTTCTAAAGGATAAGAGTTTTTTGTTTTTAAAGCAGTACTGCAAAATGTAATTTTAAAGTCTTGTTTTTGAAATATTTCAATCAATTGCAGTATTCGAGTTCCGGCAGCTGTGGTTTCTGGTTCCGGCCAAACAAATCCGATAATAACGATGCTTTTATTCATGCTTCAGCGAAAATAAGAAAGTTACTTTCAATTATTAAGAATTCAAGCCTAAAAAATCTATAGTTTCTCTAACTTCTCCCAATTGTATAGAACCTAATTCGATATTACCTATGCGAACTCGAACCAAACGCAAGGTTGGAAAACCAACTGCAGCAGTCATTTTACGCACTTGTCGAAATTTTCCTTCCCGTAAGGTAATCGAAATCCAAGTTGTTGGTCCATGACGTTCATCTCTAATTTTTTTGCTTCTTTCGGGAAAATTTGGCGCTGGATTCAAAAGAAATGCTTCACAAGTTTTAGTAACATATTTGGTGCCTTCAAATCCAATTTCAACACCATTTTTTAGCAAATCAATAGCTTCTTTTGTAATTACGCCATCCACTTGCGCATAATATTCTTTTTCCACTTTACTACTTCGCACCAATTCACTCATTTTGCCATCAGTGGTGAGAAAAAGAAGTCCTTCAGAGGTTTCATCGAGGCGGCCTATTGCCATGGTGTTTTCGGGGAAATCGTACAATTCTCCCAACATTTTTTTGTTTTTCCGTTTGGTTTGCTTAGAAATAAACTGACTTAAATAGCCATAAGGTTTGTATAAGATAAAATGCTGTTCCACAGTTTTATATTTCGTTTTTCCCATGTAAAATGGCGATAACTAAATCTTTACTTAAAGGTTTTCCTTTTGCCTTTTCACGAATAAGTTCAAATGGAAATCTAAAATCGCAGCCGCTTTTATAATTGCTGCAACCATAAGCTGTCTTTCCTTTTATAACATGGCCGTTTTTACATTTCGGACAAGCAATTGCATCATTTTCTTTTTGTTTTGTAACAGATTTTTTAGGCTCTAAAACGAGATTAAAATTAGCATCAAAACGAACTAATCCTTCCACCAATCCTTGATCAGTTTCAAAACCTTTTAAGTTGACTGTAGAATCTTTTTGCAACAATCGAATGTATTGCTTCTCGGAAATCTTTTTGTTTTTGAATGAAAAAGGAAGCACAAAATCACAACCATTTTTAAAATTACTACAGCCATACGCTGAATTTCCTTTGAGCAAATTTCCTTTTTTGCATTTCGGACAAACTTCGTCTGTAATTCCTTTTTGTTTTTTCGTTGGATTAGTTTTCTTAGTGGGAACTACAGTAGCGTGTGATATGTTGGCCGCCTTTTTTTCCGTTCGTACTTCATACACCAATTGATCAACCATTTTCTTCATATTATTGATAAAAGCTCCTGCATTATAATTTCCTTTTTCAATTTCTTTGAGCTGTTTTTCCCATTGCCCAGTCAATTCAGCAGATTTCAGTAATTCATTTTGAATCGTATCGATCAGCTGAATACCAGTTGAAGTTGGTAAAATTTGTTTTTTATTACGCTCAATATACTTTCTTTTGAAGAGCGTTTCAATAATATTAGCTCTTGTTGACGGTCTGCCTATACCATTATCTTTCATTAATTCCCGCATTTCATCATCGTCAACTTGCTTACCTGCAGTCTCCATGGCACGTAATAAAGTTGCCTCGGTAAATTGCTTTGGCGGATTCGTTTCTTTTTGTAAAAAGGAAGGTTCATGTGGTCCTTTTTCACCTTTGACAAAGTTGGATAAAATTCCGGTTTCTTTTTTCTCTTTACCATCACTGCTTTCAAAAACAACACGCCAACCTTTTACTAAAATTTCTTTTCCGGTGGTTTTAAAAACAACATCAGCAGCTTTACCAAGAACCAAAGTGTTCGATACGGAACAGTCTGGATAAAATACTGCAATAAAGCGTTTTACAATGATATCATATACTATTTGCTGATTGTATTGTAAATTTATTTGAATTCCTGTTGGGATAATGGCATGGTGATCGGTTACTTTTTTATCATCAAAAACTTTGGAAGATTTTTTTATCTTTTTACCTAATAAAGATTCCGTTAAGGAAGAATAAGCAGTTAGATTTGCTAAAATTTTCGGTATTTTCGGATAGACATCATTAGGTAAAAATGTAGTATCTACCCTTGGATATGTTACTACCTTTTGCTCGTATAATTTTTGGACAATTTTTAGGGTATCATCTGCCGAGAAACCAAATTTGGTATTACAATAAACCTGTAATCCCGTAAGGTCGAATAGTTTTGGGGCATATTCTTTACCTTTCTTTTTAGTGGTAGAAATGATTTCAAATTCATGTTCTTTAACTTTATTCGCTAAAACTTCTCCATCTTCCTGTTTTAAAAAACGACCTTCTTCATAACCAAAAAGGGTTTCTCTATATAAGGTTTGCAATTCCCAATAAGGCTGCGGAACAAAATTTTGTATTTCTTTAAAACGATTTACAACCATCGCAAGGGTAGGGGTTTGAACTCTTCCCACCGATAAAACTTGCTTATAACCTCCGTGTTTGACGGTATATAATCGTGTTGCATTAATACCTAGAAGCCAATCGCCAATAGCGCGTGAAAACCCTGCATAATACAAATTGTCATAGTTTTTTGATGGCTTTAAATTCTCAAAACCTTCTTTTATCGCTTCTGCAGTAAGCGAAGAAATCCATAGGCGTTTTACTTCACCGGTGTAATTTGCCTGATGCAGCACCCAACGCTGAATTAATTCTCCTTCTTGTCCGGCATCACCACAATTAATGACTAAAGTCGCTTTATCAAAAAGTGATTTAACAATTTTAAACTGTTTTTGAATTCCGGAATTAGCTACTACTTTTGTTTGAAATTTTTCAGGAAGCATTGGCAAATTATTCAAATCCCAACTTTTCCAATATGGTTTATAGTCATTCGGTTCAAATAAGGTGCAAAGATGCCCAAAGGTGAATGTAACTGCATAGCCATTTCCTTCAAAATAGCCATCGTGTTTGGTGTTTGCTCCTAAAATAGCAGCAATTTCACGGGCGACACTTGGTTTTTCGGCAATACAGACTTTCAATTTGATCTATTTTATATAAGTAATGAGTTCTAAAAGAGTGCAAAATACGTATTTTATAAAGATAAATTTAGGAATAAATAGTATCAAAATTCACAAAATTCAACCAGTAAAAAAATAGTTTAGAAATATCTAAGGAAGACCAGAAAATTAAAATTTTAGGCAAAAAGAAAATAATTCGAAGATAATGATGAAAAGCTATTTTTATTATTTAATTTCGTTATTAATTAAAATTAATTCTTAAAATTATACTATTTGAGATTAAGGAATATTTGGAAAATGTACCTTTGCTGCTCGATTAATTTTTGAATTGCTATAAACACTTTTATAATGAAAAAACTTTTACTTTTTTTTATGTTATTTACCATATCTTTTGGAGCTGTTAGTCAAAAAAAAGATAAAATTAAGGGAAGCAGAGTTCTTGCAAAAGAATCTGATAATTTGGATAATTTTCATGTTCTTGAAATTAGTGATAATTTAGAAGTAACTATTTTTAAAAGTAACCGCAATAGTTATGAATTGGAAGTGGATGAAAATTTAATTGACATTTTGAAATTTGAAGTTTATAATGACATTTTAAAAATATATTCCACAAAAAAAATTACTTCCTCAAAAAAAATAGATATTAGAGTAAATTTTGAAGATCTAGAGGAAATAGTCATTAAAGATGATGCAAAATTATTTTCAAAAAATACAATTGATTTTAAAACGTTTTCATTAGAATCACGTGACGATTCCTTTTTTGATTTGGACTTGAAAGTTGATAGTTTAGTGCTAAATTTATTTGATAAATCTTCAGGTAAATTAAATTTAAAAGGTGAAAAAGCATTGATTGATTTAGAAGATAAAACAGAATTAAAAGGAAATATGATTCTTGATAGTTTGAGCATGGGTATGAATCAAAAATCGCTAGCAAAAGTTAGCGGAGACATCACTGATTTAAAATTGGATGCCAAAGGATCTTCAACACTAAAAGCTCAAAATTTGAAAGTGTCAACTGCAAATTTGAACATTTCAAATTCATCGGATATTAGCATTTTTATAAGCAAAGTGTTGCGGTTATATGCAAGTGATAAAAGTTCAATAAACCTTTATGGTAATCCGGAACTTAAAGTTGATGCATTAAATGACCGTTCAAAAATTATTAAAAAATAAGATTTTATAATTTTTCAATAATACTTAATGCTATTCTAATTTTAGAATAGTCCATTTCTTCTTTAAAATATTCAAAGTATGGTTTTAAAGCTATGGGATATTCCAATAAATGTTGGGCTTTTTCTACTTGATCTACTTCCTCTTGCGTTACAAAATCATATAAATTAATATCTTTTCCTTCGGAATACAACTTGGCAATATGTGAATAAATAGTGGTTGGACTTAAATTTCTTTCTTCGGCAATTTCTGCAATGGTGAGTCCGTCTTTATATAAATCATAGGTGACTATCAGTGTTGATTTCTTTTTCTTTTTGGTAATTTTTTCATTCATGAAATTAGCAATTTCAGCCATAAAATTATCCCCATAAACTTCTAATTTATGTTGACCAACACCACTTATTTTTAAGAAATCGGCATCTGATAAAGGTCTGGTACGTTCCATTTCTTTTAATGAAGCATCACTAAAAATCAAATAAGCAGGAATTTTTTCTTTTTTTGCAATTTCGTTTCGAACTTTTCGTAATCGTTCAAATAAGTCAGTATTAAGAACAGTATTTGCTTTCTTTTCCTTTTTTTGAAGTTTTTGTTCTTGTATAGTTATTGGTTTTGTAAGAAATATTTTCTCGTTTTTAAACAAAACTTTTTCAGAGAAATCGTTCAATTGTAAAGCATTGTGTTTATGAAAGGCAATTTCGCAATAGCCTTGATTGATGATTTGAATTATATATTGTTGCCAATCTTTCCAAGAAATATCATGACCGATACCATAAGTTTTTATTTGTTGGTAGTTCTTCTCTAGAACGGCTGCATTTTGTGCACCTCTTAACACATCAATTATCATACTTATAGGTTCAGATTCTTTCAAACGAACAATGGTTGAGAGTATTTTTTGAGCAAGTATGGTACCATCAAAAAATTGTGGTGGATTTTTACATACATCACAATTACCACAATTTTCAGCCAAGAGTTCTCCAAAATAGCTCAACAGAATTTTCCTGCGACAAGAAGTTGCTTCTGAAAATTGCTGCATCCGCTCCAATTTGGCGATTTGAACATCTTCATTCGAAGAGCCTTCGGCAAATTTTCGCAACTGAATAACATCAGCGTAACTATGAAATAATAAGGCTTTTGCATCAAGCCCATCCCGACCTGATCGGCCAATTTCTTGGTAATATCCTTCTATATTTTTGGGCATATTATAATGAATGACCCATCGCACATTTGACTTGTCAATTCCCATACCGAAGGCAATGGTAGCGCAAACTATTTCAACTTTGTCAAAAATAAAATCTTCTTGAACTTTTGTTCTTTCTTCAAAAGAAAGTCCGGCATGATAAGATGCTGCCTTTACACCATTTTGTTGTAGTTTTTGTGCTAAATTCTCGGTTGATTTTCTACTTAAGCAATAGATAATTCCCGATTGATTTGGTCTTTTTTTAACAAAATCAATAATTTGTGTCACTCGATCATTTGCTGGGCGAACTTCTAAAAAGATGTTTTTTCTATCAAAAGATGTAATAAATTGTTTGGCTTTTGAAATACCCAATTGATCTAAAATATCTTGACGAGTTGTTTTATCAGCAGTTGCTGTTAAGGCAATTACGGGTACTTTAGGTAAAGATTGCTTTAAAAATGCGAGTTGCTGGTAGCTCGGACGAAAATCATGACCCCAAGAAGAAATGCAATGTGCTTCATCAATAGCAATACAGCTTATATATTGTTCCGTTAAAATGTTTTCCAAACCCGCTAGGCTCTCTGGGGCAACATAAATTAATTTTACTTTAGAATGAATTATGTTGTCAATAATTGAATTTTGTTCTTCGGTACTTTGACTACTATTATAAAAGGAAGCAGGAATACCGTTTGCTGTTAGACCGTCTACCTGATCTTTCATTAGTGCAATTAAAGGAGAAATAACCAAGGTAATACCATCAAAAAATAATGCAGGTAATTGAAAACAAATTGATTTTCCACCACCGGTAGGCATGATTACTAAACTATCTTTTTTTTCTAAAACCGAGCTGATAATTTCTTGCTGATGCTTTCGAAAAGTATCATATCCAAAGTGTTTTTTTAGAGCTAGCAGTAGTTGAGAGGTGGTTGGTGTTTTTGGCATTCTATTTATTTATGGCTTGCAAAATAAGGTTAATTTAAGCGTTTAACATAAGGAATAAATCATTTTTTATTCACTTTTTGTCGCAGTATTGCTACCACCAAACCACAAAAAACTTTTGTAGTGTTCCATTTTTATTTTTCAGCCAGCATAATGGGGAAAGCTTATTTTCAAGTGAAATTTTAATTTCTTCAGAAAATGTTTCAAAAGAAATCCATGGTACATTTTGTATCGGAATTACTAACCAATTTAATTTTGTTGGAATATAAAACTTACAATTATGGAATAACTTTAATTGTTCTCGAATAATATAAAATCCTATTATGCAATTTTGATTTATGAACGGAAAAACAGTTTCTTTTTGCAAAAACGGAACGAACAATTGTGCTTTAAAATAGACTTTTTGCTCTATTTTTTCGGCTTGCAAATCAAATCGTTGTAAATAGTTGCGAGTTTCATCATGAAATAAAATGGGAAATTGTTTATTTTGAAGTTTCTCGAGTTTTTGAATCAAACTATCTCTTTTATTTGGGCCAATCCAAGGTTCTAGTGTGGCAGTGTTTGCAGTTGTATCGTATAAATAAAATTTATAAACAACTTCAACATGTACAGGTTTTTTATCCTGTAAAAGAAGGCAATCCAGTTCACCTAATGTTATTTTATTTTTATGGATTTGAGTGTTTTCATCCAAAATAGTAATCGATTCATCTTGTTGTATTTGGTGGCTGACAAATCTTTCGACGAGTTTCCCTAATCGAATCACTTTAGGGATGTTTTCACCGAACGAAATCATATTCTTTTTTGTAAACTGAAATTGTTCGATATTATAAATAGAATCTCCATCCCATAAAACGGGAGTTTTTAAAAAGCCTTCATAGCGCTGTTGCATTATGCTCATTATTACATTCATTTCTCAGCTCGAAAGTACAAATAAAAGGTGTATAAAAATTTGTATCTTGATCGACAAAATTCATATATGCAAATCGAAAAATCAACATATCAATTTTTAAACGATTTAAAAAGAAACAATAATCGCGAATGGTTTAATGATCACAAAGAGGAGTTTTTACGGGTTCAAAACAATGCAAAAGATGTTTATCACGCTATTCAAGAAAATTTGCAAAAACATGATGCCATTGAAAAATTCAAACTTTTTCGTATTTATAGAGATGTGCGTTTTTCAAAGGATAAAACACCTTACAAACCACATTTTGCAGGATCATTTTCGCGAACCGGAAAGGAATTAAGAGGTGGCTATTATGTAAGAATCCGTCCGGGAGAATCTTTTTTAGCAGGTGGTTTTTGGGAACCAGAGAAAGAGGATTTATTGCGGATTAGAAAAGAATTTGAAGCTTCAGATGTAGAGATTCGCCAGATTATCAAAGCTAAAGATTTTAAAACTGTTTTTGGCGGAAAATTAGAAGGTGATGAATTAAAAACAGCTCCAAAAGGATTTGACAAAGAGCATCCTGCCATTGACTTAATTCGAAAAAAAGGCTTTATCGCTGTCCGTAATTTTACGGATGACGAAGTTTTAGCACCAGATTTTATCGAAAAAGTTGATTTTTCATTCCGTACTCTTCGTCCGTTTTTTGATTATATGAGCGATGTTTTAACAACAAATATTAATGGAGAATCACTTATTGATTAGTTTTCTACATATGATATGCTCATTCTTAATCCTTATTAATTAAACAACTTTAATACTGTATCTTTGCGCTCTTATTCAAAAGAAATATGGCAAAGTTTACAGATTTAGGCGTTCATGAAGAATATTTAGAGGGATTAAAAGAGTTGGGAATTAAATCGCCAACCGAGATTCAAGAAAAAACTATCCCGATTTTAATAAATTCTAAAACTGATTTTGTTGGTTTGGCACAAACCGGAACAGGAAAAACTGCTGCTTTTGGCCTACCAATTTTACAGGGAATTGATCCCGAAAAGGCAGTAATTCAAGCTTTAATTTTGGCGCCAACACGAGAATTAGTACAACAAATAAAAAAGCAACTCTTTAAATTCACCAAATACAAAACCGAAAAAATATTTGTTGAAGGAGTATATGGTGGAGAAAAAATTGAAAGACAAATCAGCAATTTAAAAAGACCTACACATGTAGTTGTTGCTACACCAGGAAGATTGTTGGATTTGATTGAAAGGGGTGATATCGATTTGAAAAATGTGGAGACCTTGGTTTTAGATGAAGCTGACGAAATGCTAAGTATGGGCTTCAAACAAGATCTGAACAAAATCTTACGTTATACTG
Source organism: uncultured Flavobacteriaceae bacterium (assembly GCA_965363545.1). Classification (GTDB taxonomy): domain Bacteria; phylum Bacteroidota; class Bacteroidia; order Flavobacteriales; family Flavobacteriaceae; genus Lutimonas. The sequence continues at coordinate 13,216 of CBDTUD010000039.1, read as the reverse complement.
ACGGAAAGCGAAATACTTGGTTATTTTCTGCAACGATGCCTTCAGAAATCGAGAAAATCATCAAAACATACATGTCTGTAAATGCACCAAAAGTTCAGGTAAATCCGAAATCTTTGGTTAATGCCAATATTACGCATCAATATATTCAAACTTCCATTAAGGAAAAATCAAATACCTTAATAAATCTCTTGGATAAAAGAGGGGCTGATAGAGGAATTGTTTTTTGTAAAACCAAATTAGGTACGCAAAAATTAATGGAAACCTTGAAAGAAGAAGGCTTTTCTGTAGCTGCTCTAGAAGGAGATATGCAACAACAAGAAAGAGACAAAGTAATGCGCGCTTTTAAAAAGGGAACGCTGCAAATTTTAATATCTACTGATGTTTCCGCAAGAGGAATTGACGTGAATAACTTAGCTTTTGTGATTCATTATCAATTACCAGAACAGCTTGAATATTATACCCATAGAAGTGGAAGAACTGCTAGAGCAGGAAAAACAGGGTATTCTATTGCACTTATTTTGCCAACAGAATTGCAACGTATCAAAGAAATTTCTAAGGAATTGGCTATCCGATTTATAGATATTACATAAAAAACACCGCCTTTCTTAGTTTAGCTAAGCAATGCATTATTTTATTCGTTATTTTAAGATATCCAGCCTTTTTGATAGGAATTTTTACCATACCACACCAAAAAGATTCCAATAAGAAGTACCATTGCTGGCATTAGCATTCCGCCCGGTCCATAAACTTCAGCTGCTTTGCTAATTCCAATGTTGTAAACCATTTGAACAATTATTCCTATTAAGGAAATAATAAAAACCAAAGTTGCCGTTTTTCTTCTCAGTAACAATAAAATACAGGCAATTGCACCTCCAAAAACAGCTGTCGCAAAAGCGGCGGTCGCCCAAGCCGGAACATTTTCATACAAAGCTCTTTCAGCCTCCGGTAGTGCTGCTAATGCTTCATCAGACATGTAAGCCTGAGCTAAATAAGCCCATACTCCCATAAGATTCCATAAAAGAGCAACAACTCCGATAACCCAAAATACTTTGGCTGGTTTATTTTTTTCGTTCATCATGATTGAAATTTGTTAGGTTTTGTTACAGCAAGGTAAATCAAATCAGCAGATTCACCAAATCGAAATTTTGATTTCTATGCAGGAATGAACTCATTTAAACTTTAATTTTTGACCTAATAATTGTCCTTTTGCATTAAATATTTCATGATTTCGAGCAATTTGATTTTAAGAATTAGCTTAAATTTGTGCAAACTTAAAAATACAATAAAAATGAAAAAATCAATTTATTTACTGTGTACTCTGTTTTTAGTGATTGCTTTTTCTTGCAAAAATGAAAAGAAAGAAGAATCAACAATAGAAAGTACAGAAATGGAAGAAGTAGTTTCGGCAGAAAAAGCCTCAGATGTGAAAACTATTTCAGTTGCGTTAGAACCTAAAAGCGGTAGCGCCGTTTCTGGAGAAGTAGTTTTTACGCAAAAAGATGGAAAGGTTACGATGGTTGCAAATATTAAAGGATTAAAACCAGGAGAACATGCAATTCACTTACATGAAAAAGCAGATTGTAGTGCAGAAGATGCTACTTCAACAGGTGGTCATTGGAATCCAACTTTTGAAAATCATGGTAAATGGGGTAGTAGCGAGGGTTATCACAAGGGTGATATCGGAAATATCACAGCAGATGAAAATGGTGTTGCAACACTAACTTTTGAAACCGATGAATGGTGTATTGGCTGTGGAGATGATAAAAAAGATATCGTTGGTAGAGGAATTATTGTACATGAAGGTGTGGATGATTTTGTAACACAACCAACAGGAAATGCCGGAGGTAGAGTTACTTGTGGTGGAATTATTGAATAGGGTATAGTCCTAAAAAAATCAAAAACCGCGAATTTTAAATTTCGCGGTTTTTTTATGCAAACTAATGAAAAATAGTTCCTCTATAATGTCCGTAATTTCGATGTTCTGACCATTGAACACGTTTCGTGTTTTTAAAATTGGAAAAGTACTTATTCTCCTTTGCTTCGGTAGTTATTACATTTGCTCTCATGATTTTTTAATTAGATAGTTAGATTATTTTAGTTAAAGTGATACTACAGGCATTATCGATAATTTCTAAAAGTAGACCATTGTACTCTTTTACTGTTTTTAAAGTGGCTGAAATAACTGTTTTCTTTTGTTTCAATGTTATTTGTAGTTGCTGTAGTTCTCATAATTGTATGTTTTAAAGCTTATAATTGTTATTATTTAAAATTTCTAAAAGATGCCCATTGTACTCGTTTACTATTTTTAAAATGGGTGAAAATTTCGTTTTCTCTTGTAACTGTTGTGGTATTATAAATAGTTGTTCTCATGACGTTTATTTGATGGTTATATTAAATAGACGCGCATAACTTTGGTTTGTTACAGTACTATGTTAAACAAAGTACTATTTTAACAATATTTTAAGTTAGAAAATTATCATGTGTTTGAAAAACAAATAATTAGGAAATTTTATAAATCTATTTTTTATTAGTAACTTGCTTAAAAAAGATATGCCGATCTATATGGACCGTCATGATGTATCAGAAGAAGTAACTGCTGAACATGTGGCGCAACTACATCAAGAGGACTTAAAAATTGAGCAACAATTTAATTGTAGAGGATTAACTTATTGGTTTGATGATAAGCGAAAAACAGCTTTTTGTTTGGTAGAAGCACCAAATATGGAAGCGGTACGTACTATGCATAATCATGCACATGGTATATTGCCTCACAGTATTATTGAAGTCAATGAAACAATTGTTGAATCTTTTTTAGGTAGAATTGAAGACCCTAATAAAGCACAAAATGCTGAACTTAATATTATAAACGATCCGGCTTTTAGAGCGATAATGGCTATTGAACTATCGAAGAGCATTATCGATAAAGTAGAGGCATATCAGTTTAGTTTATTCTCACAACGAATTCATCAAAGTATATCTAAATCAATTAAAAATAGCGAAGGTAGAGTCGTTCAAAATGACGATGAAAGCTATCTAGTTTCTTTTAAATCTGTTACGAACGCCGTGCATTGTGCTCTCGAAATACAGCAAAAACTAAAATATATTATTCCTAAATTTGAGAAAGCTAATAAAGATATTAATATTGGAATTTGTTCTGGAATCCCGGTAACAGATAAGAAAAGTATTTTTGAAGATGCTATTATTTCTTCTAAAAATATGAGTCAATATATGCAAGATCCTATTGTAATTAGTTCTGAAGTGAAGTCGTTGTTCGAAAGTGAAAATAGAAATGCCATCATTGATAAAGAATTGATTCGTACTTTAAAACCAAATGAAGAGTTTTTTTTAAATCAGGTCATGGATCATATACGTTCCTTTTGGAATGATCCAAAAATAAGTGTTTCTGATTTCTGCAAAGAGATGGGTTGCAGTAAATCTCAATTGTATCGCAAATTGATAAAACTTACCGGTAAATCTCCGAATATTTTTTTAAGAGATTTTAAATTGCAAAAAGCATTGCAGCTTCTCCATAAACAGAAAGGTAATATTTCTGAAATAGCCTATGAAACGGGATTTAATAGTCCGGCATATTTTTCGAAATGTTTTGTTGAAAAATATGGAATATTGCCATCTAAGTACATCCAACAGCATATTAATTAACATTTTGCTGCCTTTAGGTTATAGATACTTTTAAACTAAAGCGGTATTGAAATACAATATCATTTTAGTTTTATAGGGTCGTTTTGCTTCACTTTTTTGTCAAAAAATAATAATAAACGGGTGGTTTTTTGAAATTCAACAAATTCATTTTACTTGTTTACTTATTCTCTATCCAACCTAATTATCTTTTAAACATTGTACTGCGGACTTAACTACTATTTGCTTAAACAGCTTTAGAATTTTTCAAAAAAACTTCAATTGGTTCAATTATAGCATTATTTGAACTAAAAATGGAATAGATTCAGGTTTATAGGTCTCAAATTTGACAGTAAGAATCTTTTTTACAAAAGATATTTCTACAAGTAACCCTTTAAAATCAAAAAAATGAAGAATCCGGTTAAAAAATTAGAGACAGCATTAATAAAAGAATTTGCATTACAATTAAGAGGCAAAGTAGTTATGCCATCAGAAGCTAGTTATAATGAAACACGAAAAATATATAATGCTATGATCGATAAATCTCCTGGTATGTTTGTCATGTGCTTGGATGTTGCCGATGTAATTGCATCTGTAAATTTTGCAAGAGAAAACAATTTATTAGTTGCTATAAGAGGTGGTGGTCATAATGGCGGTGGTCTCGGATTGTGTGATGATGGATTGGTAATTGATTTATCTGGAATAAAATTTGTTCGTGTAGATACCAATAATAATACAGTAAGAGTTGGTGGCGGTAACCTTTGGGGAGAAGTAGATCATGCAACCCATCCTTTTGGCTTGGCAGTTCCTGCCGGAATTATTTCGACAACTGGAGTAGGAGGATTAACGCTTGGTGGAGGAGTTGGACATCTATCTAGAAAACACGGATTGACAATTGATAACCTTTTAGAGGCAGATATGGTTTTAGCTGATGGCTCTTTTGTAACGGTGAATAAAGATCAGAATACTGATTTATTCTGGGCAATACGAGGTGGTGGCGGTAATTTTGGTGTTGTAACTTCTTTTAAATTTCAAGCACATCCAGTTAAAACAGTTTTTGGTGGTCCAACCCTATGGCCGATTGAGAAAACAGAGGAAATAATGGAATGGTACCATAATTTTATTCATAATGCTCCAGATGAATTAAATGGTTTTATTGCTACCATGGTTATTCCAGGACCTCCATTTCCAGAGCATTTGCATAATAAACATTTTTGTGCAATAGTTTGGTGTTATTCTGGCGATATGGCTAAGGCTAATGATATTTTTAAACCAATTATGGCAAAGAATCCGTTTTTTGCGCATGTAGGCGAAATGCCTTATCCGTCTATACAAACTTTATTTGATGGTTTATTACCGCATGGGTTACAATGGTATTGGAGAGCAGATTTTTTTAAAGAATTAGGACCAGAAGTAAGGTCTCAACATTTAAAATTCGGTTCTAATATTCCAACCCCGCTTTCACAAATGCATCTTTATCCTATTAGTGGAGCAGCAAGTAGAGTTGGCCCGGAAGAAACACCTTGGGCCTATCGTGATGCCAAATATGCAGGTGTAATTGTTGGGGTTTCCCCAGCACCTGAAGATGCAGATAAGATTACGAAATGGTGTAAAGATTACTGGGACGTATTGCATCCGTATTCGTCTGGCGGAGCCTACTCTAACTTTATGATGGATGAAGGTCAAGAACGAGTGAAAGCAAGTTACAAACACAACTATGAACGCTTAGCAAAAATTAAAGCACAATTTGATCCAAAAAACTTTTTTAGTGTGAATCAAAACATTAAGCCAAAAGTTTAAATATGTTCTAAAATAACGAATTGTTTGCGGGATTAGATGGTTTTTTTCAAATATTACCATGATTCAAAATTAGTAATTTTTAAATCAATTGTAGAGGATAGTATTAAAACCACATGAACAATTCCAATGTAAATGTCAGGAATCTTCCATTTGCTGAGCGGCCCGAACATTTAGAAATTATTAAACAACACACTGTCGATTTCTTCGGCGCAGGTATTTCAATCTGTCTAAAGTGGTACAAAATATTTTCCTTAATCCGAAAAATTAGTATTTTAGTAAACAATTTAATCGTATCCATACGGCTAAAAAAAACTAAAACTAAAAGAACGGATTAAGGAATTTACTTGTCTTTACAAGTAACTTCTTCAATGTTGTTTTAAAAACTTAGAAATACAAAATATTTTGAATTTTCATAAACAATTAAATATAAACCCATGAAACCGTTATTTTTTGCATTGTTTTTAGCATTAGGAAGCCTAAACTTAAACGCACAAGACGCAACATTTTTAGACTCAAAAGAGGTAAAAGTGGGTGAATTTCTTGTGATAGGAAATCCCAAATCTTCTATTTATAAGCACATTGATTTTCCTCGTGCGAATTTCATTATTAAAAAAGGCGGAATTGCCAATTATAAAAATTTGAAAGGAAATAAAGTGATAGTGACCTCTGTTAAGGAAAAAAAAGATGGTACGATTATGGTGAAGATCAAAAGAGCTGATGGTCAACGATTTTTTGGTAGCCATGTCGCTGTAACGGCGAATTTACAATATGCACTCGAATCGGGAGAACTACGCGGAATATAATTTAATTGTTTGATTTAAAATTGAACATAGTGTAACCCTATATAATCAAACTATAAAAAAAAGCGCATTTTGAATTCAAATGCGCTTTTTAAAATCTTATAATTTAGTGTTAAATAGATGCACTTAGTATGACATAATAACAATTTCCTCTACATCTTTCGGACTCAAATTTTTGTGTTCACCAATGCCATTCCAGCCACGATCAGAAAAACGCTGCGCAATTTTTTCAGCTGTTCCTTCATATTCTTTGGTGTATTTCGATAGTTTTGTATCTATTCCTAAACTATTAAAAAAATCTTCCGTTTTATCAATGCCTTTTCTTGCTCTTTCCTCCATAGTTCCCTCCGAAATATTCCAGATTCTCTTTGCATATTGTGCCAATTTTTCCTTTTTAGTATCCAAATTATAAATGTAATGACTTGGTGCTAAAATTGCTAAAGTTCTTGCGTGATCAATACCAAATATGGCAGTTAATTCGTGACCCATTGCATGAATTGCCCAATCTGTAGGTACTCCTTTTTGAATTAAACCGTTCAATGCCATGGTGCAACTCCACATAAAATTCGATGCAGCCTTATAATCAGAAGGGTCTTTCATGATTTTAGGTGCAACTTCTATAAGCGATTGCAAGATGCTTTCTGCAAAACGATCCTGTAAAATTGCTCCAATAGGGTAGGTCATGTATTGCTCTAAAACATGGGTAAATGCATCGGCAATTCCATTGGCTAATTGTCGTTGCGGAATAGATTTTACAACTTCCGGATCTAAAATAGAAAATACAGGAAACAATCCTGCTCCGCCCATTCCAAGTTTTTCTTGGGTTTCTTTGTTGGTTATAACCGCCCCTGAATTCATTTCAGATCCTGTTGCGGGTAAGGTTAAAACGGTGCCAAATGGCATTCCTTTTAAGGTTGGTTTTCCGTCTGTTAAAATATTCCAAGGTGATTTGCCTTTGTATAACGCTGCAGCGGATAAAAATTTAGTTCCATCAATAACAGAGCCTCCACCGACAGCCAATAGATAGGTAATTTTTTCTTTTTTTATAATTTCTAAGGCTTTCAATAAGACACTATATTCTGGGTTAGGAGGGATTCCTCCAAATTCAACCACTTCAAATTTATCTAATGCCTTTTTTACTTGTTTATAAATTCCATTGTTTTTGATGCTGCCACCACCATAAAGCATTAATACTTTTTCATTCTCTGGAATTTCCACAGAGAGTTTTTCAATTTGCCCTTTTCCGAAAAGTATTTTTGTTGGATTTTTAAATTCAAAATTATTCATTCTTACACTGTTTTTAGATTTTTTTTGATAGTGCAAAAATAGTTAAAAATGTTCAGAATTTTATATCTCGAAATTTCATTAATAAATTGATATATCGTAATTTTACGATAAGAAAAAAACAAATAAAATGAATGTAAATATCAAGATCTTAGGTATTGGTTGTGCGAAATGCCAACAAACCGCTTCTATTGTTCAAGAAGTCGTTAAAGAAAACAATATAAATGCAACAATAGAAAAAATAGAAGATGTGATGAAAATAGTAGAATATAATGTTACATCTACACCAGCTCTTTTGATCAATAATGAAGTAAAAATAAAAGGTAGAGTGCCTTCGAAAGAAGAAGTTTTGAAGCTTTTAACCCATTAGAATAGATCTGGTATTTATTAAATGAGAAGAGTTTGTTTGATTGGGTACAAATAATTGCTGATTGGCTAATGCGTCGGGAATTTTACCTATTGTTCAGGTTTTGGTTGCAAAAGGAACCCTTTGGGAACTGCAATTTCATTTATGATGGGCGTTGTGGGTCTATCATTGCCCGAAGCTATGTTATTAAAAAAAGTAATGACTTTTAAATTAATTGCCATATTTTTTGGTGTTGTAACACTTTGTATTATTATCTCAGGATATGTATTTAATGTAATTTTTTAAATAAAATCTTTTATTTTGATTTATAATTTTAAAATAAATTAAAATAGAACTCCTATATTTGCAGTAATTTAAGTCCGCACTTTGTTTTACCGACTATATTGAACTTTGGTAAAATCTTGATGAAATCATTGTAGATAGCTTCTTTAAATATCTATTTTCGTATTCCTAATTAACTTAAATCCTTAATAATTAAAACATTAAAACAAGCGAATGGCAAAATCCCAACAGACATTTAATAAATTGGAGAAAGAAAAAAAGCGTAAAAAAAAGCGTGAAGAAAAAAATAAGAAGAAAGAAGAGCGCAAGGCGAACTCTAATAAAGGAGGAAGTTTTGAAAGTATGCTCGCTTATGTTGATGAATATGGAAACTTAACGGATACGCCGCCAGATCCTTCAAAAAAATTAATTGTCGATGCCGAAAGTATAGAAATTGGTATTCCAAAAAAAGAAGATAGAGGTGAAGAAGAGAATTTACCGAAAGAAGGTAAAGTTTCTTTTTTCGATAGTTCTAAAGGATTTGGTTTTATCATTGACAGTATTTCTCAAGAAAAATATTTTGTGCATGTAAGTGGTTTATTGGAAGAAATTCAAGAAAATGATAAAGTGACTTACGATCTCGAACGTGGATTAAAAGGAATGAATGCCGTTCAAGTAAAAAAAATATAGACTTTTTTTAAAGTTATAATAAATTTGAGCTTTCGTAATTGGTTACGAAAGCTTTTTTTATTTTCTAAAATGTGAAGTAAGTTTGTAAATTGTAATTTCGAACATGAGTAAGTTAAATCCTGATAAGTTTTCTTTTATCAATCCCAATAAGATTCCTTTTTTTTATGGCTATGTTATTGCTATTATTGGCTCTATAGGAGTTTGGGCGAGTATGCCGGGGCAAACTGTTGGAGTTTCTGTTTTTACTGATCCGGTAAAAGATGCACTAGGTTTAACGAGAAATCAGTTTAGCAATGCCTACATGATTGGTACGTTTTTTAGTTCTTTAGTAATCGGAAAAGCGGGAAAATGGTTTGATAAATATGGGGCAAGATACGTAGCAACTGCTGCCGCTTTACTTTTGGCGTTTTCTTTATTATTAAGCTCTTGGTCGGTTGTAATGAGTGATTTCATCAAGACTTTGTTAGATAGCTCTACCTGGCTCATTCCATTTACCGTTATCTCTATTTTGTTTTTTATGATTCGCTTTAGCGGACAAGGAGTTTTAACCATGGCTTCTCGAAATGTAATCATGATTTGGTTTGATAAAAACCGAGGAAAAGTGAACTCGTTCAGTAGTATTGCCATTTCTTTGGGATTTTCTTCCTCACCAATTTGGATGTTTAGCTTGATCGAAAATTTTGGTTGGCAAAAAGCTTGGCAAATTTTAGCAATAGGTTTGGTAGTTATAGGCTTTATTTTATTTCAATTTTATCGTGATAATCCAGAGGCACATCAAATGTTACCTGATGGAGAAAAAATCGAAGAAACCGATGCGTCAGATACCATAAAAATTATTGGTAAACAATTTACTTTAAAAGAAGCGAAGAAAACTAGAGCTTTTTGGATGTATGGCTTAACAATGGCATTTCAAAGTTTTTTTTATACTGGATTTACCTTTCATATTATTTCAATTTTCGCGAGTAATGGCTTTACACAAGAACAGGCAGTAGCAGTTTTTATTCCTATTTCGATAATTTCTGTATCAATCTCCGCTATTTTTAACGCATTAAGCGATTATTTAAGTTTGAAAATTTATTTATTCATTCAAATTATCGGTGGCTTTTTTGCAGCTGTCGGTTTTTTATTCTTGGCAGAACCTTTTGGCTTGTATTTACTTATTGCAGGGATGGGAATTTTAGGCGGATTTTTCTCCATATTAAATGCAGTTGCTTGGCCTCGTTTTTTTGGTAGAAAACATCTTGGCGCGATTACCGGAAAAATAATGAGTTTTTTAGTACTTGCCAGTGCTATTGCTCCGAGCTTATTCAGTTTTCTGTTTACGCAGTTCGGTTCGTATAAATTCATCGCCTATATCGCATTGTTGTTTTTAGTCTTTTTATTCTTAGGTTCCTTAAAAGCAAATAATCCACAAAAGGCTTTATAATAAATAGTTAGGTTATTTTTATTTAAGTTATAATTTATAATGATGAAGCCGGTTATGTTTTCTTATCTTAACCAATAAAGAATGAAAAATTTGTAATATGGAGACCATAAACACAAGTAAATAGTTCAAATATAATTTTCCATTTTAAAATAAATGTACTTTTGTACAACAAAAATAAGTTTTCTTCATGGCTAAAAATGATGCCTATGCAGCGTTAAAATATAAAGAATTCAACATTTTTTTGGTTGTTCGATTCGCTATGGTTTTTGCTTGGACCATGCAATTTGTTGTCATTGAATGGGAAGTGTATAGTATGACCAAGGACCCGTTTTCACTCGGAATCATTGGTTTAATGGAAGTAATTCCAGCATTTTCATTGGCATTATTTGCCGGGCACATTGTCGATCAAAAAGAAAAAAAGGGACTCTTAATTATTTGTATTCTGGGGTTTTCTGTGATTAGTATCGGACTCTTTTTATTAACATGGCCAGTAATTGTAGCTGATCTATCTACGAAAGTGATATTATATTCCATTTATTTTTTGGTCTTTATTGGTGGTATTATACGTGCCTTTTTGGGTCCAACTATATTTTCATTATTCTCTTTAATTATTCCTAAAAAAGTATATCCAAATGCAGCCACTTGGAGTAGCTCTGTTTGGCAGATGGGAATTGTTGTTGGTCCGGCAGTTGCAGGTTTTTCCATAAGTGGAATTGGTGTTCATTGGTCGATGTGCCTTGTTTTTGTGTTTTCTTTCATCGCTTTGATTGCCTTATCTAAAATCTCAAAAAAGCCAATTTTAAATCCTAAAATAGGAGAACCGGTTTTTCAAAGTTTAAAAGAAGGGGTGAAGTTTGTTTTTGGTACAAAAATTATACTTGGAGCAATTACCTTAGATATGATTGCAGTTCTTTTCGGTGGAGCTATTGCTTTGCTACCGATTTTTGCGCAAGATATTTTAAAAGTAGGTTCGGAAGGATTTGGTATTTTACGCGCTGCACCTGCCGTTGGAGCTTTGATTACCATGTTTGCTTCTGTGCATTTTCCTTTATACAAAAAGGCAGGGATAAAGCTGTTGGTAGCAATTTTTGGATTTGGTGTGGCAATTATTGTTTTCGGACTCTCCACTTGGTTTTGGATTTCGGTGTTTGCCTTATTTGCAAGTGGCGTTTTTGATGGTATTTCGATGATTATCAGGCAAACAATTTTACAATTAAAAACTCCGGATCACATGCGCGGACGAGTAGCTTCTGTAAACTCTATGTTTGTTGGTTCATCGAATGAATTAGGTGCTTTTGAAAGCGGTCTAACCGCAAAATTGATGGGTACAGTAACTGCTGTAGTATTTGGCGGAACAATGACCTTAATTACCGTTGTAACTACTGGAATCGTTTCGCCGGCATTTCGAAAACTTGATTTACAAAAAGATATGGAAGAACACGAAAAAGAAGTTTAAGATCTTTACTTTACCCACCAACTTTCATGATATTTCTGATTATCCTTTAAAGAGAAAATCTGACCAATTTTTGGGGTAATAATTGGCATATTTAATTTTTCCGCAGCTTTGGTAACTCGTTCCACAGGATCGGTCCAGGTATGCAATGCTAATGAAAAAGCACCCCAATGAATGGGCATCATAACTTTCGCTTGCACATCTTTTGCCGCTTGAGCCGATTGCTCTGGCATCATATGAATTGCTTCCCATTTTTCATTGTATTGTCCGCATTCAATCATTGCAAAATCAAAAGGGCCATATTTTTCACCAATTTCTTTGAAATGGGTGTCATAACCACTATCTCCGCTAAAGAAAATATTTTCATTTTTTCCTTTTATAATCCACGATCCCCATAAAGTTGTCCAGCGATCGGTAAAACCTCTTCCAGAAAAATGGCGTGCAGGAGCAAAAATCAATTGGATATTATTTTGTTCCGTTTCTTGCCACCAATTGAATTCATGAACCTTTTCAGTAGCAACTCCCCATGAAATTAAATGTGCTGCAACACCCAACGGAACATAAAATTTATCGGTTTTGTCTTTTAATTTTTGAATAGAACCATAATCCAAATGATCATAATGATCATGAGAAATTAAAACAGCATCAATTTGTGTTAATTTTTCAATTTCAATAGGCAATTCTTTATTATAACGCTTATTTCCCAACCAAGGATGCGGTGCCGGAACGTTACCAAACATGGGATCAATCAATATATTTTGTCCCTCCATTTGTAATAGAAAGGTAGAATGACCAAACCAAATTAATTTAGTTGAATCTCTATTTTGTGCAATCGTTATTGAGTCAATTTTATGAATCGGAATCTCAAAATTTGGCTCTCTATTCGGAACTCCCTTAATAAAGTCAATCATTGTTCCCATGAGTTGTGGAAAGCTCATATCCATATTGGTAACACTTTGGTTGACAAATTTTCCATCTATATAATTGGTGTTTTTTTGGTAGCTTTCTTTTTTCTCTTTCGAGGAAGAGGCACCAAATTGTGGACTAATTTTCACAAATAAAACACCTATTATTCCAAGACTAAAGATTGTAGTTACGACGATTATTACCATTATTTTAAGAATTTTCTTGATTTTTTTCATGTGGCGCAAAAATACTTAAATAATACCATTTATCTTATCTTTGTTATTTGGTGAATATTTTAAATCGAATGAAATGGTGAAAAAAATAAACTGGGAAGAAGTTCCTATAGAACAAGTAACTCCGAAAATGGAACGAAAATTAGTCTATGGAGATAAGATTATGATCGCAAAAATGAAATTTAAAGATGGTTTTCTTGTTCCGTTGCACCATCATGAAAATGAACAAATTACACAAGTAATTTCGGGAACTATCCGTTTTTGGTTGGGGCAAGACAAAAAAGAAGTTTACGATTTGAATGCTGGTGACGTTTTGGTAATTCCAGGTAATGTGCCTCATGAAGCCTTGATGATTGGAGA
>CBDTUD010000038.1:0-25175 GCA_965363545.1 uncultured Flavobacteriaceae bacterium | reverse complement strand
TCTTCCTCAAAAAAAGATTTTAAATTGTAATTATCGATTGCAAATTCAACTTCAATCACACATTTCTTATCTTTATTGTTAACCAATGAAGCATTGGCTCTTTTACCTAGAACAAGAGATAGACCTCCCAAAAGAATCGATTTTCCGGCACCGGTCTCCCCGGTGATAATAGATAATTTATCTTGAAAATCGACTTTCAGATTTTCAATTAGAGCATAATTCTTAATGGATAAAGAGGTAAGCATGTAAAAAAAGTCAGTTTAATATGTTAAAATTTATTTGTTCAAACTTAAGGAAAAAAGACTTTGAAGCTGCTAAAAATTAAATTTTAATTTTTTCCCATTTCTGGTCAAATAGCGGAGATATTTTAGATAAAACTTCGCGTAATTCAGAAGTGTCTATTCGTGGACCATCAGAAAAAACGTCAACGATTTCATCACTTTTCGTATCCATAAAAACACGAATTAAAAATGTATTTGGTCGTGTATCAAAAATCTTTTCCAAACCAATAATCGCTTCACTTATCCCTTGTTTACCAAGCTTTTTATTGTCAACCATTACATCGAGTCCGTTGATATGATAATCGTATAATGCCACTCGGAAACTTTCGTAAACCGGAGATAAAACATTCTCATTCAGTTGATACCGTGTGTTATTGCCATCAATTTGCTTCCATCCCGATGCACCACCTTGTTGCGCCATATTCAAGACCGTTTCTGCAGATCTAAAAAACTCTTCTCCACCTTTAAAAGCAAAAGTATCGGCCTCAAAGCCCAAAATAGTATAAGCATAAAAAGTAAGAAGGGAAAGCAAATTAGAATCAAAACTATTTTCATTATACACCAATGGCTGGTATTCTTCGTAATTAAAATTGATGTCTGCATCATTAAAACTCAAAATTGGAGTTTTATATGTACTGTTATAAACCGGACGGGAAACAAGAAGTTGCATACTACCCTTGTACTGGTTTGTAGAAGGATTCTCTAGAATATTTATAGTAATTGAGCAGTCAATTTTTTCAAAATTCTTGTAGGCTTTATTTGTCCATTTTGTATTGTTCATATACTCAAAAATGGCATTTTGCATCGTGTTAAAAACTTGACGATTAGAAACACCAATTTCAGCTGCATTTATAGTTACAATACAGTTCAATTCTTGAGCATTACTTTTAAAAGTAATCAATAAAAAAAGTGCGATTACATATTTATACATTCATTTTATGAATTATAGCATTAAAAATATCTTCGGCGACTGCTTCTTTTGATTTGAGTTCAAAGGTAGCAATTTCGAACTTTTTATCTATTAATGTAATTTTATTAGTATTTGTTTTAAATCCGGCACCTTTATCCTGTAAAGAATTCAAAACAATCAGATCGAGATTTTTACGACTTAATTTGTTTTTGGCATTTTCTATTTCGTCATTTGTTTCTAAGGCAAATCCAACCAAAAATTGTTTCTGTTTAATCGCACCAACGGAAGCTAAAATATCTTTCGTTGCTTTTAAATCAATTGTTAAAGAAGTGTCTTTTTTCTTAATTTTTTCTTTCGCTACTATTTTGGGTGTATAATCGGCAACTGCCGCTGCAAAAATTGCAATATCGGATGCTTTAAAATAGGTGTGTGTTGCAATGTACATATCTTCTGCACTGACAACATCAATTCTTTCAATCGAATTATTCGCAACATTTTGACTTGTTGGCCCGGTAATTAAAATAACCTTCGCTCCTAAATTAGCTGCTTCATTTGCCAAGGCAAAACCCATTTTACCTGAAGAATGATTTCCGATAAATCGCACCGGATCAATAGCTTCATAGGTTGGGCCAGCAGTTATCAAAACCGTTTTATTTTTTAAAGGCAACTTTGAAAGCAAATCGTTTTCAATAAAAGCAACAATATCTTCTGGTTCGGCCATTCTGCCCTCTCCTTCTAAACCACTGGCAAGTTCTCCGCTCGTTGGCGGAATAAAAATATTACCATTTTTAATTAATTTGTCAATATTTTGATGTGTCGTTTCGTGCTTGTACATATCCAAATCCATTGCTGGTGCAAAATAAACGATTGATTTGGCAGATAAATAGGTAGCCATCAGCAAATTATCGCAAATACCGTTAGCCATTTTCGATAAGGTATTTGCAGTTGCCGGAGCAATAAGCATCAAATCAGCCCATAGGCCTAAATCAACATGACTATTCCAAGTTTCATTATCTTCTTTTACTTCGTAAAATGTAGAATGAACTGGATTTTTGGATAAGGTGGAAAGTGTAAGTGGGGTAACAAATTCTTTAGAAGCAGGAGTCATGACTACTTGTACATTGGCTCCTGCTCTGATAAGGTTTCTAACTAAAAATGCGGTTTTATAAGCTGCAATACCGGCAGTGATGCCCAATAGCACATTTTTACCGCTTAGTACAGACATGTTATTCTATATTATCGTTATCGTTTGGATTTCTATAATAAATCTCACCATCTAACCATTCTTTTACTGCAATAGCTGTTGGTTTTGGTAAACGCTCGTAGTAACGAGAAACTTCAATTTGTTCTTTATTTTCGAAAACTTCTTCCAAACTATCATTAAACGTTGCAAACTCTTCCAATTTCTCTACCAATTCACTTTTCAAATCGTCATTCACTTGTGAAGCTCTTCTAGCCATAATAGCAATCGATTTGTAAATATTACCTGTTGGCTCTTCAATTTTTGTTTTATCAAAAGTAACGGTAGTTACCGGAGCACCAGTGCTTTTATAATCTTTCATATACTTCTTATTTTTGTGATATTGTTGCTAATTGTTCTCTCGTTTTACTCAATTCTTTTTCAATCTGACTTAAGTCATCATCCAGTTCCTTCATTTTATTGGATTCAGGAAATGCTTTTTGAAATTTATAATACGCTGCTTGTGCATCTAAAAGACGGATTTCTTTTTTTGCCAAAATACTCTTCATCCCTAAATCGTAATTTGATCTAAATCGATAATAAAGTGCATCTTCTTTAAAAATGGAACCCAAATACTCTTCGTTAAAAGAATCAAAGGCTATAATTGCAGCATAATAGTTTTGGGTATGGTAATATTGTTTTGCTACTTCAAATGATTTTTTCTCTAATCGATTGGTTAAATCTTTATAATATCCGTTTGCTTCTTCAATCAACTCAGAATCAGGGTAATTATCAATATAACGTTGAAATTCTTCCAAAGCTTTGTAAGTGTCTTGCTGATCTAAACTGTATTTTGGTGCAACCAAATAATAACTCTTCGCACTTAAAAATGCAGCTTCTTGCACTTTTGAACTCTGAGGATAATTGGCAATGAACTTGGAGAAGTAATACGACGAAAGGGTATAATCTCTTTCTTGGTAATACGAATCGGCAGTCATATATTGAATTCGCTCCATCTGAGGCTTACCTGCATATGGTCCGACCAATTTTTCAAAAAGCGGCAATGCTTTTCCGTATTCTCCCTTTTCATACAACTCAACCGCCAATTTATAACGGTCAGCATTCAAACCTTTATTAAGTACTTTTTGATATTCACTACAAGAACTCAACAAGATTACTACCAAAAATGTAAATACTAAATTTTTAATTTTTCGCATGCGGCAAAATTAAGGTTTTAAAATGTATTAATAAAAATTTATTTTCATCCTTTGAAAAAGAAAAAACTACTCGAAAACCCCTATTAAATATGGGATTTTCGAATAGTTCTAAAAAATTTATTTTTAAACAATATTCGGTGGATTTGTAGAAGTCAGCATTTTAACGTCATTATCGAATAAATACAAACCACCTTTATCATCGCCAATCAAGCTGATTTTATCTAAAATAGTTCTTGCTAAAGCTTCTTCTTCAATTTGTTCAGCAACATACCATTGTAAAAAATTATGGGTTGCATAATCTTTTTCCGTTAAGGTAATATCTACTAAATCATTAATTTTTTGAGAAACCATAACTTCATGATCAAATAAAGTTTGAAATAATTCTTTAAACGAACCGAAAGACAATGGTGGAGCAGCAAGAGCAGATATTTTAGCATGACCTCCGCGTTCATTGACAAATTTCACCAACTTTAACATGTGCATTCTTTCTTCATCAGAATGTGCATACATAAAACTAGAAACACCTTGAAAACCTTGCGTTTCTGCCCAAGATGCCATAGCTAAATATATTTGTGAAGATTCTGCTTCTATTTTAATCTGATCTGTTAACGATTTTTCTATTTTCTCTGTAAGCATAATTTGAAAATTTATTTTTTAAAATTCTGTGCAAAGTTACTAATTTTTTGTTGTAAAACATCGCTTGCTTTTACTAAAGGTAAGCGCACATAAGGTTCGCAAATATGCAAATCATGTAATAACGATTTTATACCAGAAGGATTCCCTTCTGAAAAAATTAAATCTATACTTGGCATTAATTTGTAAAACATTGGAAACGAATCATTTGCATTTCCTTCTAGAGCTAAATGGATAATTTTCGAAAATTCTTTCGGAAAACCTTGTCCGATTACAGAAATCACGCCAGCACCTCCGGCTAAAGTCAAGGGTAATGCCAATTTATCTTCCCCCGAAATCACCATAAAACCCTTTGGTTTATGTAATAACAATTCTAAAGCCTGATCGAAATTACCGGCAGCTTCTTTGATGCCTATAATATTATCGAAATCATTTGCCAATTTAAAAACCGTTTCCGGATTCATATTCATACCCGTACGATATGGGATATTGTATAAAATAATCGGCAACGGACTTGCCTCAGAAATTGCTTTAAAATGCGCATAAATACCATTTTGAGAAGGCTTACTATAATATGGAGAAACCGATAAAATCGCTGTAAATTGAGACAAATCAGCAGATTGCAACTCATCGACCAAAGCTTGCGTATTGTTACCGCCAATACCAACTACCAAAGGCAATCTTCCTTGATTCACGCTTACGATGGTATCTTTTACTTGCTGCTGTTCTTGCTTTGTTAAGGTACTCGTTTCACCAGTTGTACCAAGAGCAACCAAATAATCAACACCGTTTTCAATTTGAAAATTTATCAGACGCTCTAAAGCTGCAAAATCTATTTTATTTTCAGATGTAAAAGGAGTTACAAGTGCCACTCCCGTTCCTAACAATTGTTTCATTTTATTGAGAATTGAAATTTTATTATTGTATTTTTTATTTGATAAGTTTCAAAATTTGTAGATACTTAGTCAGTTCCGCATTAAAAGTATCTATTCTATTTGCATCAATTTTAATGGAAATATCATAAAAATTAAGCTCCTCTATATTAAAACCTGCTTTCAAAATTGCATTAGAATGAAAACTTGTAACTTGTGCCATAATATTATCATGCCCACAATAATTTATCAAAAGGTCGAATTTAGTTTGTGCAAAATTTTGAACAATACTTCCTTTTATTTTTCCATACCTACCAAAATCTTTATCACTAAAGGTTTCAAATTCCTGACTTAGCGTAACATTTTTTATTCTTTGGTATAAAATAATGGTAAAGTCATCGGTATTAATACCAAAATTATCTGCCAATTTTTTTCTAAAATCGTAGGTTTTAAACAAATCTTCATCGGCTAAAACTCCCACTTTTTTTATTTCTTTTTTTAAACTATTGGTATTATTATTGATATTACCAATATTTTTTCGCAAGAACTTTAAGGCTGTATTTTTTTTTATATTTTTTAAATTCATATACCTTTACAATATCTACAAATCTAAATAAAATAATGAAAAAGTCCATTTTTTTAATCCTAATTATAGGACTGCTTTTTAGCTGCAAAAAAGAGCATATTCAAGTAAAAAAAATTACTGGAAAACAAATTGAAATTGATGAACAATATAAAGCCGATACGCTTATTTCAGAAATTGTTGCACCGTACAAGCTAAAACTAAAAGATGAAATAAATAGGGTTTTATGCTACAATCCGAAAACTTTAACTCGAGAGGAAACCGACCTAGAAAGCTCATTAGGAAATGCTTACGCAGATATTTGTTACGCTAAAGCGGATAGTATTTTTCATGAACAAAGCGGAAAAAACATTGATTTCGCCTTATTTAATTTTGGCGGCATTCGAACTATAATCCCAAAAGGAGACATTACAGTCAAGAATTTATTTGAATTGATGCCCTTTGAAAATATGCTTGTTATTGCCGAACTTTCAGGTAGCCAGGTGAAAGAACTTTTTAATTACCTCGAGAAAAGAAAAGAAGCCCACCCTATTTCTCATCTAAAATTAGTTTTGAAAGGGGAAAAATTTTCAGATATACGCATTCAAAATAAATCTTTCGATACGAAAAAAAATTATTATGTACTTACTCATGACTATTTACAGCATGGTGGAGATAATATGGATTTCTTCGTGAATCCTGTTAGTTTATTCAACACTGAATTAAAAGTTAGAGACGCATTGATTGCGCATTTAAGTACCCTTGACACCTTAAATATTTCTATAGATCACCGATTTACTCAAATAAAATAATATGATGAAAAGACGAACATTCATTCAGCAAACAGCAGCAACAGGTTCCTTTTTAACACTTGGTGGTTTAACTTTAAACTCTTGTAATACCAGCAATGAAAAACATATAACCATACTTCATACCAACGATGTGCATAGTCATATCGAATCTTTCGATGCAACGCATCCGCTTTATCCTAATTTAGGTGGGGTTGCAAAACGAGCGTCTTTGATTGAAGAAATTCGTTTGGAAAATCCGAATACTTTATTGCTCGATGCTGGTGATATTTTTCAAGGCACCCCTTATTTTAATTTTTTTGGCGGCGAAGTTGAATTCAAACTAATGAGCAAATTGGGCTATGATGCAAGTACTATTGGAAATCATGATTTTGATAATGGTATTGCCGGTTTTGATAAACAACTGCCAAATGCCAATTTTGATTTTATCATTTCAAATTACGATTTTTCGAATACCTCGTTAGATGGCAAAACAAAAACACATAAAATATTTACAAAAGACGGGATAAAAATCGGAGTTTTTGGCGTCGGAATTGAACTTGCCGGACTTGTAGATCCTCTGTTGTATAAAGAAACCAAGTATTTAGACCCAATTGAAATTGCGCAAGACGCCACTCGGCATTTAAAAGAAGAAGAAAAATGTGATCTCGTAATTTGCTTGTCTCACTTAGGATATTATTACAAACAAAATCCGAACAAAATTTCCGATTTAAATTTAGCCAAACTAACCAAACATATTGACTTAATTATTGGCGGGCACACGCATACGTTTCTTAAAAAACCAACAATTACCAAAAATGTTATCGATGATAATGTCTTGATCAATCAAGTTGGAAAGTGGGGTTTAAATCTAGGAAGAATCGATTTTTATTTTGATGCTGAAAAAAACATTTCTTCTAAAGGAAAAAGTATAATTGTTTAAAGGCTTGTTGGTGTTACTTTACGAGGAAAACTGACCAATAATAGAACTGATTTTATCTTCATCTACAAGGAATTTTTCACCCATAGAAAAAGAATTTTTTGATGCTTTGGATTTTCTTGCAGTGAAATGCAAATTTTGTATACCTATTTTAGCAAATTGTAAGGCATTGCTCGCATTGATTCCGCTACCTGCCATGATTTGAATTTTATCTCCATAAGCAATCTGTAGATCTGCAATAACCGAAATCCCTTCAATTGCAGTAGCTTGTAAACCAGAAGTTAACAATCTGTCAAATCCGATATCAATGATTTTTTGAATTGCAATATGATAGTCTAAAACAAAGTCGAAAGCTCGATGAAAAGTCACTTCAAGCCCTAAGTCTTTTGAAAGTTTTAGCAAGTCCTTATTATAGTTTGAAATCTCATTATTTTCATTTAAAATACCAAAAACAAC
This sequence comes from uncultured Flavobacteriaceae bacterium, assembly GCA_965363545.1. Classification (GTDB taxonomy): domain Bacteria; phylum Bacteroidota; class Bacteroidia; order Flavobacteriales; family Flavobacteriaceae; genus Lutimonas. The sequence goes on along the minus strand of CBDTUD010000038.1, from coordinate 17,336 downwards.
ACCTGTTGCACCAGCCTTTTTTGCAGCTTTAATATCTAATTTCATTACTTCAATTTCCTGCGAAGTGTAGTTAAAATCTCCTTCTCGCGGACGAATAATAACATGAACTTCAACGCTTGACTTTACAACGCATTCTTGAATCAAACCAAAACTTGGCGTCAAACCTCCAATGGATAAAGCCGCACATAATTCAATGCGTTTTGCACCAAATTTTTCAGCTGCAATTGCGCATTCTACAGAATCTGAACAAACTTCAAAAATCATATTAAAAAGTATAAATGAAATGTTTTAGATTTTCTTCATTTGTTGTTTGATCATTTTAATTTGATCTTTCAACATGCCATGTTTATCTAATTTTTTAGCTTCAGCAACTAACATTGTAGCTTCTCGTTTTCTTCTTTTCGTCAAAGCAATACCAGCTAATTGAAGCTTTGCCATTGCTTTATCATGATCCATTGCCAAACCTAAATTTAAAGCTTTTTTAAAGAATTTTTCTGCTTGAGTGAGGTTGGTTTGAGAAACCATGATTCCTCTTAAAAAATTAAAATAACCTTCTTGTTTTTTGGTTAAGACAGAAGACGGGTTTATAATTCTATCCAATAATTTTGAACCACCAGCAAAATCCTGTTTCCGCATTTTTAAAAACACCAATAGTAAAATCTCATTTTTAAAATACAAAAACACAAAAATACCAGCCAACAATAAAATGGAAATTCCATTCATTATATGCCCTTTTGAAAATTCAAAAACTGCCCAAACTGTTATTAAAACAGCTATTATTAATTTAATATTTTTGTTAAACATCTTCTCTTTTTTAGTTTTTGCAAATGTACGTTTTTTGAAAAATTTATAACAGCTTTTCGCGGATTTTTCAATGAATCGAATGATTAAAAAATTCAAGTAGTTTTTATTTCTCTCAAATTAATTTTTATATCTTAGTAGGATAAAAAGTAAACCTGATGCTTATTTTTCTTTTTACATTCAGTTTTATAGATGTTCGTTTGAACGTTAAACGACCTGATTCAACGATTTCTCTATTTTCCTTTTAAGAATATCCCTACCCTTCTACTCTAAATAATTTCATATTAAAAATTGATTATCATGCAATTACCATACGCAGAACCTTATAAAATAAAAATGGTTGAATCTATTAACCGATCTACACAAAAGCAACGTGAAAAATGGATAAAAGAAGCCGATTATAATCTTTTTAACCTCACATCCGATAAGGTATTTGTTGATTTATTAACCGATTCCGGAACAGGCGCTATGAGCGATCAACAATGGGCTGCCTTGATGAGTGGCGATGAAAGCTATGCTGGTTCCACCTCTTTTCTACAATTAAAGAAAGTAGTGCAAAAATTAACCGGATTTACCTATTTTTTACCTACTCATCAAGGCCGAGCAGCTGAAAATGTATTGTTTTCAGCTTTGGTAAAAGAAGGAGATATTGTACCCGGAAATTCTCATTTCGACACCACAAAAGGCCATATAGAATTCAGAAAAGCCAAAGCAGTTGACTGCACTATTGATGAAGCTTTTGACACTGCAAATAAACATCCCTTCAAAGGAAATATTGACCTTAAAAAATTAGAAGCAGTTTTTAAAGAAACTCCTAAAGATAAAATACCCTTTGTCGTTTTGACCATTACCTGCAATAGTTCGGGCGGTCAACCTGTTTCGATGCAAAACATGAAAGAAGTTTCCGAGCTATGTAAATCCCACGGAATTATGTTACTCTTTGATGCGGCACGATTTGCTGAAAATGCCTATTTTATTAAAAAAAGAGAAAAAGCTTACCAACATAAAACTATTAAAGAAATTGTAAGCTATATGTTTGCTTTTGGAGATGGAATGACAATGAGTGCAAAAAAAGATGGATTGGTAAATATGGGTGGATTTATTGCATTAAACGATGAAGAAATTTATAAAAAAGCCTCCGTATTTAATATAATGTTCGAAGGTTTTTTAACCTATGGTGGAATGAATGGCAGAGACATGGCGGCTTTGGCAATAGGTTTAGACGAAGCGACTGAATTTGATTATTTAGAAAGTCGAATTGAACAAGTTGCTTACCTTGGGAAAAAATTGGTAGAATTTAACGTACCTGTCCAACATCCATTTGGAGGTCACGCCATTTTCATCGATGCCAATAAGTTTGTACCAACTATTCCGCGAAGTGAATATCGCGCGCAAGCTTTAGCGATAGAATTGTATATTGTTGGAGGAATCCGTGGTGTTGAAATCGGAACTGTATTGGCAGATCGTGATCCGTTTACACGTAAAAATCGTTATCCTGAATTGGAATTAGTGCGATTAGCAATTCCTCGAAGAACCTATACACAAAACCATATGTATTATGTTGCAGTTGCCTTAAAAAATATCTATGATACTCGTGATCAAGCAAAATCAGGATATCGAATTATAGATGAAGCTCCGATAATGCGACACTTCACAGTGAAATTTGAAAAAATTTAAAATTCTTAAAGCGTTCAATTTATATCTCTAAAAAAAGCACACCCTTTTTGGAATATTCTTATGATTCTTTTTATCGTTTTGTTTATCGGAATACAACTTGCTTTATAAACAAGTTAGTTTCGCTTTTGACAACTATTTTTTACCTCGTTTTAACACCAAACTATCCGCAGGATAATTTGCTTTTAAATAAGCCATTTGTGATTTTGCCCAATCGATAAGAACTTCTCGTTGCTTTTGAGATAAATTTGCCTCAGTATGTAAACCCAAATAGGTATACGATTCTAAAGGCATTTCTTTTTCTTCAACAGTTTCTACAACTTCTTCGAATTTATGATTCTGCACGGCAATTGGTAATTGTGTGAAATTAGAAAAATTTAAATGTTTTTTCCCATCCTGAACATGCTCATCTAGCCACCAAGCTGCTGGTTGAAAATTAGAATACCAAGGGTATTCAGTTTTGTTAGAATGGCAATCATTACAAGCAACTTGCAAGATTTGATCTACTTCTTGAGGTACTTTATACTTTGTAGAAACCGCATAGGCTTGATCATTGGATTCGTTTTTATCCGGACGAAAAAATTGAATGATAATTAGCAGAACCAATAAAGCTAGAAGAATTTTTTTTATCATGATTGAAAATTATTTATCTATTTTGTAATGAATTTGTGTATTAAAAGCAATAAAATTAAAACTATTTATTCTAATTATGGAAGTTTTAATCCAAAAAAACTTGACTGTTTTTTTTGTCCATAAATTGTCAAGCGCTATTTTAAAAATCTTACTAGGTTCCTTAAATTAGTAATTTTCTTTTTCTTAGTTCGATTTTTGCACTATTTCCATCTATTTAGAAGATCTAACGGGCTAGTTAATCTTTTATTAACTAGTTTACAATTATCTATAAATTCATTATATTTATCCAATTCGATAACTAACACTAAAATCATGGCGAATTTTAAATTAAATATCAACGGAAAAAGTCAGCAAATTGATGTTGACCCGGCAACGCCCATACTTTGGGTACTAAGGGAACATCTTAATTTAGTAGGCACTAAATTTGGCTGTGGTATTGCACAATGTGGTGCCTGTACAATTCACCTTAATGGAGTAGCAGTAAGATCATGCCAATTACCAATTTCTTCGGTAGGAAATCAAGCAATTATTACTATTGAAGGTCTATCCGAAAACGGAGACCACCCAGTTCAAAAAGCTTGGTTGGAACATGATGTGCCCCAATGTGGTTACTGTCAAGCTGGTCAAATTATGACTGCTACGGCATTATTAGCGAGCAATCCGAAGCCATCTGACGAAGAAATAGAAATGGCTATGACCGGAAATATTTGCCGCTGTGGCACCTATACGCGGATAAAAAAAGCGATTAAAACCGCTGCTAATTCTTAAAAGAGTACTATTTAAAATGATTTATTAAATCATTTCGTCAATCCATTTCCAAATAAAAACTAAAAAATTCAGAACATGACAATCGTAAAAACAACATATGGCAGACGTTCCTTTCTAAAAAGATCAGCCTTAGCTGGAGGAGGTCTGATGATCGGATTTAGCTGGTTGGCTTCCTGCAAGCCTACACCGGAACAGGTATTAAGCATGCCAAAAGAGTGGTTTAACATCAATGCCTATTTGAAAATAGGTGAAAATGGCCTTGTTACCATCATGTCTCCCAACCCGGAAATTGGACAGAATGTAAAAACATCCATGCCTATGATTGTTGCGGAAGAACTTGATGTGGATTGGAAGAATGTAATTGTCGAACAAGCACCTTTAAATACAGATCTTTTCACCCGTCAATTGGCAGGTGGAAGTCAATCCATTAGACAAGGATGGGAAGGCTTGAGAATGGTAGGAGCTACAGCAAGAAAAATGCTACAAGAAGCTGCGGCACAAGCTTGGCAAGTACCTGTAAGCGAAATTACTACTGAAGCAAGTACTTTACACCATAAAAATAGTGGTAAATCAGCTGGCTTTGGTGAAATGGCTTCGGCTGCCGCTAAAATTGAAATACCGAAAGAGGTTGAACTCAAAGACCCGAACGACTTTAAAATCATAGGAACATCCCGTAAAAATGTGGATGGGCTTAAAATTGTTACTGGCCAACCGCTATATGGCTTGGATTTCCATCGAGACGGAATGCTTATCGCCATGATTGTGCATCCTCCTGCTTTTGGAATGAAATTAAAATCTTTTGACGACTCCGAAGCAAAGACTATGGCTGGTATCAAAGAAGTTTTCACTATAAAAACATACAATGATGGGTACTTGAAAAGTGCCTTTGATAACAATGCATTTACCGATCTTATTGTTGTTGTTGGTAATTCAACATGGGAGGTGATGAATGCTAAAAAAGCGATAAAGGTAGATTGGGAAATGGCTCCCGAGCTCAAAACCGAAATGGACCTTTTTGGCCAGAATATAACTGTACGGTTTCCTGCAGGACTTGAAAATACAAAAATGCATAATGCAAATATGGCAGAAATGGCCACCAAAACAAGCAAACAGCTTCGTAAAGATGGAAATCCAGAGGATGCTTTCAAAAAGTCCGTAAAGATTATAGAAAGGAATTACTCCGCCCCATTTCTTGCACATAATACGATGGAACCTATGAATTTCTTTGCCCATGTGACAGAGGAAAAAGCCGAACTTGTAGGGCCGGTTCAAACACCGGAATTCATGGAAAAAAGTGTGGCAGCTCGTCTTGACATGCCTTTAGAAAAAGTTGATATTCAAATGACCCGAATGGGTGGTGGTTTCGGACGACGACTTTATGGTCATTATTTGGTCGAAACTGCAGTCATTTCTAAGAAAATGAAAGCACCTATTAAACTGGTTTACACACGTGAAGATGATATGACGAATGGTATTTACCGTCCTTCTTATTATGCAACCTATCGTGCCGGATTGGATGCCGACAACAATCTTATTGCTTTTCATGTACGAGCAGGAGGAATTCCTGAAAGTCCAATTGCTGCGAATCGTTTTCCTGCTGGAGCTGTAGATAATTACCTTGCTGAGGAATGGACCATAGATTCTAATATAACCGTTGGGGCATTTCGAGCTCCTCGGTCTAACTTTATCGCCGGAGCAGAACAATCCTTTTTGGATGAAGTTGCAGAAGTTGCTGGTAAAGACCCAATTGAATTCCGTCTTGAACTTTTAGAGCGAGCGAAAAAGAATCCTGTTGGCGAAAACAATGATTATGAAGCCGAGCGATACGCAGGCGTACTTGAGTTGGTTAAAGAAAAATCTGGTTGGACTCAAGAGCAGCCCAATGTATATCGCGGGGTTTCCGCTTACTATTGCCACAATTCCTATGTTGCACAAGTACTTGATATGGTTCTTGAAGATGATAAGCCGGTTGTACAAAAAGTAAGTTGTGCCATTGATTGCGGCATCGTGGTAAATCCTGATGCTGCCACGAACCTTGCCGAGGGAGGTATTGTTGATGGTATTGGCCACGCAATGTATAGTGCAATTACCTTTAAGGATGGGGTACCAGAACAAAATAATTTTGATAAGTACCGTCTTATTCGACACAATGAAGCACCAAAATCTATTGAAGTTCATTTTGTAAAAAACAAAATAGATCCAACTGGTCTTGGAGAGCCACCATTTCCTCCTATTATGGGTGCACTTGCGAATGCATTGTATAAAACGACAGGTAAGCGTCATTATCACCAACCTTTTATAAAAGAAAAAGAAGTACTAGGTTAGTTACAAACCAAAATATTCATATGAAATTTAGATCATATTTTTTTATTCAAAGGTTTTATTATCCATAAAAGGATGACATTTTATTAGGCAGAAAATGTTAAGTCTTTCTAAAAATAAAGAATTAACCGTTGATTTTCTTGCATATGGTTTGTATAACTTTTAGCTTGCGCCCTCATTATAAAAAAACTATACAAAATGAGTCAAGTAAAAGAAAATGACACTGTAAAAGTTCATTATACTGGTAAATTAGCCGATGGTAATATTTTTGACAGTTCTTTACAAAGAGAACCACTTGAAATTACTTTAGGACAAGGTATGTTGATTTCCGGATTTGAAAAAGGTCTGATTGATATGAAAGTGAACGAGAAAAAAACAATTAATATTCCGAAAGAGGAAGCTTATGGTGAAGTTCAAAAAGAGTTATTTCAACTCGTACCAAAAGAACATTTACCACAAGATATTCAACCTGAAGTTGGGATGGGATTGGTTTCTAAAAATAACGATGGTTCCGAACAGCAATTGCGAATCGCAGAAGTTAATGATGATAGTATTGTTGTTGATGCAAATCACCCTTTGGCAGGTCAAGATCTTATATTTGAATTAGAATTATTAGAAATAAAATAGTTTACGAACTTCAAAATTATATAAAAAAGACTAGCGTAATTCGCTAGTCTTTTTTTGTGGTTAAAATTTATAAGTGAAGCGTTAAAAGAAGATGTCAATGAAAATATTGATAAAAAAACAACCATTGATGACTTTTCACAATTTGCTCCTATGGCGACAGTTTACATATTAAATTCGGCCGGAATCAAAGGTAAAAATGAGGTTCTTAATTTAGAATATTTATTACAACTTTACACTAAAATTTTATCCAAATAGCATTATATTTAGGTTCTTTTATAAATATTATTTTAAGCTTTCTTAAAGTCTGTAATTTTACGAGCAAAGCACCAATTTTATACTCATGAATATTTTAAACAGCATAAATGAATTCCGAAGAAAATTAATGCACCAATTGACAAAAAACATTGGTAACACTGCTAATTTATCCGAATTCAAAAATAAAAATTCTACCATAAAAATTAAAAAAGTTTTAATCTGCCGACCAAATCATCGATTGGGAAACTTATTATTGATTACACCATTGGTTCAAGAAGTAATTGAAGCTTTTCCTGATTGTGAAATAGATTTAATGGTACAAGGAGGTTTAGCTCCTATCATTTTTGAAAATTATGAAAATGTGAAAACCGTTATTTCTCTTCCGAAAAGAACTTTTAAATATCCAATAAATTATCTAAATGAATTTTTTAGTTTCAAAAAGCGACATTATGATATGGCAATTAACGCTGTAAAAGGCTCTTCTTCAGGTAAGATATACACAAAAATGGCAAACGCGAAGCACAAAATATTTGAAGGAGATCAAGATCGAATTGAGAAGCTTCACAGAGACTATAAACATATCGCAAAATTTCAGGTGTATAGTTTTAGAGATTATTTAGTACAACTCGGTTTTCCTAAAAACAACAAACCGGTACAATCTTTGAATCTCAAATTATCTGCTAATGAACTTTTAACCGGTCAAAAAGAATTGAGAGATTTGGTTACTAATAATAAGAAAACCATATGCATTTTTACACATGCGACAGGTGACAAATGTTATTCAGAGTCTTGGTGGACATCGTTGTATGAAAAATTAAAATCGCAATTTGAAGAGTACAATATTATGGAGATTCTTCCCATCGAAAATATTTCTAAAATAAATTTTCAAGCACCATCCTATTATAGTAAGGATATTCGAAAAATGGCCGCATTAATGGCTAATACCGAAATATTTATTGGTGCTGATAGCGGAATTATGCATTTAGCGAGCGCATCTCAAATAAAAACAATCGGGCTTTTTTCGCGTGATAATCAAGAAAAGTACCAACCTTATGGTGATGGTAGTTTAGCCGTAAACACCGAAGAAAATGATATTGATGATTGCATTAAAATTATACGTAAAGTGCTGATTCAAAACTAAAATAGGAATCAAGATCTATTGTATTTCATTTAATTTTATAATCGGAAATACATCAATATTGCTCTTCAAAATAAAGATTATAAAAACATATTTTTTTTTGTAGCGTTTTTCCATTTTATTACGTATTGATAAAATAAGGATTAAAAACTTATTAAATGAAAAGAAAATACCTAATAATAGCATGGTTTATTCTCTGTCAAGTTTTACTTTCTTGCAGTAGTGATGATGAAAATCTAGATAGTTTAAGTGCCTTTGAACCTTCTCCTGAAATTACTTTACGACTAGATCAAAACAATTATGAAAATTTAAATTCCAATAGAAAAAATAATATTCCAAAAGGAGATACTATTCATATTCAAAGTATTTCAAAAGAAAATAATTTCTTAAAAATTGAAGTTTCTTATAGCGGTGGATGTGAAGAACATAATTTTGAAGTTGTATGGGATGGAATCGTATATGCAGAGTCCCCATGCTTCATGAATCTAATGTTAATCCATTATGGAAATAATGACCCGTGTGAGGCACTTATAACACAAACACTTGATATAAATTTATCAAAATTAATTGGTGAAATAAACGAAAAAGACACTTGTGATTATAACCTATTCACAACCTTTAATTCAAGTGAAACACCTGATATAAAATATATTAGCAAAAACTAAAGAAAAAAAAGCAAATCCTAGCAAAATAGATAAACTATAAAATTCGTTTGATGCATCTTTAAATAATGAGTAAAACAATCCGCTTCGAAGCGAAAAAAATCAACGATCCAAATCTAAAACACCTAATTGCTGAATGCGAGAAAAATAATGCTCTGCATCAAGAATTACTATATAAGCATTTTTACAATTACGCGCTTACTATTTGCAGACTTTACAGTTATACCAATCATGATGCTGCAAGTATTTTGAATGATAGTTTTATAAAAGTTTTTAATGCGCTAAAAAAGAAAAAATATGACGACAACATTCCTTTTAAAAATTGGTTGCGAAAAATAATAACGAACACAGCCATTGATTCCATTCGAAAAAATTTAAAACATTCCAGGCATCTTGAAATCAATGAAGACACTTGTAATATTACCGATAATTATACCATCATAGACAATCTCTCCTATCATGATATTTTAAAACTTTTAGACCAATTGCCACAACAACATCGGGTCGTGTTCAATTTATACGAAATACAAGGTTATAAACATGAAGAAATAGCCTTACAATTAAAAATTGCGATAAGTACCTCGCGTGTATTTTTAACAAGAGCAAAGAGAGAATTGCGTTTACTAATTCTTAAAAATGAAACGTATCATGGAAAATAAATTTGACGAAAGACTGAAAATCAGAATTAAGGAAACTCTTGAAGAAGAAAATTTTGAATACAACCCAAATCATTGGAAAGCGTTAAACAAAAAGAAAAAGAATAATAAAAATTTCTTTTTTTGGTATGCCGCTGCTGGTCTGCTCCTTTTAACAAGCATTGGATTAGGCACTGGCTACTTTAATTCAACAAAAATTGCACATCCGAATGCTCAAGAAATAATCATTTCGAAAGAAGAAAAAAAGAATGTAAATGATATCATATCCAATGAAGATGATACTTTAATCACCAAAAAAGATCAAAATAACAAAACAGATAAAAGCAATTCAGAACAAAGAAATTCTATTCAAAAACAGCAAAATATAGAATTTATAGCAACAAATAAAACCTCAAAAAAAGAGCAACCAAAAAATCAAATTTTCACAAATGAAATAACCGAAATAAACTCTTTCAATATAATAAATAGTAATATCGTTCCGATAAATTTGCATTCTCAAAAAAAAATTGAACAACAAATATTATTGCCAAAAATAAGCATAAGCGACGCCATGGCACAAATTGAAAAAGAAGATGAATTGATTGAAAAAACCAAAAAATTAATGGTTATGGGCATCCATTTTTCACCTTTGCTTACTTCAAACACTGAGGTAAATAATTCAGAAATAGGTATTGCCGGTGGTATTTCTGTGGATATTCCGTTATGGAACAAATTTGCACTTAATACAGGTGTTTTGTACTCTAATCAAAATATGGATTTGTCTTCAAATATTCTTGATAATACGGGAATAGTAAACTACGGCGACAATCAATTAAATTCCAATAAAGCAAAAATTAAAGGAATTGAAATTCCGGTAAATGTGCGATATGATTTCACTATTGTGAATAAAACTTTTTTTGTCACTACCGGATTCTCTTCTACTTCCTATTTTGATGAAGTCGTTGCATCAGAATATATTATCAACACAAGATCAGAAATAACTTCTCAAGATAATTTTGGCAATAAAATCAAACAATATAAATTAGTGCCAGTTGGCAAAGAAACCGTAGAAATAAATTCAAAAACCGGATTTGATTTCGCCAGTTTAATTAATTTTTCTGTTGGTGTTGAATTACCAATAAACAATAAACGACAATCATTAGCAATTGAACCATTTTACAAATATTCCGTTTCATCAGTAACCTATAAAAATATTGATTTTAGCACGATGGGAATTTTCTTGCGCTATAATTTTAGTTTTACCAAAAATAAACGATGAACCGTGTAGCGTAATTTTCATTTTTATCGTATTAACGATATAAACTTAACCTCGAACATTATGAAATATTTTATCTTTTCTGTTTTAGTTATTGCACTTACAGTTTCTTGCTTAGATGATGTTGAACCTGTTAATCCAGATTATGAGTTTGAGCTGCCCTCGACTCCTTTTAATTTAGAAAGCTTCAATACAGAATTTGACGATTATAATTCAGCCGCTCCAAGAGTTGGTGATGTAATTGCTTTTTGTTTCTCTACCAACAGAAAAAGTCAAGGCAATAAATTTGATATTATTTTTGAACCCATGAATATTTTTTATGATCGATTTAAAACTAAAGAATTAAGCGTAACTACCGGATATCCAAGTTGGTATAACAATATGCAAGAATTTCAGGCAATTACCTATGGTTTGAGAAAGATAACAAATGATTCCGCAAATGAGCTTGGCCCTTACATTTTTCTAAATAATGAATATCGATTTGATGATTTTTCTGCCTTATTATTGTATGCAACTGATTTGAGTGGCAATTTTGATATTCATTTTACTTATAGTGGTATGAATAATAATATAAATTTTTTCGACACATCCGCCATAGATTTTCTTAATTCAGAAAAAGATGACTTATATCCATGTTTTGATTTTAACTCTAATAAAATGTTTTTTTGCTCGAATAGAGACGGCGATAATTTTAATATTTATGAAGTCGAAATTGACAATCCAAATAAAACCCTAATACCCATCTTGACTCAAAACAATAATAATGATGTTATACTAAGCACAAAACTTTCGAGCGATTATGATGACAAATGCCCATTTATTTATGATAACACGTTAGTTTTTACATCAAATCGTCCAGGAGGTTTTGGAGGTTATGATTTATATTATTGCAAATTAGAAAATGGCATATGGTCAGATCCAGTTAATTTCGGTGCCGAAATTAATACCGAATTTGACGAATACAGACCTATTCTTTTTGAAGAAGGCATTGATTATACAAAACATGCTATGGTATTTTCCTCAAATAGAACTGGTGGAAAAGGAGGTTTTGACCTATACATGGTTGGTGTTGACAATTAATGATTTTTTAAGGAATTAATTGCAACCTAAATAAACCTTACCATGAAAAATAATTTTCTACAGCTATTAATAATCATAGCACTATTTACCTCTTGCTCAAACGAAGAAACCGACGATTGCGATGTAGAAAACTATCAATACAATTGGTCGACAGAGAAATCTATTGCAAAAGATTACAATACTGAAATTGAAAGATTTGATTTTACAGTTACAGTTGGCACAAACAATGTGTTTGAATACAATCATTCCGGTGCTCAATGTGACTATATTTTAGATGATGAATGGGGTGAATTACTCTCATTTGAAATTAATAAAGACCTGACTATTTTCGAATATAAAGACGACGAAATTCTGCAAACAAATTGCTTTTATCAGGAATATGGTGCATGGGTATCTCATATTCAAAGTGCGATTTCAAAAGGCGTCATAAAAGGTGAGAAATCAGGAAATAACACTTGGAAAATAAGTGGTACAATTACGGTATTATCCGAGTTTTATACAGCTCCAAAAGAGATAAAATTTACAGGAATATTTAAGCAATAAAAAAACCAACCTATCCACCAAAGGCAAAATAAAGCCAATGAAAAAATAAGTTGATTATTCATTTTTCTGATATGACTAAAGTTTAAAAAAACACTCTTAATTAATTTTGCGAATCGAAGCATCTCCAATAATTATACCTTTATTTACAACAGGGTCTCCTTTATACTCAACATTTGCTTCACCATAAGCGGTTATTTTTAAGTCTTTTGACACATTAAGTCGCAGCTCAGCTTCACCATATACTGTTAATTTTGCCGATTCGGTTACCACTTTCAACGTATTAATTTCGCTTTCTCCGTAAGCAATAATTCGATGTCTACCTATAACTCCACTTTCAATATTCAGCTCGCTTTCGCCATAAATTGTAGTTTGCAGATTATTAAAGTCTACTTCTTTAAAAGTAACTTCAGATTCCCCATAAATGGTAAGTTGAAACTTATCTACTTGCAATCGACTTTTACAAATAAAATCTTCTTCGCCTCTTAGAGATAGTTCTTCTAAATTTTTATAGGTAATTGTAGCTTTAACAACAGTTCCGTTATAAATATCACGTCTTCCTTTATAATCATCATTATTTACCGTTTCACTTTTCGTAACGGTCTTTGCTCCTTCTAAATAGACATGTAATGTTCTACCATCGACTTCAATATTCAATTTTTCAAAAGCAACATCGATATCTTCAACAGTTACTGATTCTTGATCTCCCTGCACAAAATTAACTTGTATATGCGGGCTTACAATTACTTTTGTAAACGGTTCAACTTGTATAATTTTAGTTTGCGCATTAGTGTTAGCCCAACTTAACAGCCAAATTAATACAATTAAGAAAAAGTTATTTTTTATCATTTTTAGGAAATTTTCACACCTTTCGATGCAGATTTTTTTTAAATATCACCAGTCAAATCGACTTGGTTTGGTATAAAGACATACCCCAACGACTTTTGTTACACTATTATTTAAATAAGTGCATATTTTAAAAACATAAATCAACAATTCTACTAATAAAGGTGTGTAACTACTTAATTTTCTTCAAGGTCAAATCTTGGTATTTCACAATAAATATACCTTTGTTTAAAATACCTTTTGAAGTATTTTCGATATAATTATATTTTGTAGAAAGTCGTTGAGAAACTCCTTGTCCGATCAAATCGGTATGACTTGCAAGACGCATTAAGATATCATAGGTTACATCAAAACCATCCATAGCAAACTCGGATGGATAAATTGAATAATTTCGTTTATATGCTTTCACAAAATTTTGATAACCCTCTGATTCTATATCAAAAAAAGTGGTACTTGGATAATGAAAATTTACCCTATTCAAGAAATTATTATCTATTTTATCAAAAGCTTTGCTCTTATTAAATGTAAATAAAGTCACCTTATGACCTTGACCAAGCACTCCTAAATTGTTCATGATATCTGCAACAAAAACATCTCGATTACCAATTAAAACAACCCAATTTTCTTGGTCTTTTTCAATACTTTTTTTGAAAATATCTGGCTTTATATAACCTTTAATAGGCTCTACTATAGTGATTTTTTTCAAAGTATCAAGTGATTCAATTTCTTTAACCCAAGAACTCACATTGGCTTGAGTCTTAATTTCATCATCTAAAAATATAGTGATTTTTTGATTGGTATAAGTTGACTTTATATATTGTAACATTTCAATTGCCAAATGCGCATCGGTAGGAACATCTTGTACCAGATTTCTATTGGAAATAACCGAATGGTCTTTAGAAGATAAAGGAGAAATTATAAAAGGTTTTTTATATTGCAGATTTTGCGCAACACTAACGACATTTTTATAATACATCGGACCGATTACCACATCATAGGAATCAAAATCATTACTTTCCGTAATTTTTTTGGATACCCATTCACTGTTTTCCGTATCATATACCTTGACATCTAAAGATAATCCTTGGTTTTTCAATGAATCAATCGCTTGCAATGCACCAAAATAAAAATCAGTGGTAACCTGCAATAATCTATCCTTTTCAAAATCTAAGCTGTCAATTCTTGCTTTAAAAGGAAGCATTAACGCTACATTTAATTTTGTGTTTGGTAAAATTTCGTCTATAAATGTGCTTGTGTTTTCTTTCGTTTTATTCGGAATTTTTAGCAGCATGCCTTCTTTCACTCCATCCTTTAATTCAGGATTAACAGCAATTAATTCCTCTTTGGTCATCTCGAACCTTTTAGATAAACTATAAAATGTTTCCAACTTTTCAACTTTATGAATTTGAAAAGCACCTTGAGATGCATCCTTATATTTTGGCACATAAATCACATCGTCTACTTTCAAGCCATTTTCTTTAATTTTCGGATTCAACTCTTCCAATTGCGTAACGGTAATTCCATATTCCCTTGCAATACTATATTTCGTTTCTTTTGATTTCACCAAATAAGGTTGGTTATTTTTTGCTACATCCAATAATTTTTGGGCATCAATGTCAATCGGAATTTTAACAACTTGACCTTGCTTGAGTCCATCTCGTAATAAAAATGGATTTAGCGAATTCATTTGTTCTTTGGTAACATTGTATTTTTGCAGAATACCAAAAAGGGTTTCTTTTGATGCCGCTTCGTGATAAATTATTCCGTCTACGATAATATCTTTGGCTGTAATTGCGCCTAGATCTGCATTGGTAATATCTAATGCTGCATTATATTCTTTATTAGGAATAATAAGAATATCATTCACTTTTACGTTTTTTTCAATATCCGGATTTAATTTCAACAAGTCGAAAGGAGTAATCGAAAGCTTTTTTGAAATACTCTGAACTGTTTCTCCTTCAGCAACTTTATAGGTAATATATTTTTTATCTTGTGCGAAAATGGAAAGAATTCCTATAAAAAAGAATAAAAAGAATAGTTTGCTATTTTTCATTAATTTTTGAATTAACATGTAATAACTCCATAATTTAGAAACGATTACATTGATTATATACAATTTACTTGAAACTCAAAATTACAAAAAATCCTGAGAGTGCATAATTCTATTTACAAGGTCGTTATTCCCATTCAATAGTTGCAGGTGGTTTTGAACTGATATCATACACCACACGATTAACACCTTTTACATTATTGATAATCTTATTGCTTGTTTCTTGCAAAAACTCATAGGGTAAATTTACCCAATCAGCTGTCATTCCGTCGGTAGATGAAACGGCACGAAGTGCAACTACTTTTTCGTAAGTTCTTTCATCTCCCATCACTCCTACTGAATTTACTGGTAAGAGCATTGCTCCAGCTTGCCAAACATCATCGTACAATTTCCATTTTTTCAATCCTTCTATAAAATAAAAATCTACTTCTTGTAAAATGCGAACCTTTTCAGCAGTAATATCTCCTAAAATTCGAATTCCAAGTCCTGGTCCTGGAAAAGGATGACGACCTAATAATTCATCATCGATATGCATACTTTTTCCAACACGACGAACTTCATCCTTAAAAAGCATCCGTAAAGGTTCTACAATTTTTAATTTCATAAAATCTGGCAAACCACCTACATTATGATGCGATTTAATTGTTGCTGAAGGTCCTTTTACAGAAATAGATTCAATAACATCAGGATAAATTGTGCCCTGCGCCAACCAAGTAACTTCTGTAATAAGGTGCGCTTCGTCATCGAAAACTTCAATAAATTCGTTACCAATTGCTTTTCTTTTACCTTCAGGATCGCTTATACCTTTCAATTTTTCTAAAAACCGGTCAGCTGCATTAACACCTTTAACATTTAGACCCATATGCTTGTATTGATCTAAAACATTTTGAAATTCGTTTTTGCGTAGTAAACCATTATTCACAAAAATACAATACAGGTTTTTACCAATTGCTTTATCTAATAAAACAGCAGCGACAGTAGAATCTACTCCACCGGAAAGTCCTAAAACTACCTTATCATTTTTTAATTTCTTTTTTAATTCGGCAACAGTCGTTTCTACAAAAGAATCCGGCGTCCAATCTTGTTTGACCTTAGCGATTCTCACTAAAAAATTGTCCAGTAATTGCATACCATCTTTCGTATGATATACTTCCGGATGAAACTGAATTGCAAAAGTTTGTTCTCCTTTTATTTTAAACGCCGCAAACTCCACATCTGAAGTGCTTGCAATCTTTTGAAAATCAGCAGGTAAATCAACAATAGTATCCCCATGACTCATCCAAACTTGAGAACCAACTTCAATTTTATCGAAAAGGGCTTCATTTTCAGAGATAGATGATAGATTGGCTCGACCATATTCTCTCACTTTAGATGGGGCAACGTGACCTCCAAATTTTTGAGCCAAATATTGTGCACCGTAGCAAACACCCAATAAAGGCACTTTACCCTTAATTTTGCTCAAATCGGGATGTGGAGCATCTGGGTGATGCACAGAAAAAGGACTTCCAGACAAAATTACTGCTTGGTATTCTTCGATGTTTTTTGGCACTTTATTGTAAGGAAATATTTCGCAAAAAATGAAGAGTTCTCGAACTCTACGTGCTATTAATTGTGTGTATTGCGAACCGAAATCTAATATGAGTACTTTGTTTTGCATCCGCAAAAATAAAATTAAAATCACAATAATAGAATACGAATAGAAAAATATTATACGAAGAAAAATAAATGATAAATTTAAGCTAAAATCGAGATCAAACTTTACAATTATGAAATACTCAAAAACTTTTTCTTTTTTTTGATTTTATTATTGTTTTCTATCACGATGTTTTCACAAGAAAAAGAGGTTGGAAACACAAATGAATCTGTAAAACAGTAATTGAAGGAAAATTTCGTCTTTGTGCGATTAGGAGTTGAAGCTCCGTTTGAAATTCCAGGTGCTTGGGAAGTATTTGGTGCTTTTACCTATGACATCAATATTGATGCTTATGATAGTATTAATTTTGGTATCGGAATTGCTAAATTATTTTAG
>CBDTUD010000037.1:0-25448 GCA_965363545.1 uncultured Flavobacteriaceae bacterium | reverse complement strand
TTTTGCCGGAGCAGCCTCTTTTGCAACTGGTGCTTCAGATTTTACAGGAGCTACAGATTTTGCTGGAGCAGCTTCTTCTTTACTACTTTTTCTATCGGTTAAACCAGAAGCAATTGCATCAGTTAAATACGATAAAACTTTATCAATTGATTTTGAAGCATCATCATTAGATGGAATTACAAAGTCAATAGGTCTTGGATCAGAATTGGTATCTACCATAGCAAAAATTGGAATATTCAATTTTTGAGCTTCAGCGATAGCAATGTGTTCACGTTTGATATCTACTACTAAAATAGCACCCGGTAAACGAGTCATATCGGTAATAGAACCTAAGTTTTTTTCTAATTTAGCTCTCTGACGATTAATTTGTAATTTTTCTCTTTTTGAAAGGGCATCAAAAGAACCATCTTTTTTCATTCTATCAATAAGCGCCATTTTTTTTACAGCTTTTCTAATAGTAACGAAATTGGTAAGCATACCACCTGGCCAACGCTCAGTAATATAAGGCATGTTTACGCTTTTTGCTTTATCAGCAACGATGTCTTTTGCTTGCTTTTTTGTTGCAACAAAAAGAATTTTTCTTCCTGATGCAGAAATTTTTTGTAAAGCTTTATTAGCTTCTTCAATTTTAGCAGCAGTTTTGTAAAGGTCAATAATATGAATTCCTTTGCGCTCAGTATATACATACGAAGCCATGTTTGGATTCCATTTTCTTGTTAAGTGTCCGAAGTGTACACCTGCATCAATTAATTCTTTGATATCAATATTTGCCATTTTGTGTTCGTTTACGTTCCGCGTTTTAGCAATAATTAAGTAGCGAATTTACGATCTTAATTATTTGGATGCTAAACTATTACGACAACTTGTTTATAAATAATTTGTTTAAAATAAAAGTGACTCCAATTGTTAAAAAACGTTGGATTAACGTTTCGAGAATTGGAATTTTTTTCTTGCTTTTTTCTGACCGAATTTTTTACGTTCCACCATTCTAGGGTCTCTCGTAAGTAATCCTTCAGGTTTTAATACAATTCTTGCTTCTTCATTTAAAGCAACTACTGCTCTAGTGATCGCTAAACGAATTGCTTCTGCCTGACCTGTAATTCCACCACCAAAAACTTTTGCTTTAATATCAAAAGAAGTTAGTTGGTCTGTTAAGGTTAACGGTTGCAATACTTTATACTGTAAAGAACCTAACGGAAAGTAATTTTTAAACTCTCTATCGTTAATAGTGATGTTACCTGTACCTTCTGAAAGATAAACTCGAGCAACAGCAGTTTTTCTTCTACCAATTTTGTGCATAGTTTCCATATTACTTAAGATCTTTTAGGTTAATAGATTTTGGATTTTGTGCTTGTTGGCTATGTTCACCTCCTGCGTAAACATATAAATTTCTAAAAAGAGCACTACCAAGTTTGTTCTTAGGTAACATACCTTTCACAGCTTTTTCTACCAAACGAATAGGATCTTTTTTAAACATTTCGTTTGCAGTCAACTGGCGTTGTCCACCCGGATATCCTGTGTGACGAATATAAGTTTTGTCCGCCCATTTGTTTCCGGTTAAAATAATTTTGTCTGCGTTGATAACTACTACATTGTCCCCACAATCAACATGAGGAGTGAAGTTAGTTTTGTATTTACCTCTAATTAGCATCGCTATTTTAGAAGAAAGACGACCCAACGTTTGACCGTCTGCATCAACCAAAACCCATTCTTTTGTAACGGTATTTTTGTTAGCTGACACTGTTTTGTAACTTAATGTATTCACAATTAAATTTTTTGTTATGATTAAACATAGATTTTTGTCCCTAAAAAGGGAGTGCAAATGTACAATTAATTCTTAATTTAGCAAATACTGTTTTGAAGATAATTTTTAGAATATTTTTTACGTATAAATTATTTTATTTCAAGTAGATAAGAACTCCATTTTTATAGAAGAACTCGATACTTTTTTTCTCAAAAATTTTAGAGGATACCTTATCGGATATTAATGTGCTTCCAACCAATTTTTTCCTTCTCCTAAATCAACCACTAACGGAATAGAAATTTTATAAGCATTCTCCATGGCATTTTTGAGTATAGGTTTCAATGTTTCCAGTTCCTCTTTATATATATCAAAAACCAATTCATCATGCACCTGCAATAACATTTTTGATTTGTAATTTCCTTTTTCAAGTAAACGTTGAATATTGATCATTGCAATTTTAATAATATCCGCGGCAGTTCCCTGAATAGGAGCATTCACGGCATTACGTTCATCACCCGAGCGAACAATAGCATTTTGTGAATTGATGTTTTTTAAATAACGTCGTCGACCGAGTAAAGTTTCTACAAAACCATTTTCTCTTGCAAAATCAATTTGTTTGCTGATAAATGCTTTTAAAGTTGGATAGGTTTTATAATAGGTTTCAATCAATTCTTTTGCTTCAGTTCTGCTCAAATCTGTTTGTTGGCTTAAACCAAAAGCGGATACACCATATATAATTCCAAAATTCACGGTTTTTGCATAGCTTCTTTGTTCTCGGGTAACTTCTTCTAAAGGAACACCAAATACTTTTGCCGCAGTAGATTTGTGAATATCTTCTCCACGTAAAAAGGAAGCTTTCATTTCTTCATCACCACTCATTTCTGCAATTAAGCGTAATTCAATTTGTGAATAATCGGCAGCTAATAAGGTGTAATTCTCATCTCTAGGAATAAATGCTTTACGGATTTCTTTTCCTCTAGTAGTTCGAATCGGAATATTTTGTAAATTCGGATTGTTCGAACTTAACCTTCCAGTAGCGGCAACCGCTTGACTGTAATTAGTATGAATTCGCCCCGTTTTTTTATTTACTTCATTGGGCAAAGAATCTACATAGGTGTTTTTTAATTTTACCAATCCTCGCCAAGTTAAAATATTGGCTACAATTTCATGTTTTGGCGCCAATTTCGATAAAATTTCTTCTCCGGTTGCGTATTGACCCGATTTTGTTTTTTTTGGTTTCTCGACTAATTTTAGTTCTTCAAAAAGAACAACTCCCAATTGTTTTGGCGAGGCCAGATTAAAATCTGTTTGAGCTTCGGCATAAATTTTTTGCTCTAAATCTAAAATATCATTGGTTAAATCTTTCGAAAGAGATTTCAAAAAGTCTACATCAATATGTATTCCTTCAAATTCCATTTTTGCTAAAACTTCAATCAACGGAACTTCAATTTCTTGGAATAACTTCGTCAAGTTATTTTTTTCGAGTTCTTTTTCAAATACTTGTTTTAATTGCCAAGTTACATCTGCATCTTCTACTGCGTATTCTGTTTGTTCATCAACCGGAACATCTCGCATCGAACCTTGATTTTTTCCTTTTTTGCCGATTAAACTTTCAATCGAAATGGGTTGATAATTCAAATAGGTTTCGGCCAAAATATTCATATTGTGGCGCATATCTGGGTTAATCAAATAATGCGCAATCATAGTGTCGAATACAGGTCCTTCGACTTCTATATTATAATTCTGTAAAACCTTTAAATCGTATTTTAAATTCTGACCGATTTTTTCGATGGATTCACTTTCAAAAAAAGGCTTGAATTTATGTAATATTTGATTTGTTTCTTCTTGATTTTCCGGTAACGGGAGATAATACCCTTTCCCTTTTTCATAAGAAAATGCGATACCAACCAATTCGGCTTCAAACGTGTTTAAACTTGTTGTTTCAGTATCAAAACAAACCGATTTTTGTTGCAACAATTTTTTTAGCAATAAATTTTGAGC
The DNA here is from genome assembly GCA_965363545.1 of uncultured Flavobacteriaceae bacterium. GTDB lineage: Bacteria > Bacteroidota > Bacteroidia > Flavobacteriales > Flavobacteriaceae > Lutimonas. The sequence goes on along the minus strand of CBDTUD010000037.1, from coordinate 21,703 downwards.
GGTTACTGTGCTTACAGATTGATAAAAATGCTCTGTATTAGTAGCTTCTTGAAAACCGCTAACTATGGTTTGATTCGGGCTGTCAACTGGGGTTGCAAAAATGTCTAATTGCTGATTTGCATTTGCATTGGCATTTGGTGGAGCAGGTTTTTTCGTTTTTTCTATTATAACTGCATCATCAGGATGTGCAGTAGCATTTTGTTCCGGGCGAGAAAAAATCTTATCCATAGTTTCTTGCATTCTACGAAACTCTAATTCTTTAAAAAGTTCAGCAACCTTCTGAAAATCAGGTGTATTCATCATAAAGTCTTCTTCATGAAATTCTACCGGACAATCTAATTTAATGGTTGCTAGTTGTTTAGATAGAAGGCCTAAATCGGCATTTTCTTCAATTTTTTCCTTCATTTTCCCTTTCAGCTCATGGGTATGCGCCAAAAGATTTTCCATACTGCCATATTCTTTAATAAATTTTCTAGCCGTTTTATCTCCAACTCCTGGCAAACCAGGAATATTATCCGATGCGTCGCCCATCATTCCCAAAAAGTCAATAACCTGAATTGGCTCTTTTACATCAAATTTGGCTCTTACTTTTTCCTTATCCCAAATCTCAATTCCGTTACCCATTCTTGCTGGTTTGTACATAAAAACATTATCGGTTACCAATTGAGCAAAATCTTTATCGGGAGTTACCATAAAAGTTTGATAGCCTGCTTTTTCAGCTTGTACGGAAAGTGTTCCGATTAAATCATCCGCTTCAAAACCTTCTTTTACTATAATAGGGATATGCATCGCCTTCAAAATATCATAAATATATGGTATCGCGATCCGAATGGCTTCGGGAGTTTCTAAACGATTAGACTTGTATTCGGCAAAAGCTTCGGTTCTTTCATGGGAGCCACCTTTGTCAAATGCTACCGCTAAATGATGCGGGTTTTCCCTTTTGATGACATCTAATAGAGAATTCATAAATCCAACAATGGCAGAGGTATCCATTCCCTTGGAATTAATTGTAGGATTTTTAATTAGAGCATAATATCCTCTAAAAATTAAGGCAAAAGCATCGAGTAGAAAAAGTCTTTTTTGGGTGGCCATAGATTTCTTTTTATTTGGGTAAAAGTAGTAATTTGAATCGCTTTGTTAAAACAAAGCTAAATAATATTGTTAAAAGCCTAATTTTTAACACTCGATAAATATTATTCATTTAAAATGTTATATTTGTAATGCAGACTTCATAAAAACAAAGATATATGACAAAGTTTGGTGAATTAATTGGTGCAAAAATTCCTACTTTAATTGATTTTCATGCTGACTATGAAGAAGGTGAAAACAATAATTTACATTCCATTTTACGTGATGTTGCTGCTGCTTTGGGCGATAAGGCCAAAGTTGTAAAAATTGACATTAAAAAAAATGAGACGCTTGCAGCCGCACTTCGAATAAAAGGAAATCCGACCTTTATTATCTACAAAAACGGAGAAATGAAATGGCGTCAAACTGGTGTACAAGATGCGAATACCTTAATCAGTTTGGTACAGCAATATACTTGATTGTTTTTTTTCGGGGCTTGAGTTTGAGAGCCGAATACTACAAAGATTTAAAAACATAGCCTTGTTTTGAAAAATACTCTAAAAACCTTGGAAGTACATACTCTAAATTTTTAAATGCTTTTTCACTGTCGTGGAAAACAATAATGCTTCCTTTTTGCGTGTTTTTTATGACATTTTCTAAACACGTTTCTTTGCTTAAACTTTGATCGAAATCACCGCTCAAAACATCCCAAAATATGATTCTATACCCTTTTTCGCGTATTTTTTTTGTTTGAGTAGGAGTGATTTTGCCATATGGCGGACGAAAAAGCAGATCGTTATTTATAGTGTTATGTGTTTGTTGTTTTTCAATTTCATAAGCACAGTTATCAATATTTTCTAGATAGAAATTTGAGCTTGTTTTCCAACCATTAAGGTGATGAAAAGTATGGTTGCCAATACTGTGTTTCTCTTGTGAAACAGCATCGTAAATCTCAGGAAATTTAGAAATATTATCACCAACACAAAAAAATGTAGCTTTTGCTTGAAATTGTGCTAATTGCTGTAAAACCCAAGGTGTAATCTCTGGAATTGGACCATCATCAAAAGTGATAAAAATTTCCTTTTGATGAGTGGTAATTTTCCATAGGTATTTCGAAAATAATTTCTGAACTAATTCAGGTGTTTTTACAAAGTAAGATTTCATTTATTCTTCGCCTAAAACCTCTTCTAGTAAAGTAATACTAGTCATAAATTCTTTTTTCAAACTTTCGGTATATTCCTCTGTATCATATTCTTGCACCGTTGCAACAATATAACGATATAAATCTAAGGTGCCTTCCAAGTCTGAAAAATCTTTTGATAATTGTTCCGAACTAACACCACTGTAATAGGTGATGTTTTCTTGAAAATTATGTATTAAAAATTCAACAATCTTTCTGGCTTTTTCTGGCTTGTTTATTTTGTAATACGATTCAATGTGACCGATTACCAATCGATAATAACCATATTTTTCAATCGGCATTTTTTCAATAGATAAATCGAGCATTTCTTCTGCTTTATCAAATTTTTCTTCTTTAATAAATTCATCGGCTAACCTACCCAAACTGTTTCGAAAAGAGATGCTATTTTTTCTTGTTTCCGGATCAACATAAATATCGGTATCTGAATTTTTCCAACTCCATTTTTTAACATTTGCATACATCACATCGGTATCAATTCTACCCATATCCATGAAATTCTTGTTTTCAATCGGAGTTTTAATCGGAACGAATTTGTACGCCAAACCATCTAATTGCAAATAGTCTTTTAACCAAATATATTCATCAGCAGCTTGTGCTCCACCAGTAAAATAAATTGGTCTTTCCCAATTATTATTGGCAAGAATGTCTAACATTAAAATTCGATTTTTCACCAATGCCGATTGTGAAATTTCAATATCTATATAAGGTACGATCAAAGCAGAATCTTTTTCGGCAACTATTTTATTTCTTAAAACAGCCTCTTTATCTACTTTTAAGCGAATTTTATTGGTAGGATAAACTTTTTCAGGATGACCATTTTCTTCAAAATCAACAGATGTTCTACTGTCGTCACTGGCGATCCATTTCATTAGAAAATCAATGTCAATAATAGAATCTTTGAATTGTGGAAATGGATACGGATAATGATATGCCACATCTAACGAACCTTCACGATATTCTTTATGAGTTAGTTGAGAAGGAATTGGATCTGCGTCATAAGTTTTTCTTTTTTGCTGATCGATATACCAATCTTTTGCAAATAAACTAGTATTTATCAACTTGATATCTGTTCGATAATTTTCTACTTCTTGCATGTACCAAAGCGGGAAAGTATCGTTATCACCTATCGTAAACATAATGGCATTTTCTTGACAAGAATCTAAATATGCTTTTGCATTATTATAGGTTGCAAATTTGCCAGAACGATCATGATCATCCCAGTTTTCTTTTGCCATAATAGTCGGAACCGCTAATAAACAGATGGCACTTATTGCAATTGCCAAAGGTTGTGGTTTTAGAATTTTATCTTTGAGTTTCTCGTAAATAGCGAGAACGCCAAATCCTAACCATATAGCAAAAACATAGAAGGATCCAACTACGGCGTAATCTCTTTCTCTTGGTTCAAATGGTTTTGGATTGGTATAAAAAATAATAGCTAATCCTGTAAAAGCAAAGAATAATAACAAAATATAAAAATTGTTCAAATCTCTTTTTAAGTGAAAAACGAGACCGATAATTCCTAATATCAGTGGTAAGAAGAAATAGGTATTTCTGCCTTTATTATTTTTTTGATCGCTTGGCAAATTGTCTTGAGAACCTAAAAACAGTTCATCAATAGGTTTGATTCCGCTTAACCAATTACCATTATTATCTAGGTTCCCTTGGTTATCATTTTGTTTTCCAACAAAATTCCACATAAAATATCTACCATACATATAGCCAAATTGATAGCTAATCATGAAACTGATATTTTCACCAAAAGTAGGACGCCTTTTGCTCTTTTGAGGAATTCCGGCAATGGCTTTGTAATTTTGAACTACAGCTGGTGTTGGATCAACCATTCGAGGAATAAATCCTTTATGCTTATCTGAAAAATTTGGCAAGGCATCTTTGTAATTATTTACAATAATATATTTACCTGCTACTTCATCTTTTTCGTATTTAGGTTTTGCATCTGCGTAAGGATCAGATTTATCTCTTTCACCTGTTTCAGAATAATAAGAACCATAAAAAACATTGGCATCGCCGTATTGTTCACGATTATAATATGCCAATAATTCTCGGGCACTTGAAGGATTGTTTTCATTGATTGTAGTATCTGCATTTGCTCTAATGGGTAACATTAACCAAGAAGAAAATCCAATCATGATAAAAAGTACCGAAAGCAATAATAAATTAGGGGTATATAAACTTTTTTTACGAGTATATTTCAATCCGAAATAGAAGAGAACGACCAAAACAATTCCTGCAATAATACTTCCTGAATTAAATGGTAAACCGATGCTGTTGATAAAAAACAATTCAGATGCACTAAAAAATTCTAGTGTAAAAGGGAATAAAAATTTAAAAACAAACGCCAAAACTAAAACAGAAATGATATTTGCTAGTATAAATTGTTTTGTATTTAAGTTTGGATATCGTTTATAAATATAAATAAATACGATAGGAGGGATTACCAATAACGATAAAATATGCACTCCGAAAGAGAGACCTACCACAAAGCTAATTACGAGCAACCACTTATTTCCTCTCGGTTTGTCCATTTCGGCTTCCCAATGCAATGCGAGCCAAAATAACAATGCCATTAAAAAAGAAGACATGGCGTACACTTCAGCTTCTACGGCGCTAAACCAAAAACTATCTGAAAAAGTATAAGCTAAAGCACCAACTAATCCGCTACCTAAAATGGCAATCGAATTTCCTTTTGTTAATTCGCTTGTAGTCTTTAAAATTGCTCTTTTTGCTAATCCGGTAATTGTCCAAAATAAAAATAAAATTGTAAAGGCACTTGCTAAAGCCGACATGAAGTTCACCATTTTCGCGATATGTGATGCATCAGAAGTGAACATGGCAAAGAATGCACCGAGCATTTGAAATAGAGGTGCTCCTGGCGGATGACCAACTTGAAGTTTTACCGAAGTGGCTATGTATTCTCCACAATCCCAGTAACTTACTGTTGGCTCAAGTGTTAGTGTATAGGTTATTAAGGCGATCAAAAAGGCAAACCAACCTAGAATTGTATTGTATTTTTTGTAATTAAAAGACAGCATAATAACAATTTAAAACTGAGGCGAATTTACTAAATTAAATGGAAATGAGTGTCTAATTTAAATTATCAAAAAAAATTAAAAAAACTGCTTTGTAGAACAAAAACTTTGTTTTAAATTTGCGCCTGCTTAAACAAACTTGTTTTGGCATGAAATTATTGACCCATGGTGTAACGGTAGCACTCCGGTTTTTGGTATCGTCAGTCAAGGTTCGAATCCTTGTGGGTCAACTTAAAAAAGTCTTAATTACTTGAAGTACAAGTTTTTAGGGCTTTTTTATCAAACTTTACCAAAATCTAGATTTTTCAATTTAAAACCATCTAGTATCCTACATTTTCATTGGCATAGGAATCTGTAACTCCGTTGAAAGTAATGTGCATATCTTTATAGTCTCCATTGTAATTCACTTGTCCACTTCCTGTTATGTCAGCTTGCCCATTTTCGCCATGTAGTGTTATATCATATTTTATGACACCTTTTAAAGAGTTGCCACTTAGGGATTCATCAAAACCATAAACATCGATATCAGAAAAAACTATGGTAAAATTTTTCTCAACAAACCCACCATCCCAAAAAAGGGTTGTTGCATAGGTTCTTGAGTAGGTGCCGGATAATTTGTTCGATTCTAAATTAATATTGTAGTCTTTAAAGACCCTTTTATCCATTGCCTCAAAGGATTCCCTATCATAACCCTCCGCAGGAGGACTACCATTTGAAAGGCCGCGATAGCCCATATAAGGACTTGTGATATTCAATTCTGTTGGCGTATTGGTATAATTGATTTCCCCATGTAGCGACAATAGGGCAGGATCACTTGGAAAACCATCACCAGAGTAAGATATAAAATATTCCGGGGTTGCAAGATTTGGGTAATTCCCGAATTCCGCATGATAATCGTCCCTTAAACCACTAACACCAGAACCCTCCGTAAAACTAAAGTCGATTTCACCATGCCAGTAATCATTTCTAAATTGATTTTCCGGGCATTCGGTTAAGGGAGCTTCTTGGGATTTTATAACAACGCCGTAGAAATCAAAAAAAATAGCATTGGCACTTGTGATAAAATTACCTCCGGGGCTGCTGGTAGTAAAACTGATAAGGTTAAAAGTACCTATTTCGCATGATGATTTTAAGCGAACCAATTCTCGGGTATCATCTGTAAGACCGCCCTCTGGAATTAGGCTACTGTTTAAACCGGACCTTACATCAGTAGTTCTGATATAGATTCTATATAAATCGGTCCAGTCTTCAAAGATATAGCTTTCAGTATCATAGAGTTGAGATACGATCAATGATTTCGTAATGATATCAATATTTTCTGAAGTAGTATCAGTCTTAGTTTCGTTTTCAATCTCGGTCGTTTCAGTCTCTGCCTCAGTAGCGATTTTAGAGCCAGATCCAGTGTTACAACCTAACATTAGAAATAAGGATAAAAGGGTTGAATATTGAGTGATAATTTTCATGCTATTGTTGACTTTAAAAGTGTTCAAGTTAAACTATTTTACTAATTATTCAATGTAAAAGGGCTTTTTGGGTAGTTAGCAAGGTATCTTAAATAGCTTAATTACTCAAATTTTTGTTCAGGAACTTCATTTTTCAATTGTATAGGACACAATGTCATACTTGACCCGATAATTTCAAACTTAAATGGTTTCTATTGACCCTTTTTTATTTGCACAAAAATTGCACAAAATATCGTAATTAAATCAAGACATTTACTTGGAATTAATTATTGGATTCTTCCAAAATTATTATTTCATCTCGTTACCACCCATAAAAGAGAAATTAATGCAATTATAGTGGAAATTATTACTACAATTCCTGAATTTTTAGCCCATTTAATAGACTTTTTTGAATCAATACCAGCTTGTTTTACATCTTTGGCGCTTTGTTTTTGCAGGGCTTTAACCTCTGGGTAGTCTTCTAACATTAATTTAACTCGAATTAACTGTTCTTTGGTTAATTCAAACTTAATTTGTTCTCGCTTTTCTGCCTCAGCTTTTTTTGCCTTTCTTTTGGCAGCAGTTTCGAAGTCAGCAACGCTATCAATTTCATAAACTCTCGATTTACACAAATCTAATAATAATTTATTCCCTTTGTTGTCGCAAGTTTTTTATTCAAAAATTATAGGCAAATCAAACGTTGGAATTTTTACAATATGGAAAGGTTGCGTAATCACAGTAGTAGCATTTCCTTCAGGCACTAAATCGGTAACAATAACTATTATACTTTCTGAATTGGAAGTAATATTTAATTCAAGACTATAACCTCCACTTTTTTTTATCTCATCAAATACAGCAATAACTATATATTCGGAAAAGTCAATATCTGTTTCTGAAAAATTATCAGATACATTATTTACTGTATTCATTTGAGTTATTAAATCATTCCAAGTACTTTGATTTGTAATAACCAAATTTTGTTCAGCTATTCCTTCCGCACCATTTCCATATAGATTGTCTTTTGCAATTAAGGTAGATTCAATTGGCAAAATTATTGGATCTTTATTATCTGAATTACAACTTAAAGTCAGTATTGATAATAAAATAATTAGTACATTTTTTTTCATGATTACTATAGATTTGTTTTACAAAAGATACAAATAAGAACAAAAAGCTGCATCAAATTACGCGCAACGTATTTGGTTATGATTCGCCATGGTCAGCTCACTTTTAAAAGAGAGTTTAATCCCTTTTTTCTTTCTTGAGCAAAAGAAAAATTTATTACAAAAAATGAAATAATAAGGTTAAAAAGGATTTTTTCAAATTGTTATTTTTTAATTATTTACAACGTAATTGTGTATGATTTGTTGTGATTAAATTAGTTCTTATTTTCTGGCAAAACACTTACTTTTAAAGTTTGAAATATTTTTAGATAAAACACTTAAAAACAATGAATTATATACGTTACTTTAGTGCATTATTTTTATTTTTCACTTCTTGTTTGATACTTTATTTCACAATTCGGCAACCAATTTTTCAGATTAGCTTTGTCTTTTTCAGTTAGATAATCATCATCAATTCTCAATGTTCTTAAATTGGTCAATTTACTAATATTTGACGAAATTGATTTAATCGGATTGTTCCATATTTCCAATTTTTGCAAATTAATCAAATCTCCAATATTCTCTGGAATACTCTCAATTTGATTGTCAAAAATTAAAAGCTCTTTTAGATTAGATAAATATTTCGTTTCAGTTCCTAACTCACTTACTTCGTTTGTATACAAATAAAGTGTTTCTAAATTTATAAGACGTTTATCTATAAATGACAAATTAGTAAATGAATTATCATTTAAAGAAAGCCATTTTAAATTCGGTATGTTTTTAATCTCGTCAGGTAAATTATTCAAATTGTTCCTTGATATGTCAAAATGTTCTAAACTATCTAATTTAGATAAGTCGCAATTGATTTCTGTAATTTTTGTTTCTTCAAACGAAATGCTTTTTAGTCTTTTCAGTTTATTAAGTTCACAAGGAAAGTCTTTAATTGGATTTATTGCAACAATCAAATTTTGTAAAGAACTGATTTCTAAAACTTGACTTGGGACTTCTGCTAAATCATTTCCTGTTAGTATTGCTTTATAAATATCAAGTTTTCCAAGACCATTTGGTAATGAAGTCAAACCTTTATTTTGAAGCCATAATTACTTCCCTTTTTTATCAGTCCAAATAACTGAATTATCACTTTTGTAACTACTTGAAACTTTATTGCTTACTATTTCATTGCAAAGTTCAGTGATTTTTTCTCTAACGGATTTTTGTTCTGAACTGTTAATAGTAAATAACCACGCTCTAATTTTATCATCACTAACTATACAATCAAACTCGAAATTTGGATTCCAATCTACTTTGTTAAAGTCTTTTACTTTTTGATTTCCAATGTAGAATTGCAAACTGCCAGGTATTTCTTCGATTTTTGTTGAAGTAATCAAAATTCCGCTTTTTGGAATTGTGATTTTTTTAGTCCAAAATTCAGTTTCAGGAAGTTGTGGGTAATTCTCAATTCCAAAAATTATTCCTGCTTCTCCGCTAAATTCTTTTGGAAAGGTAATTTGATTATGTTCTTGCCATTTTAAGTAAGTTCAAGCTAAAAACAATAGATAAATAATTGTTAAACTGATTTGACTTATTTTAAAAATCTGTTTGTTGCTTACATTTCGTTTAAGAATAAAGTCAATCAAATAAAGGACAAGTCCAATTCCAACAAAATATAAACCAAGAATTACTAAATATCCTAAAGTAAGAATCGCAAATGCAATTCCGAGTAGGATTGTTAGAAATCCACAAATTTTCAAGGGTGTTGATAATATTCTTTTCACGATTTTTTTAATGCCCCCAACTAGTTATATCCATCAAATATACCTGATTATCAAAGAATTTTTCGCGATATAAGTACCTTTTACCCGGGTTTATTCTTCTCCAAAACCTTAAACCTTAATTTGACAAGAACCTTTGTCGGTTTTAGTTCTGTTTTTATTTCAGTTTAGTAATCTTGCCGTCTTTGTTGATACTATATTTTGCATATCGATCTTTTTTTCGAGTAAGAAATAGCAATTGTGTAGCTGCATCATGTAAATCAGTAGTAAGTAATTTGCCATTGTATTTTTGGCTAATATTTTTTAAGGGTGTATGTGCAACGATATGAATGTCGGAGTCGTACTTTTTTAACATATTGGTTAAATGCACTTGTAAGGTATCAGAATTTACATAACCTCGATACCAAAAAGGACTGTTAGGGCTATAAAAGAAAAACTCCATTTCCGCCCATTTTTCATAATCATATTTTTTAGTGTCATCAAAATCTAAGCCAATATCTAAAAACATTGGGTCAAGCATATAAGAATGCACCGTTTGGTTGAAACTGGTAATAGAGTTGGTGCCTAAATCTACAATTCCGCCATGAGCAAAGAGATTCTTATCAATTTTTAAAACAGAAGCTTTTGAGCTTAACCAAGAACCTAAAAACGAATTGGTTGGGTGAAATAAATAATCGTATTTTTTTTGATAAGCCCCGGCAATCATAGCTTCCTTCTTTCCTAAATACCTTAAATCTTTGGTCATAGTCATAATTTCATGATTACCTAAAACGAGATGTACTTTACCACCTTTTTCTTCTGCTTTTTGTTCTAAATCGTAAATAAACCACAATACTTTGGTGACATCATTTCCGCGGTCGAATAAATCTCCTAAAAAAACCAAATTTGCTTTTCCTGCGATCCAGTTCAGTTCGGCATTAATGACATGTGATTTTTGCAATAAATTGATAAGTTGTGTATATCTACCATGCACATCACCTACCACATATAAAGAATCTACCTTATTAAAAATAGATACCTCTTTCGTTGTATTTGGTCGAAGTTTTATTTGATGTGTGCCCTCGTTTTCACCACCGAATTTAAAAATAACCGGTTCTGAAATGGCATAAGAAACAGAAATAGTGTGAACGTTGCCTACCTCTGTTTTGCCACTAGCTATAACTTTATGATCTAAAGTAGTTAATTCATAGATGCCGGTTTCTTTTTTCGGCGTAATCCAATTAAAGTGTAGTTGTTCATTTATTTCAATATAGAGTGAATTAGTACCTGAAAAATCATACTTTTTGTTATTACGATCATTTAAGACACCCGTTGTAAATGAATTAAAGAAGAGCGCACTAAAGGCTATACCAAGTAATAAAAGAATTGTGTTTACCCTCAAAGTTGTGTTTTTTATTTGGAGTTGCATGTTAGCGTATTATCTTGTTTTGGTAATCTAAAAAACAACTATCGATCTATTTTAAATACTTCAAGATTAATATCATCTAATCCAACACTGTCAAAAGGATATTCCATATGATCTTGAATGTTGTACAATGAAATTAACATAAATTGACTAAAAATTACAATTACAAAGGTAATCCATTTAGCAGATTCAATACCAATGCTAAAAATCATCGCAGGAACATAAATAATAGGAAAGGCATAAATAAAAAATTCACAATATGCTTTTAAACTTATCGGAGTTCTATGCAAATGAATTGCGTGCAAATTTTCGATAGAATCGTGTAAATCATTTACATAACGAAATATTTTATCTCTCAATCCTCTTGAAATTAATGTATCTTTGGCTATAATGAACTCAAAAACCTCATTAATATTTTTGTCGAGTTCTTTGGTGTCATAATTTTTTTTAGTGAGATGATTTAAAGTATTCGTGCTAATTTTGAGAAGAATATTTGCAATTTCTTCTTTTTCATTTTCGGCTAATTTAGGTGCACTCATAAAAAAATAGTGTATTGTTTTAAGCGAGCTTCTAAACTGACTTAGATGTTCAAGAGCCTTTTCTCGACGTCTAAATGAACCTCGAATATTAAATACTAACGGAAAAATTATGGCAATACTTAATAGTGTTAAGTCAATATGATACGAAATGTCATAAGTAAATGACAGATATAACATCACAATAGCAATGGCTAATGAAATTAGTGTTCTATAATTTATAATTGTTAAATACTTGTTCATTAAATATATAGCCTTAGTTTTTATAAATCTAAATACAAAATTGTGAAATACCAAATAAAATATGTTTTCATTTTACTCTTTATAAGTTTGAGCCATTTTTTGAATGCTCAAAGTATAAAGGATTCTACCTCGACGAAAAAGATTTCGAAACTTTTTAGCAGTAAGGATATTCTACCCATAAAACTGAATTATTCCCTTAGGGATATTAAAAAGGAATCTAATGACAGCACCTATGTTAAGTCAGAAATTTCTTATTTGGATAAAGATGGAACTTGGAAATCTTTAGAGGTTCAACTTCGAGTTCGAGGTAATTTCAGGCTTGACAATTGTTATTTTCCTCCATTAAAAATGAAGATTAAAAAGTCAAATAGCAAAGAGACTTTGTTTCAAGGCAATAAAAAAATAAAAGTTGTCTTTCCTTGTAATATGCAAAAAAGCGGAGATGACTATATCTTAAAAGAATATATGGCATATCAAATGTATGAAATCATTTCACCGTATCATTTTAAGACTAGATTGTTAGATATTACATATACAGAAGGTGATAGAAATAAAACAAAAACGCATCAATTAAAGGGAATATTTATTGAAGATGATGAAGAAGTGGCAAAAAGACATGGAGGAAAAGTTTTAGATAGATCAATGCATCCCTTAAAACAGGGAGATGTAACCTCTGTTCAAAATTCGTTTTTTCAATATATGATTGGTAATACCGATTTTTCAACGGCTATTCAGCACAATGAAAAACTGTTGTATATAAACAAAGAGATCATTCCAATTCCATATGATTTTGATATGGCCGGACTTGTAAATACCAGTTATTCGGTAGTTTCAGTAATTAACGGTAAATCATTGCCTATAAATTCGGTACGGCAAAGATTGTATAGAGGTTTTAAAAGAAATCCGGAAATTTTGCAACAGGTGAGAGAAGAGTTTTTATCCAATCAAACAAAATTGATGGAAGTGGTTGAAAATCTTGAACCACAATTTGAGAATTCAAAAGATTATGAAAAGGCAAAAAATTATATTTCTGAGTTTTTTGAGGTAATGAATGATGATAAAAAGTATGAAAAAGAAATTACGCGAAAATTAAGAACAAAATAAGGGAGTAAATGTTAGCTAATTTATCTTTTAACTTTTGATTCATAACAAATTATCCATTCTTGCACAGTCATTTTTTGGCACAGTTCACCAATAAGTTCATACGGAATTAACGCTATTTTTTTAAAACGGATACAACTTTTCCCCATATCCAATTTCGTTTTGCAGTTTTTAGAATAGTTTTCTTCAAACCATTTCAATAAATTTTTATCGGCGTAAATCCCCATATGATATATGGCAACGAAATTTTTTTGCGAAGCAATATTTAAAAAGGGTAAAGGCAATTTAGTATCACAATGATATCCGGCAGGATACAACAAATGCGGCACAACATAACCAATCATGCCATAATTCATCGTTTCTTGAAAGCCTTTTGGTAGGTTTTTGAGAATTACCTTCTGTAATTTTTGCATTGCTTCTTTTCTTTCTTGGGGTAATTGAGCAATATACTCTTCAGGATTTTTGGCTTGAATTTGCATAGAATTGGGTTTTGAAATAACAAAAAATCCTTCCCAGAAATGGAAAGGATTTAAAAGATACTTAATTATTTTTAAATTTTAAAAGTAACCACGGGTCTCAAAGCGTGATTTGTTAATTCTTGTCCGATACTACCGTTAAATAATTGTGATAATCCACTTCGTCCATGTGTATTTAATGCGATGAGGTCGGCATCCATTTCTCTTGCAAAAGTCAAGATTCCGTTTTCAATCGAAATATCGTTATAAATATTTCTTGTAAACGTTGGCATATTAAAATTATCTACATATTTTTCCATTCGTTTTTCCACTTCTTTGGTGGTATTAAAATTATGAATGGTATTTACATAGAGTAAATGAATTCTGGCGCCAAATATTTTTGCAAAATCGATTACTTTTTGAAATGATTTTTTATTTTCTAAATTAAAGTCAGAACCGAATACAATATCTTCTACTTTAAAATCGTCGGTACCTTGTTTGATAACCAAAACCGGAACTTCAGATCGGCGCACTACTTTTTCAGTATTCGAGCCAATAAACATTTCTTTTAACCCAGAAGCACCTTGAGAGCCCATCACGATCAAGTCAATTTTTTGTCGCTTACTCTCTTCGATAATTCCTGCAAAGGCATGGTGAAACTGAATGTTTTCGACAACTTTTATACCTCTAAAGAATGGTAGTTGCTCAAATTTTTTAAATTTTTCGCGAGCCATTTTCATAAAATATATGGTTTGAGGTTCGCTACTTATGCTTGTCATCTCAGCCGGATCGATAGTAGCTACGGGTAATTCTAACATGTGAAGCAAATAAATTTCGGCTCCAGTTTTTCGAGCAATACTCGCGGCAACTTTAGCAGCGCATTCGGCTTCTTTGGAAAAATCTACGGGAACTAATATACGTTTCATATTCATAACATTTTTGTTTAAGCATTAAAAATAATAAATTAACTTTAAATAAGATATGATTTTTGTCAATTTAAAAGGAATTACTATATTTGCAGCGAAATTTACGAAGAAATTGGGTTGGAGGGGACGAAAAGTCCCCTCTTTTTATAAGAAAAAATGAATACTGACAAAGTTAAAGCATTGGTTAACGAAGCTATTCAAGAAAATAGCGAGTTGTTTTTAATCGATCTTAAAATTTCAACTGACAATCAAATTTTGGTCGTTGTTGACGGAGACACCGGAGTAATTTTAAGCGAATGTATCCGGATTAGTCGCAATGTAGAACACAACCTCGATAGAGAAGAAGACGATTTTTCTTTAGAAGTAACCACCCCAAATATCACAGATCCAATTACCAATGTAAGACAATATAACAAAAATATTGGTCGTACATTAAAAGTAAAAACGGAGAATGATAAATTTGAAGGTAAATTAATTGAAATAACCGAGAATGACATAACTTTACAATGGAGTGCTCGCGAACCAAAACCGATAGGTAAAGGTAAAATAACAGTGGTAAAAGAACAAAAAATACCATTAAAAGAGATTAAACAAGCTAAAGTCAAGATTATTTTTTAATAATACATGTAATGGAAAATATCGCATTAATAGAATCATTTTCAGAATTTAAAGATGATAAAAGTATCGACAGAGTAACGCTTATGGCCATACTCGAAGAAGTATTTCGATCTGCTTTAAAAAGAAAATATGGTTCCGATGATAATTTTGATATTATTATCAACCCAGATAAAGGGGATTTAGAAATTTGGAGAAACAGAATCGTTGTAGAAGATGGTGAAGTTGAAGATGAAAATGAAGAAATTTCATTAACCGAAGCACGAAAAATTGAACCCGATTTTGAAGTTGGTGAAGAAGCATCTGAAGAAGTGAAATTAGTAGATTTAGGCAGAAGAGCAATTTTAGCTTTACGTCAAAATTTGATTTCTAAAATTCATGAGCATGACAACACAAACATCTTTAAGCAATATAAAGAGTTAGAAGGTGAGTTGTACAGCGCTGAAGTTCATCACGTAAGACATAATGCAATCATTTTGTTAGATGATAACGGTAATGAATTAATTTTGCCTAAAAGTGAGCAAATTCGTTCTGATTTTTTCCGTAAGGGAGAATCGGTTCGTGGCATCATCAAATTGGTAGAATTAAAAGGTAATAAACCAACAATTATCTTATCGAGAACTTCTCCAGAATTTTTAGAGAAATTATTCGAGCAAGAAATTCCGGAAGTTTTTGATGGATTGATTACTATCGAAAGAGTTGCCAGAATTCCAGGTGAAAAAGCAAAAGTGGCAGTAGATTCTTACGATGACAGAATTGACCCAGTGGGAGCTTGTGTTGGAATGAAAGGTTCAAGAATTCACGGTATTGTTAGAGAATTGGGTAATGAAAATATTGATGTGATTAATTATTCAAAAATTGATGATATCTTTATTAGCAGAGCTTTAAGTCCGGCAAAAGTGGGTAATATAAAAATTCACCCTGCTGTTGATGGTCAAAAACCAAGAGTAGATGTTTTCTTAAAACCTGAAGAAGTTTCAAAAGCAATTGGTAAAGGCGGTGTAAATATTCGTTTGGCGAGTCAGTTAACCGGATATGAAATCGACGTACAACGTGAAGGTGTTGAAGATGATGTTGAATTGACAGAATTTTCCGATGAAATCGAAGAATGGATCATCAATGAGTTTAAAAGTATTGGTTTAGATACTGCAAAAAGTGTCTTAGATTTAGATGTAAAAGATCTAGTTAAAAGAACCGATTTAGAAGAAGAAACCATCATTGAAGTTCAAAGAATTTTAAAAGAGGAATTCGAAGCCTAATTAATTTAGAATAATAATTTTAGTACAATATAGTATTTAGAGGTTCACATTAAAAAATTTTATGACTGTATACAAACCACAACGATTTAATAAAGTTTTAAGGGAGTTTAATATTTCTTTAGACAGAGCTGTTGAGTTTCTTGCCAGTAAAGGAATAGATATTGACTCGCGCCCTACCACCAAGGTGCCTGAAGATATTTATATCATGCTGTCAAATGAATTTCAGACAGACAAAAGTAAAAAAGTGGCTTCTAAAGAGATTGGTGAGGAAAAACGTAAGGAAAAAGAAGAGATTCGATTAGCGTTAGAAAAAGAAGCTGAAAAGAAAAGATTGGAAGATGAGGCAAGACGCAAAGAAATTTTCAAAACCGAAACCGAAAAAATTAGTGGATTAAAGCAAGTTGGTAAAATTGATCTTGATGCAAAAAAGCCTGAACCTAAAAAACCAGAGCCTGAAGTTGTAAAAGAGGTTGCGAAAGAAACCAAAAAGGAGGTTGTTAAAGAAGAAGTTGAAGTAATAAAAGGTTCAAAAAAACTTCCCGGTCTTAAGCAAGTAGGTAAAATTGAGTTTGATGCTCCTAAAAAAGAGGAGAAAGCAGCTTCAGTAGAAAAACCGAAAAAAGAAACTGTTGCGAAAAAAGAGGTTAAAAAAGAACCTAAAATTGAAGAAAAACAGGAAGAAACCGAAATTCATAAAACAAAATACACCAAATTAACTGGTCCGGTAAAAACCGGAGAAACCATTGATTTGTCGCAGTTTAAAAAGCCAAAGAAAAAAGTGGCTGATAAACCGGGCGATAAAAAAGATAAGGGAGATGATGCTAATGCTGCAAGAAAAAAACGCAAGCGAATTCACAAACCTCGTACAGATTATAAACCTGGCGCAGACAGACCATCAAGACCTGGTGATCGAAATAAACCTGCAGCTAGAAGAAAATCTGTAATTAAAGAAGAACCGTCTGCAGAAGATGTTCAAAAACAAGTTAGAGAAACCTTAGAGAAACTTCAAGGAAAATCTAAAAAAGGAAAAGGTGCAAAATATCGTAGAGAGAAACGAGATATGCACCGTCAACAAACTGAAAAAGATCTAGAACAACAAGAAGCGGAAAGCAAATTAATCAAAGTTACAGAGTTTGTAACAGCGAACGAAGTTGCAACAATGATGGATGTTCCGGTAATTAAGATTATTTCAGCATGTATGTCACTTGGTTTAATGGTTACCATGAATCAACGATTAGATGCCGAAACCATTTCTATAGTTGCCGAAGAATTTGGTTACGAAGTTGAATTTGTAAGTTCTGAAGTAGAAGAAGTTGTTGAAGATGTAGCAGATAAACCGGAAGACTTAAAACCAAGAGCTCCAATTGTTACCGTTATGGGGCATGTTGATCATGGTAAAACTTCCTTGCTGGATTATATTCGTAAAACTAATGTAATCGCAGGTGAATCTGGTGGAATTACGCAACATATCGGTGCTTATTCAGTAGTTTTAGACGGCGGACAAACCATTACATTTTTAGATACTCCTGGTCACGAAGCTTTTACAGCGATGCGTGCCCGTGGTACTCAGGTAACTGATATTGCCGTTATTGTTATTTCGGCAGATGATTCTATCATGCCACAAACGAAAGAAGCGATAAGTCATGCACAAGCTGCAGGAGTTCCTATTGTTTTTGCAATCAATAAGATTGATAAACAAGCAGCAAATCCTGACAAAGTAAAAGAAGAACTTGCACAAATGAACTTGTTAGTAGAAGATTGGGGTGGTAAAATTCAATCTCATGATGTATCTGCAATGAAAGGTACAGGTGTAAAAGAATTGTTAGAAAAGATTTTATTGGAAGCTGAAATATTAGAGTTGAAAGCAAACCCTGATAAAAATGCTTCAGGTTCTGTAATCGAAGCACTTTTAGATAAAGGTAAAGGATATGTTTCTACCATTTTAGTAGAAAACGGAACTCTAAAAGTTGGTGATTATATTCTTGCAGGTAAACATACCGGTAAGGTAAAAGCGATGCACGACGAGCGAGGAAAAAATATTGATGAAGCAGGTCCTTCAACGCCAGTTTCGATACTTGGTTTAGATGGCGCGCCACAAGCGGGTGATAAATTCAAAGTATTTGATGATGAGCGTGAAGCCAAACAAATTGCAAACAAACGATCTCAATTAAGTCGTGAGCAATCTGTAAGAACACAACGTCATATTACCTTAGATGAAATCGGACGAAGAATTGCCTTAGGCGGATTTAAAGAATTGAACTTGATCTTGAAAGGTGATGTGGATGGTTCTGTAGAGGCCTTAACAGATTCACTTCAAAAATTATCAACGGAAGAAATTCAAGTAAATATTATTCATAAAGGTGTTGGTGCCATTACCGAATCGGATGTGTTATTAGCGTCAGCTTCTGATGCGATTATTATCGGATTTAATGTGCGACCTTCAGCTGGAGCGAGACAAGTAGCCGAAAAAGAAGAGGTTGATATCCGTAATTATTCGATCATTTATAATGTGATTAGTGAAGTAAAAGACGCGATGGAAGGTTTGCTTTCTCCTGAAATTGTAGAAGAAATTACTGGTAATGCTGAAGTTAGAGAAACCTATAAAATTTCAAAAGTTGGTACAATCGCAGGTTGTATGGTTCTTGACGGAAAAATATTTAGAAACTCTAAAATTCGATTGATACGCGATAATGTGGTGATCTTTACAGGAGAATTGACCTCATTAAAACGATTTAAAGATGACGCTAAAGAAGTTGCTAAAGGATACGATTGTGGTATTCAAATTAAAAACTACAATGAAGTAGAAGTTGGTGACATTATTGAATCATTCAAAGAAGTTTCTGTTAAAAAGAAATTAAAGTAATAGAAAGTATTTTGAAAAATCCCGCTACTGGCGGGATTTTTTTTGCGTAAAATTATCGGTGTATGATTTTTGCCATAATATATAAGCCAATAAATAACTATATTTCAACAATTTTTAAATGTCTTTATTTTATGGTTTGTACTTTCTTTGAAAAATATTCTAGAAATAGCTTTCGAGCTTTTTCATTTTTCATTTTTTTCGCAATTAGTTTGTTTTCTCAAAGTCTTTTTGCCCAAACAGTTGAAAAAGATTCCAAATTACAATTTACTGGTGATTTTCGCTTTCGGATAGAAGAAGATTGGAATTCGCGAAAATCCGATGGAAGTTATCGTGATAATCGTTCCCGTTTAAGATATAGACTTCGTTTTGGAATAAATTATCAATTAACTGATTGGGCATCCTTTGGCACGCGATTGCGCACCGGTTATATTGCAAAACAACAAGATCCGCACCTAACTTTAGGAGATGGTTTTGGTGAATTTAGTCAACTGCCTATTAATTTTGAAAAATTATTTTTTCAGTTTAATTATAAAGCAATTTCAGGCTGGTTGGGTAAAAACACTTTTCCTTTTGAAAAACAAAATGAACTATTTTGGAGTGATAATGTCTACCCAGAAGGTGTGTTTCTAAGTGCAAAATTTAGCTTAAATAGTGATTTTATAGAAAGCCTTTCTATTCGTGGAGGTCATTTTATTACAAGAAGTAATGGCAAATCTTTTGAAGAGGATAATTACTTTCAAGGATTACAATTGTTAACTACCCATTTTAAAAATAGACTCCATCTTTTCCCCTCTTTTTACTATTTTAATAATCTTCCAAATATTCCAGACGGACAAGGAACTTATGGTTTGGAATATGCAATTCTTCATTTTGGAGGAAATTACGTTTTATTTGAAAAACCTCACATCAATATTGGTCTTGACCTCTATAAAAATATAGCCGATTTACAAAAAAATGATTCTATTCCTCAAAATTTAAGAAATCAAAATAATGGAATTGTCGCGAACATCGGAATAGGAGAATTGAATAAAAGTAAAGATTGGACAATTCAGTTGTACTACACCAATTTAGAACGCTATGCGGTTATCGATTTCTTTGCTCAAAATGATTGGACTCGCTGGGATTATAGTAACCAAGATTCTCCTGATGGTAGATTAACAAACTTTAAAGGTGTAGAGGTCATGGGCGGTTATGTTATCAATAAATATATGAAATTGAAAGTGCGATATTTTATGGTGGATCAAATTATTTCTTACGGAGAATTCGGTGAAACCGGTAATAGAATTCGTTTGGACTTGGATGTAGGGTTTTAGAGCAAATTATTCCGTGATTTAATGCATAAAAAAACAGGGTCTAGACCCTGTTTTTTTATGATAAGCTTTTTTATTTTACTTCAAAAACGTTGTTCGTTTTATCAATATCTGCCATTAACAGAGAAGGATCAATGGTAACTGATTTTATAATTTTTTCTGTTTTTAGCGTGTAGGTTGGCGCTGCCCAGGGCCAATCTTTTACAACTTTTGCTGATGTTGGTTTGTGACCAAGCATCATTCTAAGCGGAATATTAAAATCTTCTTTGGTATCATCGATATACGTTACAGTAAGATCGATAGGCATAGGCATTTCACCAATTCTTTCGAGAACTATTTCTTTCCCGTTAACGGATTTAATTCCATAATCAATTGTTGTTATGGTCTCTGTCCAATAATTTAAATACCAATCCAATTGCAATTGCGATACTTTTTCTGCAGTTCGTTTGATATCGTTTGGTGTTGGATGCTTAAACTTAAAATCTTCAAAATATTTTTTAATGGTTTTATCCAAATTATCTTGTCCGATAATATAATCCAATTGCGTTAAAAAAAGTTGTCCTTTACTATAAGCTGAGTTGCTATAAGCAAAATTTGTATTATACCTATCCGACTGCATGGTTTGTGGTTCTTCTAAACCTGAACTTACCAAATAAAAATAACTTCTATATGCCCCAGAAAAAGGATTTGTTTTTTGTTGGTCTAACACTTTATTTGTTGCTAAATCGGAAATATAAGAGGTAAAACCTTCATCCATCCAAGAATGTTTGGTTTCATTTGATGCCAATAAAAATTGAAACCAGATATGTGCAAATTCATGAGCGGTTAAGCCAACCAAACTTCCGTAGCTTCTTCCACCTGTAATCAAAGTGCACATGGCATATTCCATACCGCCATCACCGCCTTGAATCACCGAGTATTGCTTGTAAGGGTATTGCCCAATATGTTTATTGTAATAACTTAGAATTTCGGCAGTTTTAGGTTGTAATTTTTTCCAGTTTTCTATTATTTCCGGATCGTTTTTATAGAAAAAATGTAGGGTTACATCATTTTCGCCAATGATTTTATCATGAATAAAATTCGGATCAGCAGCCCAAGCGAAATCATGAACATTTGGCGCTTTAAAATGCCATGTTAATTTATCACCTTTCGGTAAATTCATTTTTTTGGAAGTATCTTGATATCCATGCCCAACTTCTTGCGGATTTTGTATATATCCAGTACCACCGATGGTATAATTTTTATCGATATGAATGGTTATATCAAAATCGCCCCAAACACTGTGAAACTCTCTTGCGATATAGGCATTTGCATTCCATCCTTCAAAATCATATTCTGCCATTTTAGGATACCATTG
>CBDTUD010000036.1:0-27687 GCA_965363545.1 uncultured Flavobacteriaceae bacterium | reverse complement strand
TTGGTTATGGAAACATGGGAAAAGCTTTTGCAAAAAAATTAAAAGGATTTGATTGCGAAGTTCTTTGTTTCGATATAAAAGATAATGTCGGCGATGAAAATGCAAAACAAGTTTCGCTGCAAGAATTATTCACAAAAACAGATGTTTTAAGCTTGCATACGCCCCAAACTGACTTAACAGGAAAAATGATTAACAACGCATTTATTCTGCAGTTTAAAAAGTCATTTTACCTCATCAATACTGCCCGAGGTTCTGCTGTTGTAACCAATGATTTGGTCAAATCTTTGGAAAATGGAAAAATTTTAGGAGCCTGTCTCGACGTTTTGGAATATGAAAAAGCATCTTTCGAAAATTTCTTTTCGCAAGGAAATGAATTACCTCCTGCTTTTCAATATTTAATCACTTCGGATAAAGTTTTATTAAGTCCACATGTTGCAGGTTGGACTGTAGAATCTAAATTTAAACTGGCCGACACCATCGTTAAAAAAGTAACAGAATTATTCCAAAATAATTAGTTTCTACCGTTAATTAGTTTCTTCCATTCTCTTTCGGATACAATTCATTTAACGGATCACTTTGCCAGAATTCTTTAGTATTCACATCTAAAATCGTCAGCGGACCTTTAAATGCCGCTCCCGTATCGACATTCCAAACATTTACCGCATTTATAGGAATTGTTTCGTCAATTCGAACGGTAGGCGTATGACCAATATAAATTTCATTATATAATTTTAATCGTTCCGGATACAACTTATCCTCTTTAGAAAGATTCGGGTTGATACAGAGCGCCATTTCCCAAAGCGAACGATCCCAATAAAACATTTTGCTAAAATACTCATGTTCAATACCGCGAACATTGGTAAAACCTGCATGCAAAAACAATCGGTTTTGCCCGTCTAAATAATAATCCTCTAAAGATTCTATAAATTGAATGTGTCTTTTAACAACAGTTGCTGTTTCCTTTTTATACGTATCAACAGTTGCTTGTCCGCCATGAAACAACCAAGTAGGATTGCTTTTTTTATGTTTTAGCCAATTCAGCGCTAAATCATCATGATTCCCTTTAATAAAAATACAGGCATTTGTTTTATTCAATTCTATCAAGTAATCAATAACCCTGGCAGATTCGCTCCATCCGTCAACAAAATCACCCAAGAAAATAAGCATATCGTCAGCTGTGACTTGAGCTCTTTCTAAAACTTGAATCAAAGCTCTATAACCTCCATGTATATCTCCAATTACCAAAATTCTTTGACCCGTCATGCACTTCTATTTTTTAAAAGTGCAATTTTACGAGTAAAATATGGAAAAGCCTAATCAAACTCAATTTGTGTAAAAATAAAATGTAATCAATATGTTTAGAATTTTAAACAAACAGGAGCGCCTAATTTTGTTTCATTATTGGTATAAGTCAACAAACCGGTATCAGCATCTCTTTTAAAAATGGTAATATTATTTGATTTTTGATTTGCTACCAATATAAAATTCTCATCCGGTGAAAAAGTAAAGTTTCTAGGCCAATCACCTTGTACCGAAGTTGTCTCTAATAAGTTCAGTGTTCCATCCTCCAAAACGGAAAAAACAGCAATACTATTATGACCTCTATTCGTTGTGTATAGATATTTTCCGTCGGAAGTTATATGAATATCCGCACCGGCACTTGCTTCGCTATAACTTTCGGGTAAGGTGCTTTTTCTATCTAATTTATCTAGAATTCCTGTTTCCAAATTAACTTTTGCAGAAACGACCGTATTGGATAATTCATTCATTAAAAAGAGGATATCCTTCGTTGGGTGAAAAACAAAATGTCTTGGTCCATCACCTGGTTCCAATTGCATCGCTATTTGTTGCTTACCAAGTTTTCCATCCGTTAAAACGGGATAAGAAAGAATTTTATCAATACCTAAATCAGCTGCAAATAAAAAGGCATCGTTTTTGCTAAATTGAACACAATGAACATGCGAAGATTCTTGATTTGGTTTTACCGGACCGTTACCTTCATGACTTTCACGTTGCATGAATTTTTTAATTTTTCCATTTCCGTCAAGCGGATAAATAGCCAGAGTTCCGGATGAATAATTTGCTACCGCAAGTTTATTTTCGCTCTCATTCAAGGTAACATAGCAAGGATGAATACCTTCACTCGATTGCTCGTTTAACTTATCTAATTTTGTTTTATCAGCATTCCAACCGAAAGAAGTCACTTTACCAGAATTCTCTTCATTTACCGCAAACACGTACTCTTTATTTTTACTCAAAGTCAAAAAGGAAGGATTTGGTGTTTCCACCAATAAGGTTTCATTTGACAATTGCCCTGTTTTCAAGTCAAAATCGAAACTATATATGCCTTTGCTCGTTTCATTGGTATAGGTGCCAACGAATAATCGGAAATTATTTTCATCACTTTGCGTTTCATGCAGGGAGTTTTTCGATTCATCCTTTTTACAACTAAATACTAGTATGGCAAAGAAAAGCATGGTAATGGTAGGAATATTTCTCATTGTAATTTTTTATTAGGATTGATTTATTAGGTCAGCTACATTTGAATAATGACCTATGGAAAAAACTCCTGTTGAAGGATTTTTTTTCAGTAAATAAATATAATATAATCCATTGAAATCAAAAATGTTTCCTGAGAAAAACTGAAAAAAATCTATTAGCACAAATCAATGAAAAAATGCAGTAAATCGGTTGTGGTAATAATTCCGACTAGTTTTTCATTTTCAACAACTGGTAAGGAATGAAACTCCTTACTTGCGAGCAATTTTGATACCTCAAGAATTGTAGTATCGGGAGTTACGGTAATTGGGTTTTTTATCATTAAATCTTCTACACTCAGCATGTTATAGATTGCAGTATCGACTGTACCTTCTTTATTGTAAGCATCAATAAAACTGATTCGTTTTAAATCGGAAAGGCTGATTAATCCAATTAATTTTCCATCATCAATTACAGGAATGTGCCGAATATGATTGCTCCTCAACCTTTTCTCTGCAGTGTATAAAGTATCAGATAGTTTTAGAGTTATAACGTTGGTTGTCATTAAATTTTTAATCGGCTCATTTTTTTTCATGACATAATGGATTAATTCATACCATAAATATCAAGAAAAAAATACAAAAATAATATGATTTTAGTCATGGAAAGGAAATGAATTAAGCTTCTCTCATAGCTGTTACACGACTTTCAAATCTCGCTGCATTGCCATTAACACCAAATCTTGAGATATTGCTAGGCTTCGTTTAACTTTTTCGGCACCTCCTAAATCTTATTAAAATGTAAGGAAACTGGCATATTATTTTTTGGGGTAGATTTTAATATCGTTAGTAAACTCTAGATAAAAACTATTAGATGTAGTCGTGATCATGGTAAAAGTCGACCCTCCTTTTTGAATTCGCTAATTGCTTTTTTTAGTTCCTCGGGGAGTTACTTTTATTTTAAGATTTAGTTTATTCTAATAACGAATCTTTATTTATTGGTTTGTTACGTCGTTCATCCGTTTTAAAATGAAGATCCATTTGTGGAAAAGGAATTGCAATACCATTCTCGCTAAATTTTTTGTAGATTATTTTTCGAATATCACTTTTCACCTTTTCTATTCTAAAAATATTACGGCTAAAAAACAAAACTTGAAAATCTAATGACGAATTGCCAAAGTCCTGAAAACGCACATCTACTAAACTTTTTTGATTGATTTCGGGATGTTCCATAGCACTTTCCATCAAAATTTTTACTACAAGATCAATATCACTGCCATAGGCAACACCAACATTAATTTTAAAACGGGTTTGCTTCGATTGATGACTCCAATTAATTACTTTACTTGTTGTTATCAATGAATTTGGAATAATGATTGAAATTTCGTCTCGGTTTAGACCTTTAGAAGTACGTAAACCAATTTGTTGAATTTTAACAATATCCCCGTCAATTTCTAGAATATCATCTACTTTGATTGATCTTTCCGACAATAAGATTACTCCAGAAATGATATCGTTAAAAGTTTGTTGCAAACCAAGACCAACACCTACTAATAAGGCAGCAGAGCCCGCAATTAAAACCGTTACTTTAATACCAGTTGTTTCAAGTACAAATCCAAAAGCAATAACCCAAATAATATATTTAATCATTTGAAAAAGCGCATAAGTGCTTCCAGTATCTAATTTACTTTCTTTGCGAAATAGTGCTTTTTTAATAAGCCATAACAAAAATTTTGTTATCACTAAAATCAATACAATTTCCACTAAAGTATACACTTTGATACTATATTTGGAAAAATTTAAAAGTTCAAATTCTAAAAATGTTCGAATTGTTTCCATAAAATTTCTAATTCTTAAAAGTACAAACTTTTAACCATCCCGCAAATGGTAAATAACAGGAATTAAAATTATAACGCTTTCTGCATTATTGCCAATTGAATTCTAGTTTTTAAATAGGTTTCTTCGGTTTTATGCAAGCCAAATTTTTCACGTTTATAGTTTAATCCTGTAAAGATTTTGCAGTTCTTTTAAAATCAGCATAATAGATGTTCTTTTCTACTGATTTTGTCCAATTCATGATTTTATAAAAGTGTGTTTTTGTTTGCACCGCGGTAATGAGCATAAAATATTCGCCGGCCTCATCTTTAAAGGTGAGTTCTACTTGTGAAAAATTATTACCATTATTTTCAAATTCTACTATTTCACTTTGCACTCTGTTTTCGGCTTCTGTATTATAATCTTTTACAAAATATTGTAGAAAATCTGTTGTGTTGGGAAAATTGATTTCTAAAGATTCCAATACTTTTTTATCGTCGTCAATAACTATAAGATAAACATCTTTTAAGATATTTTTATATTGTAGTGAGGCAACATCGTTCAAATCAAAAGTCTGTTTCAAATAATCAGGAACTTCTATGGTGTACTCATGTCCGCCGGTTTTTGTTTCAAATTGCTGTGCAAAGGAAATTAATGTTGAGAAAAATAGGAGAAGAAACCATTTAATTGTTTTCATAGGCATGGGCAGTAAATAGGAATTTTTTGATTAAAATTTAAATCCATTTATTATTCTTTTAACAGCTATAAAAATACTATTTTGTTTTATGCAAAGTAAATTTTTTAATCTAATCTATAATTTTTCTTGTGATATTCCCTGGTAGCCTGGTGAGTAATTCATAATTAACCAAATCGCTAAAATTACTAAACGAAGAAACAGAGATTTCCAATTCACCTTGCCTACCAATAATAACTACCTCATCCCCTTTTTCAATAGAATTGAATTTTGTAATATCTACAGCCATCATATTCATGTTTACAGTACCAATCACGTCAAAACGTTGACCGCGAATAAGCACTTTTCCTTGATTGCTCAATGACCTGCTAAACCCGTGGGAGTAACCAATAGGTATCAAGGCTATTTTTGTTTTAGCATTGGTAAAAAAAGAGGTTCCATAACCAATAAACTCACCTGTTTTAACTTCTTTTACATCCATCACTTTAGTTTTCCAGGAGATCAATCTTTTTAAAGGATATTCATGAGTTTTATTTTTGGTGAGATATTGCACCAAAACTTCATTGCTGGGAAAAAATCCATATTGCAAAATCCCTATTCGCGCAATATCCATTCTTGTTTTCGGATATTGCAAACTCGCCGCAGAACACGCTAAATGATATTTTGTTTCTAGCCAATCCAATTTTGAAAGCTTGTTCTGAGTTTTTTTAAATTTTTCGTATTGGTCTTTAATTCGTTTATAATTAGCGATACTTTCCGCTCCAGCCAAATGAGAACAAATGCCACTAACAATAATATAATTATTATTTTCATGTAATTTGTTAAACAAACTTTTCACATTTCGAGTAGGAAACCCGGTGCGATTCATTCCTGTTTCTAGTTCAATATGAATTTTTGCTGGTTTTTTTATCTTTTTTGCTATTTCTATGGCTTTATTCAATCGATCTTCTTCAAAAACAAAGAACTCAATTCCATTGGCAATAACCCATTCCAATTGATCATCATCGATATATCCCATAATCATTATGGTGATATTCTTTGGAAGACAATTAAAAACCTCATAGGCTTCATTTGCACTAAAAACACTAAAATGACGAACTCCATTTTCATAGGCTAAAGGGCAAAAATTAGCGATTCCATGACCATAAGCATTTCCTTTTACCACGGAGGAAAGAATACTATCTCCGAGCATATTTTTAAGGAAAGAAATATTGGTTTTTAAAGCGGATTTTGAGAGTTCTATATGTGATGTATGCTGCATTAATTTGTATTTATTTCTTGAATTATTTGATAAAACTGTTGTACTCCTGTTACTATTATATCGTTCGGAAAATCATAATCTGGATTGTGTAATGCCGGCGTATTTTCACCAGAACCTAATCCGAACATTGCACCTTTATATTTTTGAGTAAACAAACCAAAATCTTCTCCCCATTTAAAAGAATGTTCCATTTCGAGAATTTGAAATTTGTTTTTAATTGCTGCACTCCGAATATATTGTATCGCTTGTGTATTATTCTTATTAGCGTAGAATTCCTGTGTCCAGGAAATATCACTTTTTAATTGGTGTTTTTGACAAGCTTCGACAATATAATTCTTTAATTTTACGCATTTTTGATTAAAAAGATGCAAATCCCAACTTCTAATTGTAAGATGTAATTCTCCTTCTCCAGCAGAAACACCATATGCCTTTTCTCCTAATTTTATATGAATTGGTGTGATAAGAAAAAAGTCTTCTTGATCTGGCTTATTATTTGTTTCACCTTCGCAAAATTGCACAACTTCCGCAATTGCCAATGCTGGATTATATCCTTTTTCTGGTTCTGCTGCATGCGCAGTTTTTCCATGAAATTTAATAATCATACTTTTCACATTGGCGTTAAAAACATGTTCTTTTAAAACAATCTTATTTTTTTTAAAACCAGGAAGATTATGTAAAGCAAAGGCATAATCTATCGATAAGTCTTGAAAATTTTTACTTTTTAAAACTGCGGCTGCGCCTTGACCATTTTCTTCAGAAGGTTGAAAAAGTAGTATAACTTTTCCTTTTTTTATTGAGAAATCAGTAAGTAATTCTGCCACTCCAAGCAAGATCGTTGTATGACCATCATGACCACATTTATGGCTTACTCCGGAAACGTTCGATTTGTAATCAAAATTATTAATTTCTTGAATGGGTAAAGCGTCAATATCTGCTCGTAACAAAATTGTATTACCTGGCAATCCAGTATCAAAAATGGCTAACACCCCAGTTTCTGCAACAGTTAAAACTTCTGCTTTGCAATGAGTTTTCAAGTAATTCTTAATTCGCTTTGCTGTGGAATGTTCGTTTTGTGAAATTTCCGGATTTTGATGCAATTCTTTACGAATTTTCTCTAATCTGGGAAGTATTTTTTCTAGCTTTTTTTGCATTAAATAGATATCTTTCTACAAGTAATATAAAATATTCGAGACAACAAAATTAATCTTAAATTAAAGATTTACAAGGCTATTATTTTGTCTGAATTTTGGTTGTTTTTTCGAAGATTCAAATATTCTAAAATTACATTTTTTTAGTATTTTTAATTTCAGAGTTTAAAAATTCATTCACTTCAATACTATAAAAATTTGGTGATGGTGTATGAGAATATTCGTTATAAGTATAACCGCCAAGTAGATAAAGTTTATCCTCGTAATAATAAAGTTCAGATGCTTTTAATTTCAAATCTATATCATACTCATTTAGGATTTTTTTATAAATCTCATAGGTGTAAATTTTACCATCGTTAAATATATAAATCGTATCATCATGATAAGTCAACGCAGGATTTTCAATTGCTTGCATTAATTCACCCTCCTTTTTCCATTCTCCAGTTATTAGATTATAAGTTTCAACTTCTTTTAAAGCTCTGCCATTAAAACCTCCAATTAAGTAAATTACGTTTTCGATTGCAACTGCCTTTACTTCTTTGGCACTTGGCATATCTTTTAATTCAAACCAAAAACCGGTTTCCAAATCAAGCATATGTGATTTGTTCGTGAAAATTTTTTCTCCATTCGATTTTAATTTTATAGAGCCACCCATGACGATAACTTTATTTTCGATGCAAAAAGATGCTGCATTAACCGCTTGATGCGGATTTGTATTATCAATTTCAATAGTTTGCTTTTCTACATCAAAAATTTCAATTTTATCTTCTATGTATTCTACTTTTCGACCTTTAGATAGGCTTTTTCCTCCTAAAACATACAACTTGTTTTTGTAATAAATCATATTGTGGTAGGCCCGTTTTCTAAATTTCAGCTCGGAAGTTGTCCAAGCATGATTCTTTAAATCAAAAATTTGTAAAGAACCCAAATAATTCTCCCATGATCTATTTAATTTACCTCTGCTAATAAATAATCCAAAATTGGCATCTTGTCTTTCCTCAAGCTCTAGCAAAGTTCTTTTTCCGGTATCTTCAATATAAGAGGCATCTCCTCCAATTAGCATAATTTTATCATCAATTAATACAGAACCAAACGAGTGTATTCCCTTTTCTAAGGATGGTAATTTTTTAAACTGTATTGTAGGTTTTAGTATTTTTTTTGAAGTGATTTTTACCTCGTCAAGATTTTCAACTTTTCTTGTGAGTTTTATTACAAATTTATTTTGCCTTAGTTCTAAAAAAGTGAGATTTATTGAATTATAACCGACGCAGGAAAACTGAATGGTATCTTTTTGATTAATTTTTGATTGTATTTTTAAATTGAAGGCTCCTTTTTGGTTAGATACTGCTCCACTTTTTTCATTTTTAAAGTAAATGTTTACAAACTCTAGAGGAATATTGGTCTCAGCTTCTAGAACAGTTCCTTCTATGTTTTGCGCTATTAAAGGAAAATAGACTGCAAATAATAGAAAAATTAAGGTTGCCAATCGAGTGTTTTTCATTTTTATTTCAAGCGTTTACTAGTTGTTTTATCTTGATTTTCTTTTAGCCTGAATTGCAACATTTTTGCAATAATTTCTGTCGGCAGCTCCTTATCTAAAGGGAACTGAACCGAACCTTTCGCCCATTTATATGGTGCTATTTCATTTTTAAAATGGTTAATGGCTGATGGTGTAGGATAAAATCCAATATGATTTTTATAGCCGGCGAAATGCACTAAATTACCATGGAATTCAAAAGTAGGCATGCCGTAACTTATTTTTTCTTGCGCAGTTGGGGCTACATTTTTAATAATCGTATAAATCTGATTCAATTTTCGTTGAGTCTCCGCCGGAAAATCTAAAATATAGGTTTCGATTACAGAATTTTTCATTACTGAAAATTACATAAATCTAATAACATATTTTCTTAAATCAACACTAATTTTCTAACCAAAAAAAGATGCAAGAGAAATTCAGTTGAAGAAATTATTACTGTTTTATGGCATAAATAACTCCTTCTTCTCCTTCAAAGTCAAAGGGTTTCAAATAGGTAAGTCCAATTTTTTCTAATACCCGAATAGAACTTCTGTTTTCTTTTTTAGCGCGACCTAGAATAATTTTTAAATTCAAATTTTGAAAACCAAAATCTATACAGGCTTTCGCAGATTCTGTAGCAAAACCTTTGTTCCAATATTTTTTAAAAAACCGGAATCCAATATCATATTCATCCAAGTTTGGAGAATATTTCAATCCGCACCAACCTATAAACTTATGATCACTTTTTTGAACTACTGCCCATCGACCAAAACCATATTTTTTATAATGGTTATAGTTTTTTAAAAATATTTTAGCGGACTTAACACTTGGAAATGGAACATCACCAGTAAATTTCAAAACTTCTACATCACTATTTAAATGAAACATATTTGTAGCATCATCCAAAGTTAATTCCCGAAGATATAAACGATCCGTTTCTAGAATTTTCATGATAATAATCCATTCGTTTTTACAAACCTAGTATTTTATTTCTGACAGAAAATAAAAATTTGTACAATTGACAACTAATTTTATTAGAGAATATACCTGACTAACCTTTACTTTTTGGTTGGAATAACTCTAAAAATACAATTTCTTTATTCGAAATTTATAAAATTTCCATTTTCATGGGAATGATAACGGTAATGTTGGATAATCGCTTTAAATCAATAACTTAAGATTGACCGAAAATACTTTTTAAAAAGATTTTTTAAACTCGTTCATAATAATTTGGGCGGCTTTTACAGGAGAAATTTTGGCAGCAATAATATCTTCTTCTAGAGTTTTTAAATGAGATTTTATATTTTTTGAATCGTAAAACAGGCGTTTTAAATCTTCATTAATGTTATTATACATCCAATCAATTTGCTGATTTTTTCTATTGCTTTCAAAATAACCATTTTCAGAAACTAATTTTTTATATTTTTCAATTTCTACCCAAACAGTATCGATTCCAATATTTTTAGTGGAAGAGGCAGTACTCACAACCGGTGACCAACCTGATTCCGATTGCGGAAAAATATGCAGAGCATTTTGATATTGCAATCGAGCCATTTCACTCATTCGAATATTCTCGCCATCGGCTTTGTTAATAACCACCATGTCTGCCATTTCCATGATGCCTTTTTTGATGCCTTGTAATTCGTCTCCGGCACCGGCAAGCATCAATAATAAAAAGAAATCAGTCATGCCATGAACAGCAGTTTCCGACTGCCCAACTCCAACAGTTTCAATTAAAATTACGTTATACCCGGCAGCTTCGCAAAGTAGCATAGTTTCGCCAGTTTTATTGGCAACACCACCAAGTGTATCTCCAGAGGCAGACGGACGAATATAAGCTTCTTCTAAATTAGCCAAATCCTCCATTCGAGTTTTGTCACCAAGAATACTACCTTTCGATCTTTGGCTACTTGGGTCAATAGAGAGAATGGCAACTTTATGTTGTTTCGATACCAAATGCTTACCAAATACCTCAATAAACGTACTTTTTCCAACACCCGGAACACCTGTAATACCAATGCGAATCGAGTTACCAGATTTCGGTAAGATCGCTTGAATTATTTCTTTTGCAAGGATTTTATCACTCTCTAAATTACTCTCGACAATCGTAATGGCGCGAGATAGAATAACACGATCTCCTTTCAAAATTCCTTCAATATATTCTTCGGCTTTCAGCCGATTCTTTGGTTTGTAATTCTTCATGCGTTTTTATGATATCTTCCAACGGTTTTATACAAAACCAATACTTTTAAATTAATTATATTAAAAAAAGACTTGAAATTTGCCTTTTTTCAGCGAAGTTCAAAGATAAGGATTCTACTAAATTAGCCGATAATGTGAGGTGTTTTTTTATGGCAATAGATTTAAAATACAAAACCCATTTCATGAATTCCTGAAATGGGTTTTAAAAGAATTTAAAGTTTAATCAATCCTAAAAATCTTTTTTTCTAAGTTTATAATTAATGCGCCAAACCGGAAAAATGACCCATAAAAACATTACTGCTAAAGATACAAGTAATCCGAAATTGGTGCCGAAAAACTGTTTGAAAACTGCTCCGGTATAACCGAGCAAAGCAGAAATATCTAATTTTAACAATATCAAAATTCGCGATAAATCAATTGGATTGAACATCGTCGCCACCAAAGAGAATTTATCCAATGGATACTCATTAAAAACAATTAACGATATCAAAAATAAGCCATCATAAATCACTGCCAAAAACAACCACATTAAAATAGCATAGCCAAAGCCTTTTATTTTATTATCATTTGATAAAGCAATATTAAATGCTAATGCCACAAAGATAAAATTGAGCAAAGAACCGACCACTATCAATAAGGCAAAATCAAAAATTGCAGTCGATTTAAACAAGCCATACATTAAAAATGGAATACCCAAACCGAGCACCAAACTAAGTGTTAAGGATACTGAAATTCCGATATATTGTCCTAAAAATATTTTACTTCTTTTGATAGGCTGTGCCAATAAAAGCTCTGTAAATTCTTTAGAATTGTAATAATACATTACTCCAAAAATGGTCCCGATTAAGGGTGTAAGAACAATAATAATATTCAACAACGTAATAATGGCTTTATGCATGTCATTATTCAAAAACAACAACACAAATCCCAAGGCGAGATAAAATGCAAAGTACACATAACTCCAGCGACTGCGCATTAAATCGTAAAAACTATATTTTAAAATCTTAAACATTTTCTTTGGTCATTAATTGCGCTATGGCATGTTCTAAATCTGTTTGATTTGTTTGATCTTTCAAACTTTTGATACTTCCTTTAAAGTGAATTACGCCATCCAATAAAAAAACAATTTCATCGGCAACCTCTTCTACAAAACTCATGATATGGGTTGTGATTAAAATGGTTTTCCCGTTATCCTTTTCTTTTTGAATGATTTCTTTCAAATGAATAAGCGAAATCGGATCTAAACCTGTTGTAGGTTCATCTAAAATCAATAAGTTACTATCAAACATAAAGGTGAGCAGGATATTCACTTTTTGTTTTGTACCACCAGAAAGATTACCCAATTTTTTATCTAAAAAAGGTTCCAATCCAAAAAGAGCTATTAAATCTTGATCGTTTCCTTGTTTCGGACGCAAATTTTTAACCATTGCAATTAACTCACTCACAGTAAGGTTCGCAGGAAAGTTTGCAATTTGTGGTAAATAATTGATCTCATTTCGATATTCCCATTTATTGAGTACCGATTTGTCATTAATTTTGATATCTCCTTTATCGGGAATTACCATGCCGAGAACACTTTTAATAAGCGTTGTCTTGCCCGAACCATTTGGACCTAAAACAGCAAAGATGCCGCCAGAATTGATCTCTAAATCAAGACCTTCTAAAACGGTAAGCTTACCAAATTTTTTATGTAGATTATTTATTTTTATCATTGTACTTTTTGCATTAATGGTTCATTATCTACCAAATTATCTGGTGTAAAAACTGGAGAAACTTTTTCAGAAAAATTAATGATATCGACAAATAAGCTTCGCAATAAAATAATTGCTTCCGGGGTTTTATTTACCACATAAGAAAATAGTTTTACCGGTCGGTAAGGTATATCTCCAATACCGTTTTTATCTAAATCGTACCCAGTATAAGAACTCCAATAGTTATTATTAAATAAATTATCGTTTATATTGCTATTGTATGAAATATCAAAAGAATTGTTTAAAAAATTATTTTCTTTAAAAATATTGGCATAACAGGCTCCCGCAATTTTTACGGACCAACCATTGTTAATAAAATTATTTTTCAGATAATTGATTCTAGTTGATCCTTCTACATTAATACCAATACTGTTTTCCTGAAAAGTATTATTTTCAATTTCTGCATCATATATTTCTTTTAATAATAGTCCGTAAGATGCTGTTCCCCAATTCTTTATAAAAGTATTTCCAGTCATTTTTATGAACTTGGAAAACATTACTGCTACACCTGCTCCGTTATTTTTAAAAATATTGTTATGGTATTCATTATTATTTGAAAACATAAAATGTAAGCCGTAACGCATATTATTATGACTATTATTATTTCGAATTTCACTTTCTTTTACAAATTCAAGATAAATACCATCACGTAAATTGAATACTTCATTATCAATAATAGTAATATTTGAACAATTCCATAAATGGATGCCATTACCTGACGAAGATTGATCTATGGCATTGCTTGAAACCCTATTATTAGCGATAATTCCATGATGTGATTTTTCAATTAAAAACCCGAAAAACACATTTTCTAACGTATTGTTATCAAATTTAAAATTGTTGCTTTGCGAAATATAAATTGCAGCATAATCCTTGGTATAACTTTGTCCGGGATTTCTAACGGTTAAACCGGAAACAGATACACTATCCGATTTTAAAATAAGTACATAACTTTTCTTTTCTCCATCAATTATGGGATTATCTTTACCAATAATATGCAAAGGCTTATCAATAATAATATCGTGCTCATTATAAATTCCTTTCTGAATTGTAATCGTGCCATGTGGTTTTACCAGAGCAATTGCCTCGGATAAGGTTTTTACTTCACAGGTAGAACAAACCTCTATCGACTGACCATAACCTTTCGCAATCAAGAAAAAGAAACACAAAAATTGAACTATTTTTTTCAACATATTATCTAATAATCAAAAATTTAGAGTTTTGATTAGCTGTTACATGATGCTCTAATTCTTTATCAAAAGTATAGGTTTGGTTCTGAACTAAGTTGATGATTTCTTGGTTGATATGAAAATCAATATCTCCTTCTAAAACAACCAAAAACGTGCTTTTGGGTGAAGTATGCGTAGGAAACAAAACACCCTTTTCTAAAGAAATCAAAAGTGTTTCGGTACTATCAGATTTGAAAATTTTCGCGACATTCAAACCTTTTATAGGAGTATCTAAAGTAGTTTTCATTATGTTTTATCTAAAAAAATGTTTTTGTAAATCTGCCCAATCAAAAATTTTATCTTGCTCATTTTTAGCATATTCTTCTGCATCATTTCTATTTTCAAAAGCAGAAAGATTTGCACCCATCGGGCTCTGAATCGATTTACTGATTAAAAAAGTTGCTGTTTTAGCATCAATTAATTTTTGTGGAGTGAGATAATCGGTTACCAAATATAAAGCAATATCTTCTTTTTCATGATTTTCCAAATCATTTAACAGACATTCGATTGCGTCGTATTTAAAAGCTTTGCCTTTATTGGTAACTATTTGTGCTGCATGTGTTTCTTCAACAATAGTCATTTTGCAAAAATGACAAGCATCTTGTCCATAAACAATTTTAGAAGGTTCTATAGAGCAGGAAACAAATACCAACACAAGTGAAACAAATAATAGAATAGAAACTTTTTTCATGTTTTTAATTTTTAATAAGAAATAGCAAAAATTCAAATATAAGGATAAAAAAAGTCATCATTTAACCTCAAATTTTGAAATTAAATGATAACTATATTTTATTAGTTATTAAGCCTTTTTAGACTCTTTTTTACCAACAAAAAAGGCTAGTATCGTTAACGACATTCCCACAAACATCATGTATGCTCCAGTATGAGGTAAAGAAGTTACATCGAAATTCAACATTTTTTGATTACCAAATAATGGCGGTTTATAGGTCATAGGAGTACCGTCAGGGTTTACAACTTTTATTATCGCATGTGGATCTAAATCACTTCCATATTCAGTCAACCAGTTATTAAAATCGTACATACCTAAAACGCCCAAAATAGACATTAAAATAAACCACCCAATAAACCATTTATAGCTTACTTTACCAAAAAAACCAAGTAAACCAATGATTACTCCAAGTGCTACCATTCCTCCTATAACAATAGGAAAAGTTTGAAATTCCCACATGTCTTCTGGTTTAGGAATGATTTTCATACCAATATAGTGGTTAAGACCATCAATATTTTGTAAATCAAATTCAGACGCCCCTTGTATTCCGTCAATATAAATATTCATTCCAAGAGGTTCAGGATATTGCGGAGCTCCTAACATAATGTTCCACAATGGAAATTTAAATAATCCTAATAATAATAAGGAGCCAATAATCATTATTAAACCGGCTTTTTTCATTTTAATCTATTAAATTATTAAACAAAAAGGCTGTAAAAATTAAAGGATTCAAAATTTGGTTACAGCCTTTTCTAACTAAAAAATCAAAAAATTATTTCAATTATTCTCCGTCTAACGACCAAGAAAGTTTTAGGTTAGAATCTTTCGGAGATACTCTCACATACCCTTGCATTTCTTGATGCAATGCACTACAGAAATCTGTACAATAGAAAGGCCAAACACCTACTTGTTTAGGTTCCCATGTCATGGTTTTTGTTTGCCCTGGCATTATTAACATTCCTGAATTGTTCGCACCAATCATGGCAAATCCATGAGGTACGTCAAAATCTTGTTCATGGTTTGTGATATGGAAAAATACTTTATCACCAACTTTAACACCTTCTATATTATCAGGTGTAAAGTGAGATCTGATCATTGCCATAGAAACATGAACTTCATTACCATTTCTGGTTACTTTGGCTTGATCTGGAGATGTTATGGCATATGGATGTTTATTTTCATCTAACCTATAAATTTTTTGAGACTGATCTCTAATCATTTCTGCTGGGATACCTGCAGCATAATGAGGCTCACCATGAGTTGGAAAATCATAAATCAATTCCATTTTTTCACCTGTAATATCATATAACTGTGCAGAGTGTTCTAACTCAGGTCCCGTTGGTAAATAGCGATCTTTGGTAATTTTATTCATTGCTATTGCATATTTCCCAAAAGGTTTACGTGAATTTCCACCAGGAATCATTATATGACCAACGGAATAATACGTTGGTTTTCTATCAATAACTTCCCAAGTCCCTAATTTCCATTTTACTACCTCAGAAGAGATAAAGAACGTCGTGTACCCATAACCTTTGCCGTCAAATTCCGTATGTAATGGGCCTAAACCACCAGATTTAACTGAACCAGCTAAGATATCTTCATATTTTAAGATTGGAATACCATAAGCATCACCGTCAAATTTTTTATTTTCAATGGCATCTAACATTTTGGTAAAAGAGTGTACAGTTAAATCAGCTGATAATTTACCGTTACCAATAATATACTCACCAGTTGGGTCAACATCGCAACCATGAGGAGATTTAGGTGTTGGCAATAAATATACAGCACCAGGAATATCTGCAGGATTTACAGTTAGAACTTCTTTAACCATTGTAGAAGTGGCAGTATGTGTATATTCATCATAAACATTATGTGCATAATTAGCCGGCATTTTTGTTCCACCACCATTATTTACATATTCTTCAATTTTTTTCCAGTTAATGGCAGCAATAAAATCTTTATCATTTTGAGAAGCATTTACTTCTAATAATGAGTTTGCTTCTTCCGTATTATAGGTAGTAAAGAAGAACCATCCGTGAGACTTATCTCTACCAGGATGTGAAAGGTCATAGTTAAATCCAGGCATTAAGACCTGAAATTTAATTGCCATACCTCCGGTTTCGGGGTCAACACTAATAAAGGAAAGTGCACCTTTAAAGTTACCTTTATACTCGTTAATAGGCATATCTACTTGAGGAACAGGAACTGAGAAACGAGTTCCGGCAACAACATATTCTGTATTTTCAGTAATAAAAGATGAACTGTGGTTACCTGCACTATTTGGCACTTCAATAATTTCTTCGGTTTCAAATGTTTTAAGGCTAATTCTAGCAATACGAGGTGTATTGTTACCGTTGATAAATACCCAACGTCCATCTAATACTCCATTAGTTTGAGAAATATCAGGGTGATGTGCATCATCATAAGGTACAAACCCAAAAGAGGTGTTAAACATCGGTTTGGTCTCTTCGGTGTATCCGTAACCTGTGGTTGGAAATTGAGAAAAAACTGGTATTTCTTTAAACATTCTACCTGAAGGTAATCCGTAAACTAATAGATTACCGTTATAGCCACCAGATAAAAATGCATAAAACTCGTCGTATTCACCTGGGGCAACATATATTTTTTCAGCATTGCTGCTGTTCAAAGCTCCATTGCTACCAGATTTTCCATTGTTATTGCCACAACTGCTCAGTAAAAAAGCAGCAGATAAGAATAACATTGTAAATTTAAAAGTTGTTTTCATATTATATTAGTTTTAAGTTAAAGTTAGGTTTATTATAAAGTTCTAAAATATTCTAAAATAGCTCTGGCTTCATCTTCAGTTAAATTCTGATTAGACATAGGCGATAAATATTCTGCCAATAAAGCTTTTGCAATTGGATCTTTCTCAACCATTTCTTGTGGATTCAAAATCATGTTCATTACCCATTCCGGAGATCTTCTCTCTAAAATACCTTTAGGTGCTGGGCCGATAAAACGTTTATCTGCTTTATGACAAGCAGAACACATTTTAGCATATATTTCTTCTCCCTTTTTAGCCATTTCTTGATCAATATCAGCTGCAAGTGTTATACTTTTAACCGGACCAATCCCTTTATTTTGCATTGGATCAACTTCTGCAACTTCTTCTTTAACTTCTTGTTTCACTTCAGGCTGATCACCTGTTTCTTTTTTCGCCTTATCTCCACAACTTGTAAGTATCATAAGAGACATGAAAAATACGCTTAAAATAATTTTTTTCATTTTTTAATTTTTTAATTTATTTTAATTTTTTGCAATTAACTGTATTTCCTTTTTATAAAAAAGGGTTTGTTTTATTCTGCTGGCACTAAAACATCGCCAATAACATGAATCCAACCGTTACTAACCTTTACTGTTTTTAAAATTTTGGTACCACCTACATATAGTCCATCCTCTTTTTTAACAACTTCTAAATATTTTCCTGAAGCCATATACAGTTTACGGCCTTTTTCCGCATCTTTCTCTAACTGTGTGTCAGGATAATTAGCAGGAGCTACATGGTTTTTTAAAATAAAAGCCAGTTTTTCTTTGTTTTCGGGCTTTACTAATGTTTCAACTGTACCTTCGGGTAATTTACCGAATGCTTCGTTGGTAGGGGCTAAAATGGTTAAAGGTCCAGCA
Organism: uncultured Flavobacteriaceae bacterium; assembly: GCA_965363545.1. Classification (GTDB taxonomy): domain Bacteria; phylum Bacteroidota; class Bacteroidia; order Flavobacteriales; family Flavobacteriaceae; genus Lutimonas. Next base: position 9,219 of record CBDTUD010000036.1, on the reverse strand, counting down.
TTTACAACCGAGTTTTCTAAACCAGCTGCTTCTATAGCCGTTACTAAAGTTGAAAAATCAGGTAATGATTGAGCTACTTGTAATGCATTTGCATCAGACACATTATCAGTAACAGAAGCTTGACCTTGATTTTCAGTTACTGCAGCCGTAGCTGGCTCAACAAGCTCTTCTTTCACTGTTTTACTCTCATTTTTACACGATACAAGTATCATTGTAATAAGCATTATTAGTGCAATTAATTTAGTTTTCATTCGTATTTATTTAAAGTTAGGTTTCAAAATTTGTATTTTTGTGCTATAAAAGTACAAAAATATGTTACGTCTGTAACACAAAACATGATAAAAATCATATAAAAAGATATTTTTATCTTTTTATCTTTGTAAAAATAAAAAATGCTATCAAACTCAAGTAAATACGCTATTCGCGCCGTTCTCTATCTCGCTAATAATTCGAGTATTGATCATAAATTGGGATCTAAAAAAATTGCAGAAGACATTGATATACCAGCTCCATTTTTGGCTAAAATTTTTCAAATTTTAAGTAAAGCTACTATAATTAAGTCTACCAAAGGACCAAATGGAGGTTTTTATTTAACCGAAAAAGAACTATCAAATAACTTATTACGCGTTGTAGAAAGTATTGATGGTTTGGGTGCTTTTAACTCCTGCTTTATTGGGCTACCAACTTGTAGTGAAGAAAATCAATGTGCCGTTCATCATATTGTTGTGCCATTTAGAACAGCTCTACTCAAAGAACTAACAGAAAGAAGCATTGCCGATTTTGCAGAAGATACCAGAAAAGGTAAAACATTTGTCTTTACAAAATAATTGTTATCTTTGTAACGTTATAATCTTCAATGTTTAAGGCATGATACAACAAGTAACAAAAGGCATTAAAATATCTGTTATCACTAATTTTGAAGGCATCCGCTTTCAAAATAGTAAGATTTATTATGTTTTTAGTTATCAAATAACTATTGAAAACCAAAGTAGTGATTCGGTACAATTAGTGAGCCGCCATTGGAATATATATGATTCTTTAAATAATTTAGAGGTGGTTGAAGGTGAAGGTGTTATTGGTAAAAAACCAATTATAAACCCAAAACAAAGCCATACCTATTCTTCTCATTGCTTTTTAACTTCTCCTGTTGGGGCTATGAACGGTTATTATGATATGATTAATTTTACTACTTCGAAAAAATTTCAAGTAGTAATTCCTACATTTCAGTTAACAGTTCCATCTACTTTGAACTAAAATTCTTCTCATCTTGTTTTTTTTCTGACAAAAAGATTTCTTAAAATAGCTATATTTATGCTCTTTAACGAAATTATAGGAAATGAACATATACAAAATTAAATTTTTGCTCACCAACCGAAATAAATATTTTTTTATGCGAAAGCAGAGCGGTTGATTTATGCAGAATATTTTTATTTGATTTAATTCAAATAAATACAAATTTTTAAATAAATGAAATCAACGTCTAGATTTGGGAAAAATAAACAGGGAATAATCTGCCTTAATTGCGAACAACCTATTTCGGATAAGGATAATTTTTGCTCTAATTGCGGACAAGTAAACGACACGAGCAGATTAAGTTTAAAAACATATTTCTCAGAGTATTTAGCTGGATTTTTTTCTTTCGACAACCGCTTTCTAAAAACTGTTTTTCCCTTACTTTTTAAACCCGGTAAAGTTACCAAAGATTATATCGAAGGTAAAAGAATGCGGTATGTTAATCCGTTTCAATTATATATAAATGTTTCTATTATTTTCTTTCTAATTTTAAGCCTTTTAAAAACTATAGAATCATTTTCCTCGGTTAAAGATTATGAAATAAATAATACAACGCCAGAAGCTGCAATTAATAATTTTGAAACGATTGCAGACTCCATAAAAAAAGTGACCCTCGAAGAGCTTAAAAATTCTAATGATTTTGAAATTTCAGTACTAGGAAACCCCAATGTTTCCAATTCAAAATTAGATTCCATTTCAAAACCTCCTCAAACGACATCTTTAAAAAAATCTGAAGAAAATAAAATCGAGATTCATTTAGATTCTATTTTTACCCATACTACTATTTTAACCCAACTAAATAGCACAAACTTCTCCAAAAATGAAAAAGATTCAATTTTTAATTCCTTTTATGGAAAAAATCTAGAATATATTCTGGGCTTAAATACTAATGAGAAAAATAAAATTAACGATTGGGAAAATCTCAGCGAAATGAACGAATTAAAGCAATTTGCCTTAAGCCAGATTCGAACCACTTTCGAGAAAAATAATATTACATATGAAATTTCAGAAACCCATAATATTGCAATCCAAGATGAAGTTTTGCAAAAAATTGTTAGCGGAAGCTCTTTTACAAAATTAAACAAATTCATTACCTATGGCAATAAACATAAAGATGTAAATACTTTGAAAGCCTTAGATGAATTAGGTTATGAAAAAACCAATTGGAATATTTTTTATTACAATAAATCACAAAATTTAAGCAAACTTTTTAACGAGGAAGTTTACAGAAATGAATACATGGATTCTATTGTTTCAATAATTTCTGTTGCACTATTCTTTCTCCTTCCCGTTTTCACTTTCATTTTATGTATGTTGTATATTCAAAAAGTTGGTTTTTTTTATATTCGGAATAAGAATAGTTATACAGAACATTTGGTTTTTGTTTTTCATGTACAAACTGTATTTTTTATTCTACTACTCCTTTTATCAGTAGTTGATCGAATTTTCAACACCAGCATCGGTATGATTGCTTTTTTTACAATTTTTCCTATTCATTTGTTCAAATCCATGCGAAGATTTTATGGCCAAGGAAAATTTATAACTTTGATTAAATTCTTGCTATTAAATCTGTTTTTTGCAATTCTCGCTTCCATCGGAGCAATAATTATTTCGTTTATTGGATTTTTATTCTAAATGCAACAATCCTAAATAACTTGGTAACTCATTCGTACTGTACTATTATGCTTAACAACTTGCGTAATACTTACAGTACCAACTTTAGGCCTTTTCATTAAAACATCGACTTCAGGATTTCCAATTCCCGCTTCCTTATGAAATTGCAAAATACTACGCTCATCATATTTCTTCTTCATTCTCCAATTTTCAAACCAATCTAGACGCATATTTTTCATCTCTTCATCATATAAAGTTGATGATGACCAAATATGCTCCGTTTGTGGAAGTTTCTTGGTGTGTTTTTCAGTGCCATCCCAAACAAATTCTGTTAACAAAAGTTTGTCTAACCAAGTAACAATAACTAAAGTAAATGGCTCAATATTACTTAGGTCAATCGTAACTAAACCTTGTTGTAAATCTTCCCATTTTAATAATTCAAGAACAATTTTACCTCTACTTTTACGGTAATTATCTTTAGAAATATGGCCCTCAAACCCACCATTTAACAAGCAAATCAATCTTTTCTTTGAACTTGAGCCTATCCAAGTTCCTCCGGCTTTTCCATCTTTGGGATAAAAAAGTTCTACGCCATCTTCTATATATTTTTTTGGAAACAACGCCTTTTCCCTGTCAAAGGAAACATCTCTACTTGAAGTTAATATAAAATCATTTTTATCTAAAGGGAAATAAGTAACAGTACACATCGTGTTTATTTCTTAAAATTAAGTTTTCTTTAACAATATTCTTCACAAAATCCATGTTTTGAAAGCTATAAAGCTATCTTTTGACTATCAAATTTTGTATCTTTGCGTCTTCAAAAATAGTCGAATCATTCAAATAATAAAACAAATGTCAAACGGATTTTTCAAAGTACCAAAAGCAGTAAACGAACCGGTAAAATCTTATGCTCCCGGAACTCCAGAGCGTAGAATGTTATTAGAAACATACCATACAATGTTTAACCAGCAGGTTGACATTCCTTTTCATATTGGTGGAAAAGAATACCGAACAGGTAATACGGTTACCATTAATCCGCCATACGACCATAAACATTCTGTAGGAAAATATCACACTGCCGATAAAGAACATATCGAATTAGCGATTACTAAAGCCGCTGAAGCTCGTGTAAAATGGGCTGCAACAAGTTGGGAGCATCGTGCTGCCATTTTCTTAAAAGCTGCCGATTTATTAGCTGGTCCGTTTCGTTATAAAATGAATGCTGCAACGATGATTGCACAATCAAAAAATGTGATGCAAGCAGAAATTGATGCAGCTTGTGAATTGATTGATTTCTTGCGTTTTAACGTAGAATTTATGACCGATATTTATACAAACCAACCGATTTCTTCTCCAGGTATTTGGAATAGAATGGAGTATCGCCCATTAGAGGGGTTTGTATATGCAATCACTCCTTTTAACTTTACAGCTATTGCCGGAAACCTTCCTGCAGCGCCTGCATTAATGGGTAATGTCGTGATTTGGAAACCAGCAAGTTCTCAAGTATATTCTGCACAAGTAATCATGGAATTGTTTAAAGAAGCCGGTTTACCAGATGGCGTTATCAATATGGTTACCGGAAATTCAGCCATGATTTCAGAAGTATTATTGAACAGTCCTGATTTTTCTGGAGTGCATTTCACCGGATCTACACCTGTATTCAATAGCTTTTGGGAGACCATTGGTAAAAACATGAAAACCTATAAAACCTACCCAAGAATTGTGGGAGAAACTGGTGGAAAAGATTTTATCTGGGCACATCCATCTTCGAATGCACAACAAGTTGCTACCGCAATTTCAAGAGGTGCTTTTGAATATCAAGGTCAGAAATGCTCTGCAGCTTCCCGCGCTTATTTACCAAAAAGTTTATGGGCAGATATTAAAGCGGCCGTTATAAAAGATGTAAATTCTTTTAAAATGGGTTCTCCGGAAGATCCTACCAACTTTATAAATGCTGTAATTGATAAACGTGCGTTTAAAAAATTATCTGGTTATTTAGATCAAGCTAAAAAGGATGCAGATGCTGAAATTATTGTTGGTGGTGGTTATGACGATTCTGTTGGATATTTTATCGAACCAACCGTAATTGTTACAACTAACCCGAAATACGAAACGATGTGTACCGAATTATTCGGACCAATTATTACCATCTATGTATATGAAGATGCTAAATGGAAAGAAATTTTAGAGGTTTTAGATAAAACAAGCGAATATGCATTAACTGGTGCCATTTTTAGTGGTGACCGATATGTAATTGATTATGCTTGCAAAGCGTTAGAAAATGCCGCAGGTAATTTTTATATCAACGACAAACCAACAGGAGCTGTTGTTGGTCAGCAACCTTTTGGTGGTGCCAGAGGTTCGGGTACAAATGATAAAGCGGGATCTGTATGGAACTTGTTACGATGGGTTTCTAACAGAACTATAAAAGAAACTTTTGTGCCTCCAACAGATTATCGTTATCCGTTTTTAAAGGAAAGCACCTATGAAACTGTTGAAAAAGAAGTGGAAAGTGCCGTTGAAAAATTAAAAGAATTTGGCAAAGATCTATCCGCTAAGTTTAAAAATAAATAGAAGTAATCATCTAAAAAAAAAACTCGCTTAACAGCGAGTTTTTTTTTGTTTTTAGAAAGTTTTTATACTCCCTTTAGTTTATCAGCATCTGGCAATAATCCAATTAATTCTTGTGGATTATGGATTAAAACCGGAATGTGTTGTGAACAAATATAAAATTCAGATTCTTTGTGGTAAAATTTCGTTACCGGAATTTCTTCAGAAGATTTCTTGCAAACCAAGCATGTTTTTTCAGCACTCATAATATGTATATTTTAATGGAAGACAAATTTATCTTTTAAAAATAAATTAAGACCTAATAAATATCATACTTTGAAAAATATAAGAAAACCATTTACTCCAGTTTATTTCTTCGGCTTGTATTTTAAAGGTATATGAACCACTTTTTTTGTTTCGAAAAAATCCTCTTTAAAATAATCAGACAAATTATACAAGGTTGCTTTCGGGAAGTTTTGAAGCTCTTCTGTTAAATCACCTCCCTTTAAATATAAAATTCCGTTTGCCAATTTATGATTTTGCTTTTTCGCAATTTTGTTTCTCGTCCATTTCGTAAAATCATCCATTTTCGTAACAGCTCTACTTACAATAAAATCATATTCACCTTTAACTTTCTCCGCCCTAATATGCTCTGATCTAACATTTTTTAATCCCAAAGCAATGGTAACTTCTTGTACTACTTTTATTTTTTTTGCGATAGAATCTACCAAATAAAAATTGCTTTCTGGAAATAAAATCGCCAATGGAATTCCGGGAAAGCCCCCACCGGTACCAATATCTAAAATTTTCGATTTTGACTGTAATGGCTGTACTTTTGCTATTCCTAAAGAATGTAAAACGTGGTGGGTGTAAAAAGCCTCCATATCCTTTCTTGAAATAACATTTATCTTAGCATTCCAATCGTGATACAATTTTTGTAATTGTTGAAACTGAGCCTTTTGAGTTTCGGTTAATTCTTCAAAATAAGGCAACAAAATCTTCATATATTATTTATGTTTTTAGCAAAAATACGATAAAAACAATAGCATAATTTTAACAAATAAATTTATTTTACAATAAAAAAACAAGTAAATTTGCATTATGTTAAGGTTTAATTAACGATAAAAAAATAATTTGATGCAAGCAGTAAAATTTATTACCCGGGATAAAACTAAATTTTTCCGAACATTAAACAAAAATGTCAACGCATATTTTAAAGAAAACCACATAAAAAAAACAGGTGATTGGAGATTATATACCAAAGCAATTATTATGTTCTCTATATTTCTTGTTCCACTAGTTATTTTATTAACCGTTAGCATGCCACATTGGGCACAGTTATTATTGACTGTTGTTATTGGTATTGGCATGGCCGGAGTTGGAATGAACGTGATGCACGATGCTAATCACGAGTCGTTTTCGAGTAAAAAATGGGTCAACAAATTAATGGGAAGTAGTATTTATATTCTTGCCGGAAATGTATATAATTGGAAAGTACAACACAACGTTTTACATCATACCTATACCAATATTCAAGGTATGGATGAGGATATTGATGCAGGTAGAGTTATTCGATTTTCTGAGCATAGCAAATGGTTTCCGATTCATAAATTTCAAAAATTCTATTCTATTTTCTTATACGGATTGTTGACTATCAATTGGGCCATCACCACCGATTTTAAACAAATGCGAAGTTATTTAAAACGAAAATTATCGTATGGTAAATTTCCAAATCCTGCAAAAGAATGGACTGTTTTAGTAATTACTAAAATCTTATACTATGCTGTTTGGATCGCACTTCCTATTTTAGTTATGGATATTGCTTGGTGGCAAGTCTTAATTGGCTTTTTTGTGATGCATTATACCGCAGGTATGATTTTAAGTGTAGTTTTTCAATTGGCACATATCGTACCAAAAACTGAAATGCCGTTACCAGATGAAGATGGAAATATGCAACACACCTGGGCAATTCACCAACTGTATACCACGTCTAATTTTGCTATTGACAATCGCTTAGTGAACTTTTATACCGGAGGTTTAAATCATCAAGTAGAACACCATATTTTTCCACATATTTCACATGTTCATTATAAAAAAATATCTGAAATCGTTCGAAATACAGCGAAAGAATACAATTTACCATATCATGAATACAAAACTATGATAGGTGCTTTTGTTGAACATTTTAGACAATTAAATAGCCTAGGTAAGCATCCTGAATTAGCATAATTATATCCACAAATTAACCTTACTTTCAATGTCAAATCAACTATCAGACAGAATTAACAATTTGCCCGTTTCAGAAACTTTAGCCATGGCTGCTAAAGCTAGAGAACTAAAAGATTTAGGAAAAGATATTATTAGCTTAAGTTTAGGTGAACCAGACTTCAATACTCCTGATTTCATAAAAGAAGCTGCAATTCAAGCAATTAACGATAATTACAATTCGTACTCACCAGTAAATGGGTATGCCGATTTACGCGAAGCTATTAGTAGAAAATTCAAAAGAGATAATAATCTTACGTACACTCCTAATCAAGTAGTAGTTTCTACTGGTGCCAAACAATCGATTGCTAATGTGGCGATGGTATTACTAAATCCGGGTGATGAAGTTTTATTACCTGCACCTTATTGGGTTAGTTATTCAGCAATTTCAATTTTAGCAGAAGCAAAATATATTGAGATTCCATCAACTATCGAGTCAGATTTTAAAATCACTCCAGAACAATTGGAAGCGGCAATAACGCCAAAAACAAAAATGGTTTTCTTTAATTCGCCAAACAACCCAAGTGGAACTGTTTTTACTGAGGCTGAATATAGAGCTTTGGGTAAAGTTTTAGAAAAATATCCAAATATTTATATTCTTTCGGATGAGATTTATGAACATATCAATTACGGCCCACCTAACTTTAGTTTTGCCTCCATTGAAAATTTATATGATAGAACAATTACTGTGAATGGTGTTGCAAAAGCATTTGCCATGACAGGCTGGAGGATTGGTTATATGGGTGCACCAGAATGGATTGCAAAAGCATGTACCAAAATGCAAGGTCAGATTACATCAGGCGCGAATTGTATTGCACAAAGAGCTACAATCACTGCTTTAGATGCACCAGTTTCGAAAATACAATATATGGTTGACGAATTTAAAATACGTAGAGATTTAATCGTTGGCTTGATGCAAGAAATTAAAGGTATCAAATGCAATGTACCTGAAGGTGCTTTTTATGTTTTTCCTGATGTTTCTTATTACTTTGGTAAAACGATAAAAGGAAAAGTTATTAAAGATTCTTCTGATTTTGCCATGTTTTTATTAGAAGAAGCGAATATTGCAACCGTTACCGGAGATGCTTTCGGTGCCCCGGATTGTATTCGTATTTCTTATGCTGCATCTCAAAAAGATATCAAGGAAGCCGCCAGAAGAATGGCAGAGGCATTAAAATAATATATTAAACAAATTCTGGTCAGTTTTACAATTATAAATTAGTATTAGTTGTAAAACTGACTTCTTTTTTACTATGGTTTACACAGTTACATTCAAAACAAAATGGGCAGATTTCGACCCAAATAATCATTTACGGCATACTGCTTATAATGATTATGCAGCAGAAGCACGAGTTCGCTTTTTAAACGATAACGGATTCTCTATGCTCGATTTTAATCGCTTACAAATTGGTCCAGTTTTATTTCAAGAAAACACAACTTTTCGAAAAGAAATTCACATTGGAGAAGATATTACCGTTGAGTTAAGTCTAAAAGGAA
>CBDTUD010000035.1:0-28643 GCA_965363545.1 uncultured Flavobacteriaceae bacterium | reverse complement strand
CCAATTTTTGAATGGAAGTTAACCGTAAAACTCCCGAAAGGGCTAAATCATATAACCTGCCAGGTGTCGCAACTAAAATATCTAAGCCATCTGCCACAATTTGGCGATGTGTATTAATGTTAAAACCACCAAAAACACCATCAATTCTTACATTTTGATAGGCAGTTAAACTTTTGGCAGCTTGAACTACTTGTAAAACCAATTCACGAGTCGGAACTAAAATCAAAACCCGTGGCTGCGTTTGATCTGAATATTTTAATTGATTGAGTATAGGTAGTAAATAGGCAAAGGTCTTTCCGGTACCAGTTTGCGCTAAACCAACAATATCCCTTCCTGAAAGTATTGAAGGTAATGCCTTAGCCTGTATAGGTGTTGGCGTTTCAAAGTTTAAATCGCTTAAAGCTTTTAAAAGAGATTTATTTAATTTTAGAGCCTCAAAGGATTTCATTGCTTTTTTTTTAAAACGCTGCAAAATTAGTTATACTTATCTGAAATTCAGTAACGAATTACAGATTTGTTTTTAAACAACTATCCTCCAATGTTTTCAAGCTCGTTATTTGCGGCTAATTGCTTAATTCTTTCCGGATCAAAATTGCCTTTTAAGAAAAGAATTTTATGATTGTTATTAGAGCTTTTATGAATAATTACTTCTTTAATAATATCTCCTTTTTCTTTTACAGCAATCAAGGTGTTACCTTCCTCAGAATTATTACGAATCATATCCTTGTAATTTTTGGTGATAAAATTAATTTCATTATTTATTTCTTCACTTTGCAAGGCAGAACAATCTCGAAAACTAATGGTTTTAAAATCTCTTACGTTTTTTACCAAATCATTCATCTCCGGAGAAGCATTTCTTAAAATTGATTTCAAATAACTAGGCACTTGAAATGAACTCACATTGGTATCCGCTTTATGTCGCTGATAAAAACTGTTGAAACTTTGAGAGCTTGAACAAGCTATTAAATTTAAAGCGATAAGTAACAAAATAGTAAAATAGCTGTTTTTCATGGTGTTAATATGGTTTTATTAGAATAAGTCGACATTAATTTGCATAATTGACTTAAAAATACAATTTTATACAATACCCTTTAAAGAATTTTTTTAGATCTGCTGACAAAACTGTTAAGAAGGTGGTTTCAATTACATTTTTTTATATTTGCAAAATATTAATCTAAAACAGCGAGCTTTAATCCAATTTTTAGTTTTACTTTTTTAGATATTTTAAAACCTTTATACATGTTAATGCCAAAAGTGAAACATTTATTTTCTTGCTTTTTTTCAACAAAAATTTAAATTTTATTATGAATAAAAATCTTTTAACTTTACTCGTGTTCACTTTGTTTTTTCAAGTCAACTTTGCACAAGATAAGCCTGCTTACGAGTTATATAATCGCAAAGGTAAAATCACATCATACAATTCGATGATTAAAGATTTGTCGAAAAGTGATATGATTTTTTTCGGGGAATATCACACAAATCCAATTTCACATTGGTTACAAATTGAAATGGCGAAAAGTTTTTTTGACATAAAAAAGGATAAACTCTTTTTCGGTGCCGAAATGTTTGAAAATGGTAATCAATTGGTTTTGAACGAATATCTTGCCGGTTTTTATGAAGAAGATAAAATGATGCCTGAATTAACGCAGCTTTGGGGTAATTACGAAACCGATTATAAACCAATAGTGGAGTTTGCTAAAGAAAATAATCTCCGATTCATCGCAACGAATATTCCAAGAAGATATGCATCCATGATCAATAAAAAAGGCATAGATGCATTGAATGAAATAAGTCCGGAAGGTTTGGCAATGATAAGCCCCAATTTGAAAAAATATTTTGACCCTTCAGTTAAAGCCTATGCCGAAATGGCCGATCAAATGGGTGGGCATGTGCCACCAAATATGCTAAATATTCAAACAGCACAAGCCGCAAAAGATGCTACAATGGCATATTTTGCCTTGAAAAATTATAAAAAAGGAGATTTTCTTTTTCATTTTAATGGCTCTTACCATTCGAATTATGATCAAGGAATTATTTGGTGGGTGAAAAAAAACAAGTCTGGGTTGAAAATTAAATCCGTGACAACGGTTACAACTTCAGAATGGAAAAAAATGACCGATGAAGAAAAAGAAACCATTGCTGATTTCATTATTGTTGTTGCCGATAATATGACACAAACCAAACGTTAAGACAATTTTTTATGCTGGATTTTGGATCAATTATTTATGCTCAAAATACCAGTATTTATTTAAAAATGTGACTACTCAAGAGCCTATTCCTTTTGCCTAAATTGTATTAAATAAATTGCTTGGCACTTTTTCAGGGTTACTTATCATGATTGGAGAAAATAACGAAAATTGCATTAAAAAAGGCAGCTAAACGGCTGCCTTTTTTTGATCAAATTATTTTAATTGGTCAAGTTCTTTTGTTAATAATTGTTTTACAGAATAATTTTCAATGGATACTGAATATATTTTGTCTTCATAAATATTGTCGTCTTTACTATTATTTTTATTGGCGTGACTAACAGTTTTAAAATAGATTTTTTTTGTTTCAGGGAGATAAATCCAATGGGTCAAACCTTCATTTGATTGAGTGATTTTTTTAAAGGTTTTACCATCATTTGTGCCTAAATACAGAGATGAATATATCTGCTCATCCTCATTTTTTGGAAATGTGTCAATAACTTCATAGACCATTATTTTTTCGGGGATTCTAGCTTTGGTATATAATTGTTCGTAGGATTTTAACGTAACTTTTTTCTTGGTTAAAATCTGGGTTTCGCCCGTTTCTTTATGTTGAAAAATTAAATTATCTACAAAATAATCATAACTCTTTCGGTAGGATATTTTTTCGTCACTTTTTTCAATTTTGTTTTTATTAATAGAAAATACTATATATGCTGAACTATCAATAGCAACAGGTAAATTTATATTAAATCCAGAATTTTTTTTCGCGTTTTCGCTTGTTTCTTGGGTAATTTTAAATTCATTACTTATAATTTCATTACCCGTTTGTTTGCAAGAAAACATCAGTATCACTAAGGATACTGATGCTATTATTAAATTTTTACCACACATAATTTTTCTCTTTTGCTTGTCTTTTAATCGCTTCTACCATAACATTATCTAATCCTTTACTATTGCCTTTTTGTTTTTCGGATACATATTTGTTTCTTTTCGTATTCAATTCCTGAATTTTTTCTTGAATTTCAGAACGTTTCTTACTTTGTTCTGCAACATAAACTTTTAGTTCTTCTGTTGATTTATTTCTTAACTCTTCTGGTAATGTTTTTTTATCTAATTTATCATAACCAAAATCTTTTTCTTTTTCAGCATCGACCAAATCCCATGTAGAATTCTTATAAACTCTTGAGCTTTTGCTTACTGCTCTTTTTACAACTACTACTTCATCTAATTCAGCAGCATTGGCATCTTGAACTCCTTGATTTTGCATTTTGCTTTTTCCTGCACTTCCATAATAAATGTAGGTGTCGTTAAGTTGTCTGTTAAGTTGAATAATAATATCATCATAAGGTGAAGCAATATGTACTATTTTTTGGTTATGGTCAATGGTCATATAGTCACCATTAGTCAATTTAGCCCCATCTTTCCACATACCTGAAATTCCGTTTTCATAATTGCCACAAAAGATGGTATTTACAGTGACATTTTGTTCATTCGCTTGAGCTGCAGCGTCTTTATAATTTATTTTTCCTTGTGTGAAAGGCTCATTTCCGGCGATAAAAATAATTTTCAAGTCCTTCTTGTTATTACCCCAATCCAATTGTTTTAGTGATGTCAAAATTACTTCACCACAAAACTCATTTCCACCATTGGTTTTAAGAGAAAATAGTTTTTCCGAGATTTCATCTAAATCAGAGCTAAAACCAATTACTTGTCGGATATAACCTTCTTTTGAAGATAAATTATCATTACCATATTCATACAAGGCGATTTTTAGATCTGGGTTTTCATTTTCGCATTTGGCATAGGATAGTTCATTAATAATTTCCCATAGTTGTGTTTTTGCTTGATTTATTAGCCCATCCATAGAATTACTGGTATCTAACAATAAGGCAACCTTAATTGTGTTCTTTTTATCCGGTTGCGGTTCGTTGGCAAGAGCTACAAAACTTTGTAGCGCCATGAACAACATTAAAATTATTGCTAAATTTTTACGCGCAACCTTATTTTTATTGTTTAGTTGCTTTTGATTTTTCTTTGAAGATTTCATAATTTTTAGTTTTAAATTCAAGGTAAAAGTAGATCGAAGAAAATCTTGAAAAAACTCTAAATGAGTGAAATGGTCGTTTCGGTGAGTTAAGACCTCATGCGAAAAAGTAAGTGCTGTTTTTTTACATCACTTTAGGCGTTTAAAAAATAAATATTAGCAAATCGCAATTTTATTAAACCAATTTAATATGTAGATTTACAAAATTATAAGCACCTGATGAAAGGAAAATTATACATAGTACTGTTGATTTTTTTTGCGATTATCATAAAAGTAACTGCACAAGAAAATGATAATTTAAATATTCCGAATAAGATTTATTCTGATAGGTTAACCGATGAAAATGGTAATCCGTTAGACGGGATTACAATACTTGTAAAAAACAAAGGGTTAAGAACCACAACCAATTCGGATGGAGTGTTTTCTATAGATGCCAAGAATGGCGATATCATTGAGTTGCGCAAAAACGGCAAGTTCATCAAAACTTACCGCCTAAATGGTAGTATTTATTATAGAATAGAGGACGAATCTGGGCAGTTTGAATCTAAGGGGAGCAAGAAAGTGTCGTTTTATAAAAGTAGAGAATCGGATAATTCTGCAAATTTTCAACAATTTATAGATTCTGCTACATTCTATAATAGAAAAAACCCTATCAAAAGCATCAATTTTATTAGTGCCGCTTTACTTCAAGTTGATAACAATAATAAAGACCAGCTAGCGCAATCGTATGCCGTTTTGGGAGATGTCTATATGAACTTGCAACAATATGATCTTGCAGTAAGCAATTATAAAATTGCAACCGAAAATGAAAAGAATAGTGCGATAGAAATCAAATTGGCTCGCGCTTATTTAAGGAATAAAGAATATGAAAATAGCAAAAATAAATACGAGTCTATCTTAAATAGTGGTAGTATTTCCAACGATCAAAAAATAGAAATTCATGAAGGTTTGGGAGATATTAATTTCAAAATTAAAGAATACCAATTGGCTTTAAGCCAATATCAAAAAGCTTTGAATTTGGCTAAATCAGGTCAAAAAAATACAAAAATAACCGATTTGAATATTAAAATTTCTGCTGTTTTAGAGGCAACAGGTCAAATTGCAAAAGCGGAAGGTTTTTTGTTGCAGCCGCAAGTTAATGCTGCAAAAGGTAATTCCGAGAAATCGGCAATCCAAAGTCAAAATGCAGCAGAGTTTTATAGTAGAAATAATAATATTGACAAAGAAGTTCAACAACGAAAAATAACCTTAAAAAACATAGAGGAAGCCGAGTTGAATGAAGTTGTAATGGAGGATGAAGAAGCTGGAATTAGTAAGCCAAAAGTGAAATATGATTTGGGTAATGCCTTACTAAAACAAAAGAATTATGTAGAGGCAATACCTATGTTGGAAGAAAGTGCTGCAGAAGCAGAAAATAGTTCTGATATTTTAACGCAAAAAGATGCGGTTCAAAGGTTGTCAGAAGCCTATGCCACATTAGGCGATGACAGTAAAGCCTTGAGTAATTACAGGCAATATGTTGCGATTGTAGATAAATTATACCAACAGAAAGAAGATGAGATCAATGCTGTCGTAGCTCTGAATAGAGATTTGTCTGAAAAACAAAATAGAATAACAAGCTTGGAAAAAGATAGAGAACTTTCGGAAAGTAAGTTTCAATTATACCAAACAGAAAATCAACTGACTTTAGAAAATGACCGACGGCAAAAACTGATTATTTATGCCTTGCTGAGCGGATTGGTGTTGTTATTATTTTCTTTGTTTTGGATGATACGTAGCAATAAACAAAAGAAATTCGCAAATAATTTATTGGCTTTAAAGTCCTTAAGAACTCAAATGAATCCTCATTTTATATTTAATGCCTTGAACTCTGTAAACAGTTTTATCGCACAAAATGACGAACGAACTGCGAATAGATATTTAACAGATTTTTCTACTTTAATGAGAAGTGTATTAAATAATTCTGAGGAAGATTTTATTGCATTAGAAAAAGAAATAGAACTGTTAGAACTCTATTTAAAATTAGAACACTCGCGATTTCAAGATAAATTTGATTATGAACTAATTGTTGATAAAAACATTGACCAAGGACAGTTTCAAATTCCGCCAATGCTTTTGCAACCGTATGTAGAAAATGCGGTTTGGCACGGATTACGATACAAAAAAGAAAAAGGTTTTTTAAAAGTGAGTTTATCTAAGGTTGATGAAGAAACAATTAGAATCGAAATTTCTGATAATGGAATTGGTAGGGAAAAATCAAAAGCCTTAAAAACAGAATATCAAAAAAAGCAAAAGTCAAAAGGCATGCAAAATATCAAACAACGAATCAAAATTTTAAATGAAATGTATAAAGATAAAGTTGATGTTTTTATAGAAGATATGTATGATGATAAAACAGGAACAAAGATTGTTTTGACTTTAAAAAGAGATTGAGAAAAGTAGAAATAGGAAAATTTTAAAGGGTAATGAACATGGTGATTAAGAATAATCTAAAATAAAGGACAAAGAGACAAAGCAACGATTTCAAATTGACATGCAATTAAAAACGATCATAGTAGAAGACGAGCAAACCAGTAGAGAAATCTTAAAAAATTACCTCGAAAAATATTGCCCAACAATTGAAATAATTGGCGAGGCATCAAATATTGATGAAGCTTTGGTACTCATCAGAAATAACCATTTAGACTTGGTTTTTCTCGACGTTGAAATGCCTTATGGAAGTGGTTTTGATTTGTTGGAGAAATTAGAAGATACCAATTTTGAAGTTGTTTTTGTTACTGCTTACAACCAATATGCTATTGAAGCTTTGAATAATCATGCAAGTTATTATTTGCTGAAACCAATTTCTATTGATGAACTTATCAAAGCTGTTGATTATGTCACAAAAATAAAAAGTAAAGAAGTCGAATGGCAAAACGAAGTTTTAGTGCCAAAAACAAGAATAAATGATGGAATAATCACGATACCAACCCAAGACGGATTTGAAATATTGGCAATAAAAGATATTATGTACTGCAAGGCAGATGACAATTACACCGAGATTTTTTTAGAAAATAAGCATATAAAATTAGTCAGTAAAACATTAAAGTATTTTGAAACTATTTTAAAAGATAACGGATTTGCAAGAATCCATAAATCTTATTTAGTTAATGTATCTTATATAACATCGTATAAAAAAGGGAAAGGTGGCACGATATCTTTGTCTAATGGTAAAGAGCTGAGTGTTTCCGCCTCTAAAAAAGTGGAATTGTTAACTTATTTCAAATGATTTTTTCTTTTAATATCAGTAAAAATCGGTTTCATAACAGTAGAAACTATCCAAATTGGTGGTGGTCAAGCTTTAGGAATCTAAAATTAAAATATCTTTATGAAGACTTGTCTTATAGATTAAGTCTTCATTTTATGGAACTTTAATAACAATAGTATTTTATATTTTAATTAGCGTATTCGAATTTTTAAACTCCTTAATTAGAACAATTATATTAGTGATTTTTAGTAGTTGCGTTTTTTTTAATTAGGAATAATAAATGGATTTAAATAAATAATAAAAATGAAAAAAGTTATAACATTCGGAGAGATCATGTTAAGATTGGCTCCACATGGGTTTTTAAGATTTTCTCAGGCAAACTCTTTTGATGTTATCTATGGAGGTGGGGAATCTAACGTTGCAGTTTCCTTAGCTAATTATGGTGTTCCTGTAGATTTTGTCACCCGTTTGCCAAAAAATGATATTGGCGAATGTGCCATGATGGAAATGCGTAAAAGAGGTGTAAACTGTGAGAATATTATTTGGGGTGGAGATCGATTAGGGATTTACTTTTTAGAAACAGGTGCTGTGAATAGAGGTAGTAAAGTAGTCTATGATAGACAACATTCTGCTATAGCTGAAATTAAACCAGGAATGATTGATTGGAAAAAGGTTTTTGATGGTGCTACTTGGTTTCATTGGACAGGTATTACTCCAGCAATTTCTCAAGGTGCTGCAGATGCTTGTTTAGAAGCTGTAAAGGTTGCGAGTGAATTAGGGCTTACCATTTCTACAGATTTGAACTATCGTCAAAAATTATGGAAATATGGAGGTGATAGAGAAGCAATTATGACTGAATTAACATCGTATTGCGATATCATTTTAGGTAATGAAGAAGATGCCGAAAAGCACTTTGGTATTAAACCGGAAGGATTAGATATTACAACTCAAGGAGAACATGTTAAAGGAGAAGTATTTTTATCTGTTTGTGATCAAATGTTAAAAAAATTCCCTCGTGCTAAAAAAGTAATTACAACATTAAGAGGTTCTATCTCAGCTTCCCATAATACTTGGGCTGGTGTTTTATATGATGGCAAAACCTTATTTGAATCTGCACAATATCAAATAACGGATATTGTTGATAGAGTAGGTGGAGGTGATTCATTTATGGGAGGATTAATTTATGGACTGTTAGAATATAAAGGAGATGACCAAAAAGCATTAGATTTTGCGGTAGCTGCTTCTTGTTTAAAACACACCATTAAAGGCGATGCCAATTTATCAACAATAGATGAAGTTAAAAAATTAATGGGTGGAGATGCCTCTGGTAGAGTTGCCCGATAACAATAGATTAGTTTTGAGTTAATTGTAGAATGTTGCGCTGAAGGAGTTTGGCGCAACATTCATTTTAAAATTCAAAACTAAAAGTTATTCCTGAGAATGCAGGAATTTCATTATAAAATTAGGATTCAATTTACACCAAAATTAATAACCTAGAAAAAGTGAACTCAACGAATACAACTTCAAAAAAAAGTATTCTTATTATCTGTGGAGGCGGACCTGCCCCCGGAATAAATTCTGTTATAAGTACCGTTTCGAAGGCATTTTTAAAAGACGGTTATGAAGTCTTGGGTTTGCATGAAGGCTTTAAAGGTTTGTTTTCAACCGAGCCGAGAATTAAGCCAATTGATTTTGATTTGGCAGATATGATTTTCAGTCGTGGAGGTTCAACCCTTATCATGAGCCGGTTTAAACCGCGTGACGAGAAACTTAATACCAAATTATTTACCGATAATAATGTGAAATTATTAGTGAGTATTGGTGGTGATGACACTGCATCAACGGCTAATAGAATAAGAGCTTATTTAGAAAAGGAAAATATTTTCATTTCAAATATTCATGTTCCGAAAACCATCGATAATGACTTGCCCTTACCGGACAGAAATCCAACATTTGGTTTTCATTCTGCTAAAGATGAGGGCGTTCGCATTGCGAACACAACTTATGAAGATGCCAGAACGAGCCAAAATTGGTTTGTAATGTCGGCCATGGGAAGATCTGCCGGGCATTTGGCATTTGGAATTGCCACAAGTTGCCATTTTCCAATGATGGTAATTCCTGAAATGTTTAACAAAACTGAACTTACTGTAGATAAAGTGGTTCGTTTGGTAATTTCATCCATCATCAAAAGAAAAATTATCGGTATCAATTATGGAGTTGCCATGATAAGTGAAGGTGTATTCCATAATTTATCTAATAGTGAACTCGATAAGATTGGAATAAATTTCACTTACGATGATCACGGTCATCCGGAATTAGGTAATGTGAGTAAATCGCATATTTTTAATATGTTGGTGCAAATAAAATTAAAAGAACTAGGAATAAACATTAAAAGTCGACCGGTAGAATTGGGTTATGAATTGAGATGTTGTAGACCTATAGGATTTGATTTGACTCTTTGCACTCTTTTAGGGATGGGCGTTAAGAAATTATTTGATCAAGGTAAAAGCGGCTGTTTGGTTTCTGCTAATTCTAGAGGAGATATAACACCGATGTATTTATCTGATTTACAAGATAAAAATGGTAAAATTCAACCACGATTGGTAGATATTCAATCAGAATTTGCCGAACTTTGCTTCCAAAATCTTCATTTTATTGAAGAAGCCGATTATGAAGCTGCGAAAAAATACCTAGATAACCCTAGTGATTACGATTTTAATAAAATTTTAAATAAATAAAAAATGTCTCAATTTTCAAGAATAGAAGTAGCGAGTATTATGCAAGAAACCGGTATGGTTCCCTTGTTTTACAATAAAGATATCGAAGTAAGTAAAAAAGTGTTAAAAGCCTGTTATGATGGTGGAGCGAGACTGATGGAGTTCACGGCACGTGGAGATTTTGCCCATGAAGTTTTTGGCGAACTAACCAAATACGCTATTGCCGAATTGCCAGGAATGGTAATGGGAGTTGGTTCGGTTACCGATGCAGCAGCAGCTTCTCGTTTTATGTCTTTAGGAGCAAATTTTATTGTTACTCCTGTACTTCGTGAAGATATAGCCATTGTTTGTAACCGTAGAAAAGTATTATGGTCACCAGGCTGTGGAACTTTAACCGAAATTGCTAGAGCGGAAGAATTAGGCTGTGAAGTCGTAAAGTTATTCCCTGGAGATATTTATGGACCAAATTTTGTAAAAGGAATAAAAGGGCCACAACCGTGGACAAGTATTATGCCAACAGGAGGGGTTTCTCCAACAAAAGAAAACTTGAAAGGCTGGTTTGATGCAGGTGTAACTTGCGTTGGGATGGGATCACAATTAATCTCCAAAGATATTTTAGCAAACAAAGATTATAAAAAACTAGAGCAAGATGTTAAAGCTGCTTTAGAAATTATAAAATCTGTTCGAAAATAAAATACTACTAGGGAAATTTGAGATAATCGGATTTCCCTATTTCTTTTTACTACCATCAATTCTATTGTATAGAATAAACTTCCATAGCTCTTTCTCAAGCATAGTTGGTTTCTAGAAATTCTTTATGACCTTTTTAAAGAGATTATTTTCTTCTTCGATTTTTTAAAGTAAATTAGCTTATTCTAAAAATTCGATAATGACTAAGTCGACCTTTCTTAAACTAATCTGCATTTTTGCGTTACTTATTATTGGGTTTAGTTGTATTCAAAAACCTCAAGAAAAGATTGAGTTGATTAATGATATTGAATCTTCCATCCAAGAAATTCCCTTTGCACTAGTGATTCACGGCGGTGCAGGAACTATAAAAAAAGAAAACATGACCGGTGCGCAAGAAGAAGCGTATCGAGAAAAATTACAAGAAGCCTTAGATGTTGGTTATGCAATTTTAGAAAAAGGAGGCTCAGCGCAAGAAGCAGTGCAAAAAACGATTAATGTCATGGAAGATTCCCCATTGTTTAATGCAGGAAAAGGTGCTGTTTTAAATAGTTTGGGCAAACAAGAAATGGACGCTTCGATTATGGATGGAAAAACCTTAAATGCTGGTGCAGTTGCCGGAGTTTCACATATTAGAAATCCTATTAATGCGGCTATTCTGGTAAAAGATAGCACAAGGCATATACTTTTATCCGGTAAGGGAGCAGAAGATTTTGCGAAACAACATCAGTTAAAAATGGAAGAAGAATCCTATTTTTTAACCGAAAAACGCCAACAACAATTACTTAAAGCGCAAGGCAAAGAACAAGCGTTCCTTGAAAAAGAAATAAAAAACATTGAATTGATTGATAATCATCAATATGGAACAGTTGGTTGTGTTGCTATTGATAAGGAGCATAACATTGTAGCTGGAACTTCTACAGGAGGAATGACGAACAAAAAATTTGGAAGAATTGGAGACTCTCCAATTATTGGTGCGGGAACCTATGCCAATAACAAAACATGTGGAATTTCTTGTACCGGAACTGGTGAGTATTTTATGCGTACTCTTGCTGCCCATCAAACTTCCAATTTGATGCAGTTTAAAGATATGAGTCTTCAAGATGCTCTAAAACAAGTCATTCATGTAGAAATTGATAGTTTGGGCGGAGATGGAGGAATGATTGGTTTAGATAAAAACGGAAACATTGCATGGGATTTCAATACAGAAGGAATGTATCGAGGTTATCGTAAGTCTACCGGAGAAAATATTATTGAAATTTACGAAAAATAGTCGAAAAATTACCTGATGAAAATAAAAGAAGTTGCCAATATTTTAGAAGAATTAGCTCCTCTAGCTTACGCAGAAGATTTTGATAATGTAGGATTGCTTGTAGGAAATAGTAATGCCGATGTTACTGGTATTTTAGTTGCCTTGGATACGTTAGAAATTACTCTTGACGAGGCCATTGAAAAAAAATGCAATTTAATTGTCAGTTTTCATCCGATTGTTTTTAAAGGATTAAAGAAGTTTACTGGTGCTAGTTATGTAGAACGAGTAGTTGTTAAAGCCATTCAAAATAATATTGCAATTTATGCCATTCACACCGCTCTCGATAATTCTTTTTACGGAGTATCTGCTAAAATGTGTGAAATAATCGGATTGAAAAACAAAAAAGTTTTACTTCCTCAAAGTGGAAATATAAAAAAAATGGCCACCTATGTTCCGATTAAAGATGCAGATGTTTTGCGAGAAGCACTTTTTAAAGCAGGAGCAGGAAATATTGGTAATTATGATAGTTGTAGTTTTAATATGGAAGGTGTTGGAACCTTTCGCGGAAATGAGACTTCGAATCCAACTATAGGAGAAAAAGGAGCTTTGCATAGAGAACCTGAAACGAAGATAAGTGTGATTTTTGAGAAGCATCTTGAAAATAAAATTTTAAAAACACTTTTTGAAACCCATCCGTACGAAGAAGTGGCTTATGAAATAATTTCGTTAGACAATGTGCATCAACATATCGGAATGGGAATGGTTGGTGAATTGGAAAATCCGGTTGACGCTAAAGAATTTCTTCAAACAATTAAGAAAAAGTTTCATTTAAAAGCATTAAGGCATTCCGCTTTAAGCGATAAAAAAATTAAAAAGGTGGCAGTGTTAGGAGGTTCCGGCAGCTTCGCAATTAGCGTAGCAAAAAAAGAAAAAGCAGATATATATCTGACAGCCGATTTAAAATACCATGATTTTTATCAAGCTGAAAATGAGGTTATATTAGTCGATATAGGGCATTATGAAAGCGAACAGTTCACAAAAAATCTTTTAGTAGATTATCTTACGAAAAAAATCACTAATTTTGCAATCATTTTATCAGAAAATAATACAAATCCGATCAATTATTTATAAAGATGGCAAAGAAGAAAGAAGTTACCGTTGAAGAAAAATTAAGAGCTTTATACGATTTACAACTTATCGATTCAAGAATAGATGAGATAAAAAATACACGTGGTGAATTACCCTTGGAAGTAAAAGACTTAGAAGATGAAATAGAAGGGTTAAAAACGAGATTATCAAATTTTAATACAGATGTTGAAAATTTCGAAACTTCAATCGCTAATAAGAAAAATAATATCGACGAGTCTAAGTCACTTTCTAAAAAATATACAGAGCAACAAAAAAATGTTCGTAATAATCGTGAATTTGATTCTTTAACAAAAGAAATTGAATATCAAGATTTAGAAATTGAATTGGCAGAAAAGCATATTAAAGAATTGCAAGTGAAAATTACTCAAAAAAATGAGATAATTGTTGCTGCAAAAGAAAAAATTAAAGAGAAAGAAACGCATTTGAAACACAAACAAGGTGAATTGGATGCGATCATGGAAGAAACTCAAAAAGAAGAGACTCTTTTAATTAAAAAATCAAAGGAATTTGGTGATTTAATAGATGAAAGGTTGTTGAAAGCTTACGAAAAAATTAGATCAAATGTAAGAAACGGATTGGCTGTTGTTACAATCGAAAGAGGAGCTTCGGGTGGTTCATTCTTTACAATTCCACCACAACGTCAAGTTGAAATTGCTGCTCGTAAAAAAATTATTACGGATGAGCATAGCGGTAGAATTTTGATTGATTCGGCTTTGGCAGATGAAGAGAAAAAAAAGTTATCGAAATTTATTGGTTAGATTCGTGATTAATTAGAATCTTAATTAAAATAATTGGATGGTAAATCCAAGTTAAGAATGGATAAAAAAAAGAGCATATTTTCAATACTAGTAAAAATAGCCTTTTTTTTATCCATTTTTTTTATTTTTTCTTGTTCTAAAGAAAAAGAGAAAAAAGAAAGACAAGTTTTTTTATACCAAGCCTATTGTGCTAGTTGTCATATGCTGCCAGCTATTGATGATTTACCGAAAGAAATTTGGGCTACCAAACTACTGCCGGATATGGCTGCGAGAATGGGAATCAAAGATGGAGATTACAATCCTTTGAAGGATTTGCAATATGAAGAAATGCAGAAGATTCATGATGCTGGAATTTATCCTGCAGTACCTATTTTGTCAAAAGAAGATTGGTCTTTACTAAAAAATTATATTCTTGATTTAGCTCCTGATTCGTTGACTTTTACTCCTTACTCAAACACAAGTAAGCCGCTTACTCAATTTATTCCGAAACCAATTACGTTAGATACTATTCAAGGTTCTGTAATTACTTTTTTGGAGTATGACAAAAAAGAGAAAAAATTATGGACAGGTGATTTGATGGGGAATCTTTCTACTTATGATTTTGATCAAAAGAAAACTACATCTTCTCGTCAATTTCCAAGTGCTGTGGTTGGGTATAGCACTAAAGGGGCAACGGAATATGTCACTGCGATTGGTAGACTAGATCCGTCAGAATTATCTTCGGGTAAAATTATTACCATTAATGATGGTAGACAAGAAGAGCTTCTGGATGTTTTACATAGACCTGTAAACACTTTAGTAACTGATTTGAATAAGGATGGTACGGATGAACTAGTTATTAGTGAGTTTGGTAATTTTACAGGTGTTTTGTCTTTATTTGATAAAAAAGATGGAATTAATTACCAGAAAAGAATTTTGTTAAATCAACCTGGAACCATTCTTGTTTTGGCAAAAGATATGAATAAGGATGGCAAAGACGATTTAATCGCATTGACCTCACAAGGCGATGAAACAATAACCATTCTATATCAAAAAGATAGCTTACAATTTACTGCTGAAAAGGTACTTCGTTTTCCACCAATTTACGGTAGTAGTTGGTTTGAATTACTTGATTTTAACGGTGATGGCTATGATGATATCATTACGGTAAATGGTGATAACGCAGATAAGACCTATGTTCAAAAGCCGTATCACGGCATGAGAATTCATATCAATAATGGAGATAACACTTTCGTGGAAAAATATTTTTATTCCTTAAACGGAACAACAAGATTGCTTGCCAGAGATTTTGATCAAGATGGAGATACTGATTTTGCATTGATTTCTACCTTTCCGGATTATGAAAACAAACCCGAATTTGCTTTTGTTTATCTAGAAACAAAAGATAAGAATACCTTTGCTTTTGAACCTTATACTTTTAAGGAATCTACATTTGGAAGATGGTTTTTACTAGATTCAGGTGATATTGATAACGATGGAGATGAAGATATTATCTTGAGCTCTTTTACCTATGTTTTTACACCAGTACCTGCTGATGTTACCAAATTATGGAACGAAAAGAATGTTGATATTATGGTTCTTGAAAATACGCTAAAGAGCAATAAGTTGCCAGAGTAAAAACCATAAAATCGGAATTCCTTCCACCCAAAAACTACTGTAGTATTTACTTTGATTTTCGCTAGAATAATATAACGCGACTACTGATACAAGGCTAATTGTTAGGTTAATCAATATTTGATTCGTTTGATTCTGATAAAAAAAGCTAAAAGTGAAAAATAGGATTACAGCAAAAATCCCGATGTATTTCGATTTTTTGATACCGATCAGTTGTGGGAGTGTTTTTAAGTCTATTTTGTCGTAATTGAGATCTCTTAAATCAAAAGGAATCGTGATTGCCAAAATAATCAAAAACCGTTGTAAAAATAAAACCCAAACTACATTTGAAAAATACGCTTCGTTTTGAACTATTGGAAAAAGAACGGTTACTCCAGCCCATGCAAAGGCAATTAAAAACAGTTTTAAAGTGGCAATACTTCGCAGATTTTTATGAGCTGGATACATTGGTACTATATAAAAAATGGTAGCAAAGAAAAACGGAATCAATAAGACGATTGATTCCAAACGCAGACTAAAAATGAAGTATACAAAACCAATAAAACTTAGTCCATTCAACAAAACTAAACTTTTGTGATGCGTTTTAATCCAGTGCGATGTTTTTGTTTCCAGTTTGGAAATATTAAAATATCGAATAAAATTATAGGATAAAATAGTGGAAAAAAACACGAATAAAGCACTAGAATATTCCTGTATCCCGAAATACATTAAAGTAATTTTCACCAAGCAAAATGCTGCCAAAGCGACATGAATATTGCTAAAAATATAAAAGTCGAAAATTCTTTTAAAGAGCTTCATTAAGGAATTAAATTTTTATAAAAATAGATTTTTTAAACCTTTTTATTCCAAAATAAATTTTAAATGTTTTGATATAAAAAACGTACTTTTGTACTCCATAAATTCAGATAATTATGCAAACAGATTCTTTCGTTTTACGTCACATAGGTCCGCGTGAAAATCGGATTCAAGAAATGTTACAAACCATTGGGGTAAAATCATTAGATGAGTTAATTAACAATACTATACCTAATGATATTCGCTTAAAAAACACTTTAAATTTGCCAGAAGCTATCAGCGAATATGAGTTTGCTTCTCATATTCAAAAGCTAGGTAATAAAAATAAACTCTTCAAAACATATATTGGCTTAGGGTATCATGCAACAATTTTACCTGCAGTAATTCAAAGAAATATTTTTGAAAATCCGAGTTGGTATACTTCATATACTCCATATCAGGCCGAAATTTCACAAGGAAGATTAGAGGCTTTGTTAAATTATCAAACTGTTATTTGCGACTTGACAGGTTTGCCAATAGCCAATTCATCTCTTTTAGATGAAGGAACGGCAGCAGCCGAAGCAATGATCATGTTATATCATGCTCGAAGTAGAGATCAGAAAAAAGCAGAATCAAATCAGTTTTTTGTTTCTGAAGAAGTCTTACCACAAACTATCGATATTTTAAAAACCCGATCTACACCTTTAGGTATCGAATTGGTTATTGGTAAGCATCAAGAAATAAAATTTACCGAGAACTTTTTTGGTGCTATTGTGCAGTATCCTGCAAAAAATGGTAGTATTTACGATTATACGAATTTTATTGAGACTGCGCATGCAAAAGAAATTAAAGTTGTCACTGCAGCGGATATTTTAAGCTTGGCGATGTTAAAATCTCCTGCTGAAATGGGAGCTGATGTTGCCGTTGGAACCACGCAAAGATTCGGAATTCCATTGGGTTTTGGTGGGCCGCATGCTGGATATTTTGCCTGTAAGGAAGAGTACAAACGATTAATTCCTGGTAGAATTATTGGTGTTACAGTCGATGCAGATGGTAAGCGTGCTTTACGTATGGCCATGCAAACTCGGGAACAACATATTAAACGAGAAAAGGCTACGTCAAATATTTGTACAGCTCAAGTTTTACTCGCTGTAATGGCTGGAATGTATGCCGTTTATCACGGAGGCGAAGGCTTGAAATATATAGCACGTCAAATCCATTCTTTAACGAATATATTAGATAGTGCCTTGTTAAAATTAGACTTGAAACAACATAATAAAAACTTTTTTGATACCTTAAAAATCAGCGTTACTAATGCCGAAAAAGTGAAAGGTATTGCGGAAGAAAACGAAGTGAATTTCTTGTATATCGACGAAGAAACTATTGGAATAACCATTAATGAAACAACCTCTTTACAAGATGTAGAGCAAATCATACATATTCTTGCAGAAGCAGAGAACCTGTATTCGTTTAAAATAACCGATTGTCCGGTAAGTGTTTCAATTCCAGAAAATTTAAGAAGAATTTCTACTTTTTTAAGTCATGAAGTTTTTAATAAATACCATTCAGAAACCGAAATGATGCGCTATATCAAAAAATTAGAGCGCAAAGACATTTCGTTAACTGATTCGATGATTTCTTTGGGTTCTTGCACGATGAAATTGAATGCTGCCACAGAAATGCTTCCATTAAGCATGTGTAACTGGAACTCTATTCATCCTTTTGTACCTGTATTTCAGGCACATGGGTATCATGAGATGTTAAAGGGATTAGAAAAACAATTGAATATTATTACTGGTTTTGCTGCAACTTCTTTGCAACCTAATTCAGGAGCCCAAGGTGAATATGCTGGGCTAATGGTAATTCGTGCTTTTCATGAAGCAAATGGCGAAGAGCATCGAAATATTTGTTTGATTCCCGCTTCGGCTCATGGTACTAATCCAGCATCAGCTGTTATGGCAGGAATGCAAGTTGTGGTTACAAAAACTTCTGAAAATGGAAATATTGACTTAGACGATTTGCGTGAAAAGGCAGAACTCCATAAAGAAAATTTGGCGGCTTTAATGGTGACATACCCATCTACACACGGTGTTTTTGAATCTGCTATTCGTGAAATTACAAAGATGATTCACGATAATGGCGGGCAAGTTTACATGGATGGAGCAAATATGAATGCGCAGGTTGGTCTAACAAACCCTGCAATTATTGGTGCAGATGTTTGTCACTTAAATCTACATAAAACCTTTGCAATTCCTCATGGCGGTGGCGGTCCGGGTGTTGGTCCGATTTGCGTCGCTGAACATTTGGTAAAATTCTTACCATCCAATCCAATTGTAAAAACAGGAGGAACAAAAGCAATAACTGCTATTTCTTCGGCACCATTTGGGTCCGCTTTGGTAGATTTGATTTCTTACAGCTATATTAAAATGCTTGGAGCCAATGGATTAACACAAGCTACAAAAATAGCCATTTTAAACGCAAATTATTTAAAAGCCAGATTAGAAAAACATTATAAGATTTTATATACAGGCGAACAAGGATTTGCAGCACACGAAATGATTTTAGATTTTAGAGAGTTTAAAGAAAAAGGAATTGAAGTTACCGATATTGCAAAAAGATTGATGGATTTCGGTTTTCATGCACCTACATTGTCTTTTCCTGTTGCGGGAACATTAATGATTGAACCAACCGAAAGTGAGAACAAACAAGAATTAGATCGATTTGTTGATGCTCTCATTCAAATAAAGCATGAAATTGAAGCTTATGATGGTGAAGATTCTGTTTTAAAAAATGCACCACATACACAAGCGATGTTAACGGCAGATGAATGGAATCACAATTATACAAGAAAAGAAGCGGCATTTGCCTTAGATTATATTTCCGAAAATAAGTATTGGCCAACAGTTCGCCGAGTAAATGATGCTTTCGGAGATCGTAATTTAATTTGCTCATGCAATCCAATTGAAGATTATATTGAAATTTAATTTTTATTTTATATAAATTTTTTTGTTTATAAATTGTATTTTTGCCTTTTTAAAAAATAAATAACGAAATAATGAAGAAAATAACAAAAGAAACCTACATTAACTGGTATAGAGACATGCTTTTTTGGAGAAAGTTTGAAGATAAATTAGCAGCCGTTTATATACAACAAAAAGTTAGAGGTTTTTTACATCTTTACAATGGTCAAGAGGCTGTTTTAGCCGGAGCAATCCACGCGATGGAGTTGGGTAAAGATAAAATGATTACTGCATATAGAAATCACGTTCAGCCAATTGCGATGGGTGTTGATCCACGAAGAGTAATGGCCGAATTATATGGTAAAGAAACCGGTACTTCACATGGTATGGGTGGTTCGATGCATATTTTTTCTAAAGAAAAGGGCTTTTATGGCGGTCATGGTATTGTTGGTGGTCAAATTCCTTTGGGTGCTGGTCTCGCTTTCGCGGATAAATATTTCGAAAGAGACGGTGTAACGTTAACCTATTTTGGTGATGGTGCTGCGAGACAAGGTTCTTTGCATGAAACTTTTAATATGGCAATGACTTGGAAATTACCAGTGGTTTTTATTGTTGAAAATAATCAGTATGCAATGGGAACATCTGTAGAAAGATCTTCTAACCTTTCGTCACTTTGGAAATTAGGTTTGGCTTATGAAATGCCAAGCGAGCCAGTTGATGGTATGGATCCTGTTGCAGTTGCAAAAGCAATGGATAAAGCAATTACACATGCAAGAAAAGGTAACGGACCTTCATTTTTAGAGATGAAAACCTATCGATATAGAGGTCATTCTATGAGTGATGCGCAAAAATATCGTACAAAAGATGAGGTTGCAGAATACAAAAAAATTGACCCAATTAGTCAGGTTTTAGCGGTAATTCAAGAAAAAAAGTACTTGAACGACAAAGAGATAAAAGCAATTAATGACGAGGTGAAAGCCAAAGTTGAAGAGTGCGAAAAATTTGCAGATGAGTCGCCTTATCCTAAAAAAGAACAATTATACGATATGGTTTATGAGCAAGAAAATTATCCATTCTTGAAACATAGATAGTCTAGAGATAGTTTTATTTCTAATAAAAAGAATTTTTAATATACAAAATATATATAATGGCAGAAATTATAACCATGCCCCGATTGAGTGATACAATGACAGAAGGTGTTGTTGCGAAGTGGCTGAAAAAAGTTGGAGATAAAATTCAAGAAGGAGATATTCTTGCTGAAATTGAAACCGATAAAGCAACCATGGAATTTGAATCTTTTCACGAAGGAACATTGCTTTACATTGGAATTCCGGAAGGTCAAACTACCAAAGTAGATAACCTTTTGGCGATTATTGGGGAAGAAGGTGAAGATTACAGTGCGTTGCTAAAAAATGAAGCTTCTTCAGAAAAAAAAGAGACTGAGAAATCCGAAGTTAAAAAAGCGGTTGCTCCTGAAGAAAATTCAAAAGCTTTTGAAGAAATGTTAAACGGTGTTGAAATCGTAACCATGCCAAGGTTGAGTGATACCATGACCGAAGGAACTGTTGCTAAATGGTTGAAAAAAGAAGGTGATAAGGTTTCAGAAGGAGATATTTTAGCGGAAATCGAAACCGATAAAGCAACCATGGAGTTTGAGTCTTTTCATGAAGGAACTCTTTTATATATTGGAATTCAAGAAGGGGATTCTGCAAAAGTAGATTCTGTTTTAGCCATTATCGGTGATAAAGGTACCGATGTTAGTAAAATAGTTGCCTCTTTGAAGAATGCAGATGTAATTTCCAAAAAGCCAACGTCAGAACAACCAAAAGAAACATCTAAAGCAGTTGCTTCTGATGTTAAAAAAGAAGCTGTTCCGGCACAACAAACAACACATAAATCGTCAAAAACAACAGGAAGAATTGTTGCTTCTCCATTAGCAAAGAAGTTGGCGGCCGAAAAAAATATAGATTTAAGCTATGTCAGTGGTTCGGGCGAAGGAGGAAGAATCATAAAGAGAGATATTGAAAATTACGTGGCCAATCCAAGTGCTGGTGCGGGTGCTCCGTTTCAGCCTAGGGGCGAGGAGAGTTTTGAAGAAATTCCAAATTCACAAATGCGTAAGGTCATTGCTCGCAGGCTGGGAGAGTCCAAATTTACAGCACCACATTACTATTTGAATGTAGAGTTTGACATGGATAATGCTATTTCATTTAGAAATCAATACAATTCTATACCAGATACTAAAATTTCATTTAATGACATTGTTGTAAAAGCAACTGCATTAGCTTTGAAATTGCATCCACAAGTTAATTCGCAATGGTTTGATGATAAAATAAGAGTTAACAAGCATGTACATATGGGTGTTGCAGTAGCGGTTGAAGATGGTTTATTGGTTCCTGTATTAAAATTTGCAGATGAACAATCATTAACACAAATTGGTTCTCAAGTAAAAGATTATGCCGGTAGAGCTAGAGTTAAAAAATTAGCTCCGGATGAAATGGAAGGAAGTACTTTTACTATTTCTAATTTAGGAATGTTTGGTATTACAGATTTCACATCGATTATCAATCAACCAAATTCTGCAATTTTATCTGTAGGGGCAATTGTTGAAAAACCAGTTGTAAAAAATGGAGCTATCGTTGCTGGAAATACAATGAAATTGACATTGGCGTGTGACCATAGAACGGTTGATGGAGCAACAGGAGCAATGTTTTTACAAACACTTAAAGGATTTATTGAAAACCCTGTTACAATGCTTTTATAGCCTTAGTAACAAGTTTATATAATGTTAAAAGCAAATTGATTTTTCAATTTGCTTTTTTTGTTAAAAAAATCTTTTTTTCTAGGCACTACTATATTACCTAATTTTACTGAAGAATTATATTTAATTAAAAATCATGAAAAAACTGACCAATTATTTATTACAAGGTTTACTATATTTAGCACCATTAACCATTACAGGTTATATTATTTATGCGCTTTTTACTTTTTTGGATGGATTGTCGCAGCAATTAATAACCCATCTATTTGATATAAGAATCCCGGGATTAGGTATTTTGACGCTACTTATTTTTTTAGTCCTAATTGGATTTCTGGGAAAAACAATAATCGCTCGACCTTTAAGTCTCATTTTTAATAAAGTAATTGATCGAATCCCTTTTTTAAAGTTTATATATTCCGCATTCAATGATTTGTTTTCTGCTTTTGTAGGCAAAGAAAAAAAATTCAACCAACCGGTATTGGTCAAAGTGAACTTGAATTCCGATTTGGAAAAACTTGGATTTATTACTGAAGAAAATTTAGAATTACTAGAATTGGAGGATAATGACAAGGTTGCAGTTTATTTTCCGCATTCGTATAATTTTTCTGGAGAGTTATTTATAGTTCCAAGAGTTAATATAAAACCGGTAAACATTAATTCAAGTGATGTTATGAAATTTATTGTTTCTGCAGGATTGACAGGATGGGAAAAACCTTTATAAAACTTCACTTTTTTTGAGTTAGGAAATTGCAAAAAGTTTAAACTAGTTCTAATTTTTTTCTCTAAATTAGAAATCTAACTAAAAAATTATGTCAGACGGAATAAAATTTATTAAAAAATCTGCCTTGGATGCTATAGAAGCGGGTGTTAAAATTCCGGAAGGAGACCCAGAAGTTAGAAGTGTAGGTTATGGTGGATTTCCGGATCGAGATGGCAAAGTTACGCTTGATGCTTGTATCATGGATTATAATAGCAATTGTGGCTCAGTTTCCTTTTTACAAAATATAAAGCATCCAATTTCGGTAGCTAAAAAAGTATTACAAGAAACGCCTCATGTGATGCTTTCAGGTGAAGGAGCGAAGCAATTTGCTTTATCACAAGGATTTAAAGAAGAGAATTTATTGACTCTTGAATCTGAGAAAGATTGGAAAAAATGGTTGGAAGAATCTAAAAACAAACCGGTTATTAATACTGAAATTCACGATACCATAAACATGCTAGTTTTAGATGAAAATATGTACTTTCAATCTGCAACATTAAACGTTGAAGAATTCAATAAGTCATAAACAAATTAAGCAAGGTGGTACGCTTCAATTTGTAATAGGAAACACTCCAAATAAAACTTGGGGAATCACTAATTAAGAATAACTAATAAGGATGAATATAATTGATGTATCAATAATTGCGATATATGTTTTACTAACATTATTTGTTGGAATCTGGGTTTCTAAAAAAGCCTCTAAAGGTTTAAACTCCTATTTTTTAGGTGGAAACAATATCAAATGGTATTTTCTAGGTTTAAGCAACGGATCTGGAATGTTTGACATTTCTGGAACAGCATTAATGGTAGGTTGGCTTTTTCTTTACGGAGCTAAGAGTTTTATGCTTATGTGGTTATGGCCCATATGGAATCAAATTTTTATCATGATGTTTTTGGCCGTTTGGATTCGGCGTTCTAATATAATGACTGGTTCTGAATGGATTTTAACTCGTTTTGGTGACGATAAAGCAGGAAGAGCTTCTCATAAAATTGTAGCACTTTTTGCTGTTGTAGCAGCTATTGGTTTTATCGCTTACTTTTTTGAAGGTGTTGGTAAATTTATGACTGTAATTTTACCTTGGGATTTAACATTGCAAATAGGTAATTCTGTACTCTTTAATTCTGAACAATCTTATGCTTTAATAATCATTTTTCTTACCACAATTTATACTATAAAAGGAGGTATGTTTTCAGTTGTAGCAACTGAAGTTCTGCAATATGGTATTATGGTAATTGCTGGTATTTTAGTTGCGGGATATACATTTTTTGCTTTTAGTGATGCAGATATTGCCAATGTAATTACTAGCGAATGGAAAAACTTGTTTTTTGGTTGGGAGTTAGATCCGCATTGGGACAGCTCTAAGTTCCAGGCTTTTAATGATTTAGTAGATTCTGAAGGCTATAAAATGTTTGGTGCTTTAATCGGGATGAGTTTATTCAAAGGCTTTTTTGCTAGTATCGCGGGGCCAACACCAAGTTTTGATATGCAACGTATCCTTTCTACCAAAACAGTTAAAGAAGCTGCATATATGTCTGGTTTTACCAATTTAATATTATTTATTCCAAGATATTTGTTAATTGGTGGAGTAGTAGTTATTGCCTTAGTTGTATTAGCCCCTGAAATGATTGCCAATCCAAATTTGACAGGAGCCGATTTAGAAATTATATTACCTAAAGTTATTAATTTTCATGTACCTGTTGGTATTAAAGGATTATTGTTAGCAGGATTGCTAGCAGCATTTATGTCTACTTTTTCCGCCTTTGTAAATGCGGGGCCTGCATATATTGTAAATGATATTTATAAAAAATACTTCAAGCCAGTTGCAAGTGATAAACATTATATAAAAGCAAGTCATATCGCCTCATTTGCGGTTGTAGGGTTAGGTGTGTTTATGGGCTTTTTTGCAGACTCTATTAACTCATTAACCTTATGGATTACCAGTGCTCTTTTTGGTGGATATGTAGCAGCGAACTTCTTAAAATGGATTTGGTGGAGATTTAATGGTTGGGGGTATTTTTGGGGAATGTTAGCAGGTTTAATTATTGCAAGTCTACAATTTTTATTAGATCAAAATAAAGCAAATTTTGTAGATGGATCAATTCTTTATGAATTATCGCAGATATCAGCCATCTATTTATTTCCAATAATATTTGGTTTCTCACTCTTGGGTTCTTTTTTAGGAACTTATTTAACGGCTCCAACAAATATGGAAGTGTTAAAAGCATTTTATAAGAATGTGCATCCTTGGGGTTTTTGGAAACCAGTTTTAAATGAATTGAAAAAAGATGATAAAACTGCTGAGAAAAATTCAGAGTTTTGGTTTGATATGGGCAATTGCGCCATTGGTATTATTTGGCAATCAAGTATGATTGTATTGCCAATTTACTTAATGATAAGGGATTACCCAAAAACATTAATAGCATTGGCTGTTTTTGTAGTTACATCTATAATTCTTAAATTCACTTGGCTTGATAAAGTTAGAAAGCTACCAAATTAAAAAACAAAATTAATTCAACTATAAAGTAATGATTTTTAACTAAAAATATAAAATTGTGAGTAATATTCCTTGGCAAAATAAACCGAAAAATAGTAAAGAGGTTTTATGGCGATATACAGAAAACCCAATTATTCAAAGAAATCAAATTCCATCATCGAATAGCATTTTTAATAGTGCTGTTGTACCTTTTGGTGACGGATTTGCGGGAGTTTTTAGATGTGATAATAAAGCAGTTCAAATGAATATTTTTGCAGGTTTCAGTAAAAATGGTTTGGACTGGGATATTAACCATGAACCCATTCAAATGCAGGCTGGTAATACCGAAATGATTGATTCTGATTATAAATACGACCCCAGAGTCGTTTTCATAGAAGATCGATATTGGATAACTTGGTGTAATGGCTATCATGGACCAACGATTGGTATAGGCTATACCTATGATTTTAAAGATTTTTTTCAATGTGAAAATGCCTTTTTGCCATTTAATAGAAATGGGGTTTTATTTCCAAAAAAAATCAATGGTAAGTATGCCATGTTAAGCAGACCAAGCGATAATGGACATACACCTTTTGGTGATATTTATATTAGTTATAGTCCGGATATGAAATATTGGGGCGAGCACCGTTGTGTTATGAAAGCTTCCCCTTTCGAGCAAAGTGCTTGGCAATGCACTAAAATTGGTGCAGGACCAATTCCTATTTTAACAAGCGAAGGTTGGTTAATGATTTATCATGGAGTTATAAATACCTGCAATGGATTTAGGTATGCTATGGGTGCCGCATTATTGGAAGAGCACGCTCCAGATAAAGTGAAATATAGAACCCAACCTTATTTATTGGGACCTGCGGTGAATTACGAGCAGGTTGGAGATGTGCCAAATGTTGTCTTCCCTTGTGCTGCTTTACATGATATTAAGCAAGATAAACTGGCTATATATTACGGTGCGGCAGATACTGTTGTCGCTGTTGCTTTTGGTCATTTAAGTGAAGTAATTCAATTTACAAAAGAGAATAGTTTATAAGCATCAATATAATTTAGTATGAAATTAGCATTTTTTTACCACGATAATTTGTTGTATAAATATTGGATTTGCACAAAATAAGAATTCAATAATTCCTGAAACTTAGGTTGATTCCAAACACATCAAGAAATTATGAGTAGGGGAAAAATAGTTTTTTCAATGGGAAACCAACTAAATAAAAAATCAGCAAACAGAATGGCTTTGTCATCTGTTGTAACAAATTAAATTTGGATTTCATGGGACACAGAAGAGATTTTATAAAAAAAGCAGCATTAGGAACAATTGGGATAAGCACGATATATGGTTACGCAAATAAAACCGAAGAAGTGAATTCTTTTTCTAATAAAGTAGAATTAACCCCCCAAAAAAAGCCATTAATTATTTCTACATGGAATCATGGGTTACCGGCAAATGCAGAAGCTTGGGAAGTACTTAAATCGGGAAAATCTGCCTTGGATGCTATAGAAGCGGGTGTTAAAATTCCGGAAGGAGACCCAGAAGTTAGAAGTGTAGGTTATGGTGGATTTCCGGATCGAGATGGCAAAGTTACGCTTGATGCTTGTATCATGGATTATAATAGCAATTGTGGCTCAGTTTCCTTTTTACAAAATATAAAGCATCCAATTTCGGTAGCTAAAAAAGTATTACAAGAAACGCCTCATGTGATGCTTTCAGGTGAAGGAGCGAAGCAATTTGCTTTATCACAAGGATTTAAAGAAGAGAATTTATTGACTCTTGAATCTGAGAAAGATTGGAAAAAATGGTTGGAAGAATCTAAATACAAACCGGTTATTAATACTGAAAATCACGATACTATAAGCATGCTAGTTTTAGATGAAAAAGGCAATCTTTCAGGTGGTTGTACAACTAGTGGAGCTGCTTGGAAAATGCATGGTAGAGTGGGAGATTCGCCAATAATTGGAGCAGGACTGTTTTTAGACAATGAAGTTGGAGCTGCCGCGGCAACTGGTTTAGGCGAAGCTGTAATTCGAACTGCCGGAAGTGCGATGGTGGTAGAGTTAATGCGACAAGGAAAAACACCATTGGAAGCTTGTAAAGAAATTGTTGAGCGAATTTTTGATAAACACAAAAATCATCGTGATATGGAATATTTGCAGGTTGGTTTTATAGCTCTAAATAAAAATGGAGAATCTGCAGGTTATAGCTTAAGGTCGGGCTTTAATTATGCCATTTATGATTCAGAAAATGGAAATAGAATGGAAGACGCTGGTTTTAAAATAGCCGAATAAATATAAACTAACTTTCTTAGGATGAAAAATTTACTTTTATTACTTTTTTTTTCTACTTATTTTTCGCAAATAATCATGGCGCAAACCTATAAAGCAATGACCTATAATATTCGTTATGGTGCTGCACAAGATGGGGAGAACCACTGGAATTTGAGAAAATATTTTTTAAAAGATCAGATTGCATTTTATGAGCCGGATTTTTTCGGAGTTCAAGAAGCCATGCATTTTCAAGTGAAATATTTGGATAGTTGTTTTGCCAATTATAATTATGTGGGAGTCGGAAGAGATGATGGCAAGGAAAAAGGAGAATACAGTGCGATTTTTTACAATTCCGATAAATTTAAAGCCTTGAACCAATCCACTTTCTGGTTGTCGGAAACTCCGGATAAGATTTCTGTGGGTTGGGATGCCGCAATGGAAAGAATTTGCACCTATGCTTTATTTGAAGTTAAAAGCACAAAGCAACAATTTTTAGTTTTTAATACTCATTTTGACCATATCGGTGAGCAAGCCAGAATACATAGCGCACAATTAATTCATAATAAAATAAAAGAATTAAACACAAAGAATGCACCGGTACTTTTAATGGGTGATTTTAATTTAGAACCTACAAGTGAACCAATCCAATTTTTATCTGATAAGTTTAACGACTCATTTATACATAGTGTTGAATCCCCTTTTGGATCAATTGGAACATTAAACGCATTTGAATGTAAAGAAACTTTTTCTAGGAGAATTGATTATATATTTACAAGTAAGAACAATATTAAAGTATTAAAATATGCCACTTTTACCGATTCTAAAGATTGTAAGTATCCTTCAGATCATTTTCCTGTTTTCGTAGTCTTTGAATTTGACGGTAAAGCGTTGAAAAAATAGTTTTAAATTGATGTTTTTTTAATTTTAACTAAAATAATTTAGCAATTCCGATACCAAAATTAATACTATCATAAGCATCAATA
>CBDTUD010000034.1:0-28867 GCA_965363545.1 uncultured Flavobacteriaceae bacterium | reverse complement strand
AAATAAGAATTAGGGTCATTTTTTGCAGCAGTCCAAGGAGTTGGCTGTAAATAAGTGTCTAATTGAGGATACCATGAATCCCATTGGTAAATCGATAAATTTGGGTCAAAAATAGCACCATAAGAAGCATCTTCAGTAGAAGGAGTAGTTAAATCAAGAACACCATCACCGTTCATATCTCTTTCGAAGAAACCAGCACCACCTGGTCCACCAGCATCATAATAATAATTTGAATAACCAGCACCGTATTCTTTTTGGTATTTAACAAAAGTGTCTTGGTTGTACTTGTTAAAAGTAACCGAAGAATTAACAGTAACACCAATACCTTGGTTACCTCTGTCTTTTCCTTTTTTAGTTGTAATAACAATTACACCATTCGCAGCTCTAGAGCCATAAAGTGCTGTTGCAGCACCACCTTTCAAAACGTTTACCGATTCGATATCGTCTGGGTTAATGTCTTGCGCAGCATTACCGTAATCATAACCTCCACGACCAGTACTTTGATCACTTGTGTTTGAGTTAATGTTACTTACTGGCACACCATCAACAACAAATAAGGCTTGGTTACTATTGAATAAAGAAGAATAACCACGAATTACAACGTTGGTTGAACCTCCCATAGTACCACTACTTTTTACATCGATACCGGCAACTTTACCAGATAAAGAGTTCACGAAGTTAGGGTCTTTAGCAGTGTTTACCGCATCTCCTTTTACTTCTTGAGTAGCATAACCTAAAGATTTTTTTTCTCTTTCAATACCCAATGCAGTAACAACTACCTCATCTAAAGTATTTTCTTGAGTAACCATACTCACGTTGATAACGCTTTCTGTTCCTACAGTTCTTTTGGCAGTAGTCATACCTACAAAGCTATAACGGATAACATCACCCGTCGCAGCGCTTATAGTATAATTACCATCAAAATCAGTTTGGGTACCTCTTGTGGTACCTTCAATTAATACACTAACACCTGGTAATGTTCCGGTTTCATCCGTAACTGTACC
Source organism: uncultured Flavobacteriaceae bacterium (assembly GCA_965363545.1). Lineage (GTDB taxonomy): Bacteria > Bacteroidota > Bacteroidia > Flavobacteriales > Flavobacteriaceae > Lutimonas. The sequence goes on along the minus strand of CBDTUD010000034.1, from coordinate 27,863 downwards.
AGTGATAGTAACATCTTGTGCAAAGGTGAATTGCACAACAAACGCTAGTAATAGCGTTAAAATTCCACTTAACTTTGTTTTCATTATATAAATTATTTGAATTAATTTGAGCCAAAAATCTTAATAAAAAGTTAATAAACCAACTTTTTAACACAAAACTTTTAAAAAAAGGTTATCAAAAAGTTAATTTTTAAGATTATTTGTTTTCATTGAGATACTATTTTAACAAAAGGGTTGCGTGTTTCTTAAAAAAAAGTTACAAGTCTTATATGAAGCTTAGATTCGTTTAAAATAAAAGGGTTGTCTTCAAATTTACCTAGGGCATAACTAATATTTAAATTACCCATTTTTGTTGAGAAGGAATATCCAAGTCCTAAACTGTAGATTTTATTGGTCTCATTTAAAATTTGATTTTCAACATAGGCAAAGTCAGTAATGGTATAAAAATAGCTTGAATTTGATGTTTTATAGCGATATTCTAAGTTTGTAATGCTATAAGCGGAAGCAAAAATGCTCTCTTCGTTGAATCCTCTAAGGTTTTTTACACCTCCAATTCGAAAAAGTTCATTGGTTACATATGTATTTGAATTAAGGAGTCCACTTTGATTTTTTAGATAAATAAAATTCTTATAATTTAAGGCCCATAAATAGTTTGACTCTAGGTTGAATTTTGTTTGGTTGGTATTTTCTGTATCTGTTTTGCGATATCCGAAAAATGCCGAAAAAGTAACATTGAATTTTTCAGGAAATAGAAAATCATCTTGTAAAATACGCCAGGTATGACCAAAACCATAAAAAGTATTGGTAAAGTTTTGCAAGGAGAAATCTGTATTGGTGTTTCTCAATAAATCATTAGAAGTTTCAGTGCTAAAAGCTAAGTTCGATTTATTGCGATTATTAATTAGATAGCTAATATTAAAAGTTGCTAAAATATTATTGTAGCTTGAATCTTGCCTAAATATTTGAAAAGCTGCTTTCGGAATTATGGGAAGGTTAAATAAATAGGGCGTTTCTGCTGAAAGATTAAATCGCTGACTTTCATTGCCGTTGTTCTTCCAAAACAAAGAGATTGTTTCTCCGCTATTAAATATATTATTGAATAGTAAATCCAAATATCCATTAAATTCTATTCCATTTCCTTCTTCTTTTGATGTAAAACCGACAACGCCGTCAAATCTGTTCGTATTCTTCTTTTTAAGATACATATATATTATGGTAGAATCTTTAGTAAATAAAACTTCCGGGGCTTTGATTTCATCTACAAAGGCAAGGTTTTGAATTGCGTTAGAGGCATCTTTCAATTTTTTATTGTTATACTTTGAATTTAATTTCAGGTTTAGATCAAACGGAATGTAATTTTTTGGAAATTTATCATATCCTTTTACAAGTACTTTGTCTATTTTTCTTGGATTGGTTTGTTGTATGTCTAAATCCGCAAAAGCGAGGGCTTCCTCAAATTGAATATTTTTTAACTGTAGTTTGCTAAAAGTATTGCCTTGTTTTTCAAGACTTTGTAGTAAATATTCCATAGTCGCATTGACTTTTTCAAACGGAATTTCAAAATAGTCCTCTGTAATTTTAGAAGAAACTAGGGCAATATTTTTTTTTGTGAGGTAAGAACTATTGCGGTCGTAAAATATTCGAATTGTTTTTATCTGGTTACCAATTTCAAATTCAGCCAGAAATAAAGAATCTTTTTTATAAATGGTATCAAGTTTGCTCTGCAGATACCCTATTTTTTGTAATTGCGTTAAAACGGAATCAATTTCTTTTGAAATCGTATTTTCATTTTCATGGAACTTTTTGTAGGCAATATTGTAAAATACTTGCTCATTTGCCTTGTTTTTTGCCTGAATACGCAGCTGTGTATTTTGGGAAACTACAAATTGCGTTTGGAGAAAAAAAAGAAGTATATATATATATGGTATAACGTTTTTTTTCAAACAAGATAAATTTAAGAAGATCACAAATATACTCGATAGTATTTTTATAGCGCAAAGATTAAAAAAAAGGATGAAATTAAATAGAATTTCTAGGTTCTTTGCTAGCTGGTTAAGTTGCAATATTGGGTGAATATTTTTATAAATTTCTGGAATTTTAAAGGAAAATGACTTTGGTATCGTAAAAAGCTAAATAATACAAACTTTTTTTACTTTATTATCAATATGTTATTGTTGAAATTAAAGTCAAAAAATCAATGATTTATAGTTTGAAAAACCAGAAAAATGTTTTAGATTTGCAAACTCTTAAAAATAGAGATTTAAAACAATATAATTTAATTATAGAAATTGTATGCCAACTATTCAACAATTAGTACGTAAAGGAAGAACCCAAACAACCAAGAAGAACAAATCGGCTGCTTTGAATTCATGTCCGCAACGCCGCGGTGTTTGTACGCGTGTTTATACTACGACTCCTAAAAAACCTAACTCAGCAATGCGTAAAGTAGCGCGTGTTAGATTAACAAATGGAAACGAAGTAAACGCTTACATCCCGGGTGAAGGTCATAATTTGCAAGAACACTCGATAGTATTGGTTAGAGGAGGAAGAGTAAAAGATTTACCTGGTGTAAAATATCACATTGTACGTGGTGCTTTAGATACAGCAGGAGTAGAAGGACGAACCCAACGCCGATCAAAATACGGTACAAAACGTCCAAAAAAATAATTTTTTAAGCTTTAATGTAAAGTAAAATGAGAAAAAAACTATCAAAGAAAAGGATACTTTTACCGGATCCGAAATTTAACGACCAATTGGTTACGCGTTTTGTAAACAATTTAATGTTAGACGGTAAAAAATCTGTTGCATTTAAAGTATTTTATGATGCTTTAGATATCGTAGAAGAGAAAAAACAAGACGAAGAAAAAACATCTTTAGAATTGTGGAAAGAAGGATTGTCAAATGTTATGCCACACGTAGAAGTGCGTAGTAGAAGAGTGGGTGGAGCGACATTCCAAATTCCAATGCCAATTCGTGCAGATCGTAAAATTTCCATGGCAATTAAATGGATGATTTCTTATTCACGCAAGCGTAATGAAAAATCTATGGCACAGCGTTTAGCAGGAGAAATTCTTGCTGCTGTGAAAGAAGAGGGTGCTGCTGTTAAGAAAAGAGTTGATGTTCATAAAATGGCAGAAGCAAATAAAGCTTTCTCTCACTTTAGATTTTAATTGATAAGAAATGGCTAGAGATTTAAAATATACTAGAAATATAGGAATTGCTGCGCATATTGATGCAGGTAAAACCACTTGTACAGAACGTATTTTATATTATACGGGAGTTTCTCACAAAATTGGTGAGGTACATGATGGTGCTGCAACGATGGATTGGATGGAGCAAGAACAAGAAAGAGGAATTACGATTACTTCCGCTGCTACACATTGTAAGTGGTTGTATAATGATGAATCGTATGTTGTAAATATTATTGACACTCCGGGTCACGTTGATTTTACAGTAGAGGTGGAGCGTTCATTGCGTGTTTTAGACGGAATGGTTGCTTTATTTAGTGCAGTAGATGGCGTTGAGCCACAATCTGAAACGGTTTGGAGACAAGCAGATAAATACAAAGTACCCAGAATTGGATTTGTAAATAAAATGGATCGTCAAGGTTCAGATTTCTTTAATGTGTGTAAGCAGGTTAAAGAAATGCTAGGAGGAAATCCAGTACCATTGCAAGTGCCAATTGGTGATGAAATTGATTTTAGAGGTGTTGTTGATTTAATTGCGAATAAAGCGATTATCTGGAATGAAGAAGATAAAGGAATGACCTTTTCTCAAATCGAAATTCCTGCTGATTTATTAGATGAAGTTGCACAACGTAGAGCTGAATTGATTGAGGCAGTTGCGGATTATGATGAGAAATTATTAGAGAAATTTTTCGAAGATGAAAATTCAATCACCGAAGAAGAGATTATTGCAGCCTTAAGAAAAGCGACCATTGATATGTCAATCATACCAATGTTTTGTGGGTCTGCATTTAAAAATAAAGGCGTTCAAACCATGTTAGATGGTGTGATGCGTTTCTTACCTTCACCATTAGATATTGAAGCAATTGAAGGTATTAATCCGGATACAGAAGAACCTGCTTTTCGTAAACCAAGTGTTAACGAGCCTTTTTCGGCCTTAGCATTTAAAATTGCTACTGATCCTTTCGTAGGTAGATTAGCATTTTTTAGAGTTTATTCAGGTGCTTTAGATGCTGGGTCTTATATATTGAATGTTCGTTCTGGTAAAAAAGAGCGTATTTCACGAATTTATCAAATGCATGCTAACAAGCAAGAGCCAATTGATAGAATTGAAGCTGGTGATATTGGTGCAGCTGTAGGTTTTAAAGATATTAAAACCGGTGACACCATGAGTGATTTGAACAAGCCAATTATATTGGAATCTATGTCATTTCCTTTACCGGTAATTGGTATTGCAGTAGAGCCAAAAACGAAAGCTGATGTTGATAAGTTAGGAATGGCTTTATCAAAATTAGCAGAAGAAGATCCGACGTTCGTTGTAAAAACAGATGAGGCTTCTGGTCAAACTATTATTTCAGGAATGGGTGAATTACACTTAGAGATTTTAGTTGATCGTTTAAGACGTGAGTTTAAAGTTGAAGTGAACGAAGGTGAGCCTCAAGTAGAATACAAAGAAGCATTATCAAAATTTGCACAACATAGAGAAGTTTACAAAAAACAATCTGGTGGTCGTGGTAAATTTGGTGATATTGTTTTTGAAATGGGTCCTGCAGATGAAGACTTTAAAGGTGCCGGATTACAATTTGAAAATGTAATTAAAGGTGGTAATATTCCAAGAGAATATATCCCAGCGGTTGAAAAAGGATTTAGAGAGGCAATGAGAAATGGTCCTTTAGCAGGATATCAAATGGATACGATGAAAGTTAAATTGACTGATGGGTCTTTCCACCCTGTGGATTCTGATGCCTTGTCGTTCGAATTAGCTGCTAAGCTTGGATATAAATCTGCTGCGAAAGCTGCAGGTGCGGTTATTCTTGAGCCAATTATGAAATTGGAAGTTGTTACTCCTGAAGAAAATATGGGAGATATTGTTGGTGACTTGAACAGAAGAAGAGGTCAAGTTAATGCAATGGATGACCGAGCAGGTGCAAAAGTTATTAAGGCACATGTTCCTTTATCAGAAATGTTTGGTTATGTAACTACATTGAGAACCTTGTCATCTGGTCGTGCTACTTCAACTATGGAGTTTGATCATTATGCAACTACTCCTTCTAATATTTCAGAAGAAGTGATTAAAAAAGCAAAAGGATAATCTGCTAAAATTATAAAAAATGAGCCAAAAAATTAGAATAAAATTAAAGTCTTACGATTATAACTTAGTAGATAAATCTGCTGAGAAAATTGTAAAAACGGTAAAAAGTACAGGTGCTGTTGTTAATGGCCCAATTCCTTTACCAACACACAAAAAGATATTTACTGTATTGCGTTCTCCACACGTTAACAAAAAGTCGAGAGAGCAATTCGAATTAAGTTCTTACAAGAGAATTTTAGATATTTACAGTTCTTCATCAAAAACTATTGACGCTCTAATGAAATTAGAGTTGCCAAGTGGAGTTGAGGTTGAGATAAAAGTGTAAGTACTTTAAACGTTGAAATAGATTATTTCAATGACATGTCCGGAGCGATTGACGAAGGAAAAACGATAAAAATACATTCAGGGTTGAAAAGTATTTTGACCCTGTTTTTTTGAATAATAATAGAGTAATAATTAATAATTAAATAGAATGTCTGGGTTAATAGGTAGAAAAATAGGAATGACCAGTATTTATGATGAGAATGGAAAGAATATTCCATGTACCGTTATAGAAGCAGGTCCTTGTGTAGTTACCCAAGTCAGAACCAAAGAGGTTGACGGGTACGAAGCGTTGCAACTTGGTTTCGATGACAAATCAGAAAAATCGTCTAATAAAGCGCTTACAGGGCACTTTAAAAAAGCGGGTACTTCTGTTAAAAAACGTGTCGTTGAATTTCAAGGATTTAAAGAAAATTTTAATTTGGGAGATCACATTACAGTGGATCTTTTCCAAGAAGGAGAATTTGTTGATGTGTCAGGAACATCTAAAGGTAAAGGATTTCAAGGTGTTGTAAAACGTCATGGATTTGCCGGTTCTGAAAGAACACATGGTCAACAAAGTATGGGTAGAGCACCAGGATCTGTTGGAGCTGCATCATATCCGGCTAGAGTATTCAAAGGAATGCGTATGGGTGGAAGAATGGGTGGAGATACAGTTACTGTGCAAAACTTGAGAGTTTTAAAAGTGGTTAAGGATAAAAATCTTTTAGTAGTAAAAGGCGCTATTCCAGGTCACAAAAATTCATTTATAATCATTCATAAATAATGAAAGTAGCTGTAATAGATATCAACGGGAAAAATACTGGAAGAAGTGTTGAGCTTTCAGACGCTATTTTTGCGATAGAACCAAATGATCATGCTATTTATTTAGACGTGAAACAACATTTGGCTAATAAAAGACAAGGAACGCATAAATCGAAAGAGAGAGCGGATATTTCAGGAAGTACACGTAAGATCAAAAAACAAAAAGGTACTGGTACAGCACGTGCAGGTAGTATTAAGTCTCCAATTTTTAGAGGAGGTGGTAGAGCTTTTGGTCCAAGACCTAGAAATTATTCTTTTAAATTAAACAAGAGTTTGAAAAGATTAGCGCGTTTATCTGCGTTGTCTTTAAAGGCGAAAGAAGAGAATATTGTTGTTCTTGAAAAGTTTGATTTTGATACGCCAAAAACAAAAGAATTTACAAAAGTTTTGAAGTCGTTAGACTTGCAAAACAAAAAATCTTTGTTTGTGTTGGATGAGTCAAATAAAAATGTATATTTGTCATCACGAAATTTAAAAGGCGCAACTGTTGTAAACGGTTCACAACTAAACACTTACCGCGTTTTAAATGCTAACAAAGTAGTGATTTCTGAAGAATGTTTAGAAGAAATTGAATCAAATTTTAGCAAATAATAGTTATGAGTATATTAATAAAACCTATTATAACGGAAAAAGCAACAGACCTAAGTGAGTTAAAAAACTGCTTTACATTTGTTGTGAAAAAATCGGCTAACAAGATTGAAATAAAAAACGCCGTAGAAAGTGCTTACGGAGTATCTGTTAAAGATGTGAGAACTATGACTTATCCGGTAAAACGCACAACAAAGTTTACCAAAAAGGGTCTTTCAACTGGTAAAGTTGGCGCTTTAAAAAAGGCAATTATACAGTTAGCTGAAGGAGAGAACATTGATTTTTACAGCAATATCTAAGATAAGAAGATGGGATTAAGAAAATTAAAACCAATTACCCCGGGACAACGATTTAAAGTTGTGACTGATTTTGACGTTGTTACAGCGGAAAGACCAGAAAAGAGCTTATTAGCTCCTATAAAGAGATCCGGAGGTAGAAACAGTGAAGGTAAAATGACAATGCGCTATTTAGGTGGTGGTCATAAAAAAAGATACCGTATCATTGATTTCAAAAGAAATAAAGATGGAGTACCTGCAACGGTTAAAACGATTGAATACGATCCGAATCGTACCGCATATATCGCATTATTGCATTATGCAGACGGTGAGAAAAGATACGTAGTTGCTCAAAACGGTTTGCAAGTTGGACAAGTAATTGAATCTGGTGAAGGAGTTGCTCCAGAAATTGGAAACACACTAGTGTTAAGTAATATTCCTTTAGGAACTGTACTTTCATGTATTGAGTTACGTCCAGGTCAAGGAGCAGTTATTGCTAGAAGTGCAGGTTCATTTGCGCAATTAATGGCGAAAGAAGGAAAGTATGCAACAATCAAATTGCCTTCAGGTGAGATTCGATTAATCTTATTAACCTGTAAAGCAACGATTGGTGTGGTTTCTAATTCAGACCATCAATTAACAGTTTCTGGTAAAGCTGGTAGAAGCAGATGGTTAGGTAGAAGACCAAGAACTCGTCCAGTCGTAATGAACCCAGTAGATCATCCAATGGGTGGTGGTGAAGGTAGAGCTTCAGGTGGTCATCCAAGATCAAGAAACGGTATCCCGGCTAAAGGATTTAAAACTCGTTCGAAAACAAAAGCGAGCAATAAGCATATTGTTGAACGTAGAAAAAAATAATTAGATAGAAAGTATGGCACGTTCATTAAAAAAAGGACCTTACGTTTTTCATAAATTGGAAAATAAAGTTCAAAAAAATATAGATGCAGGCAAAAAGACAGTTATTAAAACTTGGTCTAGAGCCTCAATGATAACACCCGAGTTTGTTGGTCAAACAATAGGTGTGCACAATGGTCGCCAATTTGTACCGGTTTACGTTACAGAGAACATGGTAGGACATAAATTAGGTGAGTTTTCACCAACCCGTTCATTTAGAGGACATGCGGGTGCAAAAAATAAAGGTAAAAAATAGTAGGTTATTATGGGAGTTCGAAAAAAATTAAGAGCGAATCAACTTAAAGAAGCACGTAAGACTACTTATGTGTCTAAACTTAACGGTTGTCCTACTTCGCCAAGAAAAATGCGTTTAGTTGCTGATTTAGTTAGAGGTGTTGAGGTTGAAAAAGCTCTTCAAATCTTAAAATTTAATCCTAAAGAAGCGTCGATCAATTTAGAAAAATTGATGTTATCAGCAATCTCTAACTGGCAAGCAAAAAATGAAGATCAAAATATTGAAGATGCAGGTTTGTTTGTTAAAGAAATTTATGTGGATAGCGCAGCAATGTTAAAGAGATTACGTACTGCACCTCAGGGTCGTGCGCATAGAATTAGAAAACGTTCTAACCACGTAACGTTGGTATTAGGAACAAATAATATAAGTAATTAATAAATAGCATGGGACAAAAGACTAATCCAATAGGAGTTCGTTTAGGAATCATCAGAGGATGGGAATCTAACTGGTATGGAGGAAATGACTACGGTGATAAACTTGCTGAAGATTATAAAATTCGTAACTATATTCATGCTAGATTAAATAAAGCAAGCGTTTCTCGAGTAATTATTGAGCGTACACTTAAACTTGTAACCGTTACTATCACTACTGCTAGACCTGGTATTATTATCGGAAAAGGTGGTCAAGAGGTAGACAAGTTAAAAGAAGAACTTAAAAAAATTACCGGAAAAGAAGTGCAAATTAATATCTTCGAAATTAAGCGTCCGGAACTTGATGCGAAATTAGTAGCTGCTAGTATTGCTCGTCAAATTGAAAATAGAATTTCATATAGAAGAGCTATCAAAATGTCTATCGCTGCAACAATGCGTATGAATGCAGAAGGTATTAAAGTGCAAATATCAGGTCGTTTGAATGGTGCTGAAATGGCACGTTCAGAAAGTTATAAAGAAGGTAGAATTCCTCTTTCTACTTTTAGAGCTGATATCGACTATGCATTAGAGGAAGCGAGTACTACTTATGGTAAATTAGGTGTGAAAGTTTGGATTATGAAAGGTGAAGTTTATGGTAAGAGAGAATTATCTCCGTTAGTTGGTTTGTCTAAAAAGGCAGGCAAAGCAGGATCTGGAGGTCCTGGAGGTAATAAGGGAGGCGGAAGAAATAAACCTCGCAGAAAATAATTTTTTAAAAGTTTAAAAAATGTTACAACCAAAGAGAGTAAAATATCGTAAAGTACAGAAGGGTAAAGGAAGTATGAAAGGAATGTCTATGAGAGGACATGAACTTTCAAACGGAATGTTCGGGATTAAATCTTTAGAACAAAATTTACTTACTTCTCGTCAAATCGAAGCTGCCCGTATCGCTGCTACTCGTTATATGAAAAGACAGGGTAGTTTATGGATTAAAATATTTCCGGATAAACCGATAACCAAAAAACCTTTAGAAGTACGTATGGGTAAAGGTAAAGGTGCACCAGAATATTTTGTTGCAGTAATAAAACCAGGTAGAATAATGTTTGAAATAGGTGGTGTACCTATTCAGGTAGCCAAAGAAGCTTTACGTTTAGCGGCTCAAAAATTACCGGTAAAAACCAAGTTTATAGTTGCTCGTGATTACGACAACGCTTAATTTTAAAAGATGAAATCTTATAGTTTATAAGATTACATGTGAAACAAATACAACATAGAACACATGAAACAATCGGAAATTAAAGAATTATCGGTAGAAGACCTAAACGAAAAGTTAGCAGTTTTTAAGAAAAACTATACTGATTTGAAACTTGCTCACGCAATTTCACCTTTAGAAACTCCAATGCAATTAAGATCTGTTCGTAAGACAGTCGCAAGAATTGCAACAGAATTAACTAAAAGAGAATTACAATAATTGTAATTTATTAGAAAAGATGGAAAAAAGAAATCTTAGAAAAGAACGTATAGGTGTAGTTTCAAGTAACAAAATGGAGAAATCTATTGTCGTTGCGGAAGTGAAACGAGTAAAACATCCATTATATGGAAAATTCGTGTTAAGTACAAAAAAGTACGTAGCACATGATGATAAAAATGATTGCAATATTGGAGATACTGTTCGTATCATGGAAACACGTCCGTTAAGTAAATCCAAACGTTGGAGATTAGTAGAAATCCTAGAAAGAGCTAAATAATTATGTTACAACAAGAATCAAGATTAAAAGTTGCTGATAATACAGGTGCAAAAGAAGCTCTTGTTATTCGCGTACTTGGCGGAACAAAAAAACGTTACGCATCAGTAGGAGACAAAATTGTAGTAGCTGTTAAAGATGCTACTCCAAACGGTACTGCAAAAAAAGGTCAGGTTTCAAAAGCCGTAGTAATTAGAACCAAAAAAGAAGTAAGACGTAAAGACGGATCGTATATCCGTTTTGATGACAATGCTTGTGTTTTATTGGATGCTAATTCAGGTGAAATGAAAGGAACTCGTGTATTCGGACCTGTAGCTAGAGAACTTCGTGAGAAACAATTCATGAAAATTGTATCATTAGCGCCAGAGGTGCTTTAATACGTATTTAAGATGACAAAGCTGAAAGTAAAAACAGGAGATAAAGTAAGAGTAATTGCTGGTGATCATAAAGGAGAAGAAGGAAAAATTGTGAAAGTTTTAATTGATAAGAACAGAGCAATTGTTGAAGGAGTAAACATGATTTCAAAGCATACAAAACCTAGTGCAGAAAATCCACAAGGAGGAATCGTAAAAAAGGAAGCTGCAATTCATATTTCTAACCTAATGTTGGTAGAAAAAGATGCGGCAACTAGAGTGGGATTTCGTATGGAAGGAGATAAGAAAGTTAGGTTTTCAAAAAAATCTAAAGAAGTTATATAGTTATGGAAAATATGCCAAGACTTAAAGAAGATTACAATAGCAGAATTAAAGCTGCCTTAACTGAAGAGTTCGGTTATAAAAATGTAATGCAAGTGCCTAAATTGCAAAAAATTGTAATTAGTAAAGGTGTAGGAGCTGCGATTGCAGATAAAAAACTGATTGATTACGCTGTTGAGGAGATAACTGCAATTTCTGGTCAAAAACCAATTTCAACGATTTCAAAGAAAGACGTTGCATCATTTAAATTACGTAAAGGAATGCCAATTGGTGTTAAAGTAACGCTACGTGACAATAAAATGTATGAGTTTTTAGATCGATTAGTTACTGCTTCATTACCACGTGTTCGTGATTTTAAAGGTGTAAAAGCAAATGGTTTTGACGGTAGAGGAAATTATAATTTAGGAATTACTGAGCAAATTATTTTTCCTGAAATTAATATTGACAAAGTAAACAAAATTGGTGGTATGGATATCACTTTTGTAACTTCTGCCAATACGGATAAAGAAGCAAAGTCTTTATTACACGAATTAGGTATACCATTTAAAAAGAACTAAAAGATGGCAAAAGAATCAATGAAAGCTCGCGAAGTTAAAAGAGCAAAAACTGTTGCAAAATATGCTGAAAAAAGAAAAGCTTTAAAAGAAGCTGGAGATTATGAAGCATTGCAAAAATTACCAAAAAACGCTTCTCCGGTTCGTTTACACAATCGTTGTAAATTAACTGGAAGACCAAAAGGTTATATTCGTCAGTTTGGAATTTCTCGTGTAACTTTTCGCGAAATGGCTAATGCAGGTTTAATCCCTGGGGTTAAAAAAGCAAGCTGGTAAAATCGAATTATAAATTGGTTTCAGGTTTAGACGCGAATACTCGGGAATAAATACCAAAACCGCAAATTTAAATATATGTATACAGATCCAATAGCAGATTATTTGACAAGAATAAGAAATGCTGCAAGTGCAAAGCACAGAGTTGTTGAAATTCCTGCTTCAAACTTAAAAAAAGAAATGACGAAGATCTTATTTGATCAAGGTTATATCTTAAGTTATAAATTTATTGAAAACAAAGTTCAAGATTCAATAAAAATTGCTTTGAAATATGATAAAGAAACAAAGCAATCAGTAATAAAACACATTGAACGAATTAGTACTCCAGGTTTACGTAAATACGTAGGTGGTAATGAAATGCCAAGAGTATTGAACGGATTAGGTATTGCAATAATTTCTACTTCAAAAGGCGTGATGACTAACAAGAAAGCGCGTCAAGAAAATGTAGGTGGAGAAGTATTGTGTTACGTTTATTAATAAAGTAAAGCAGGAGAGATGTCAAGAATAGGAAAAAGCCCAATAGAAATTCCACAAGGAGTTACCGTTGATATAAAAGACAACGTAGTTACTGTAAAAGGTAAACTAGGCGAGTTATCTCAAAATATACATGAGATTGCGATAAAAGATGAAGATGGATCATTAGTATTAGATCGACCATCAGAAACTAAAGATTTAAAAGCGAAACACGGTTTATACAGAGCTTTATTAAACAACATGATGATTGGTGTTTCTAAAGGTTGGTCAAAAGAATTGGAATTGGTAGGAGTAGGTTACAGAGCCTCAAATCAAGGTCAAGTTTTAGATTTAGCGTTAGGATATTCACATAATATTATCTTAGATATTGCTAAAGAAGTGACTGTAGAAACTATTTCTGAGAAAGGTAAGAATCCAGTAATTAAATTAACTTCTTTTGACAAACAATTGGTTGGTCAAGTAGCTGCAAAGATTCGTTCTTTCCGTAAGCCTGAGCCTTATAAAGGAAAAGGAGTTAAGTTTGTAGGAGAACAATTAAGAAGAAAAGCAGGTAAAACTGCATAATTTAGTAGAGTTATGGCATTAACAAAATTGGAGAGAAGACACCGAATAAAAAATAGAATTCGTAAAGTTGTTTCTGGTACTGCAACAAAACCAAGATTAACAGTTTATCGAAGTAATAAAGAAATTTCGGCACAATTAATAGATGATGTTACAGGTACTACCTTAGTTTCAGCATCTTCAAGAGGTAAAAAAGCTTTAAAAGGAACGAAAATCGAAATTGCAAATGCAATTGGAAAAGATCTAGCAGCGAAAGCTAAGAAAGCTGGAGTTGAAGATTGTTCTTTTGATAGAAATGGCTACTTATATCACGGAAGAGTTAAATCACTTGCTGACGGTGCAAGAGAAGGAGGATTAAAATTTTAAGATATTACCATGTACAAAAAATATAAAAATATAGAAAGAGTTAAACCAAGCGGATTAGAATTAAAAGATCATTTGGTTGGAGTACAAAGAGTTACCAAAGTAACAAAAGGGGGTAGAACTTTTAGTTTTTCTGCTATTGTTGTTGTTGGTAATGGTGAAGGTGTTGTAGGTCATGGTTTAGGTAAATCGCAAGATGTTGCTTCAGCAATCGCAAAAGCAATTGAAGATGCTAAGAAAAACTTGGTTAGAATTCCAATTTTGAAGCAAACATTACCACACGAACAAAAAGGTAAATATGGTGGAGCTAAGGTGTTTTTAAGACCAGCTTCTCATGGTACTGGGGTTATTGCCGGTGGTGCAGTACGTGCGGTATTAGAATCAGTTGGTGTACATGATGTATTATCAAAATCACAAGGTTCTTCTAATGCGCACAATGTGGTAAAAGCTACCTTTGATGCCTTATTAAATTTACGTGATGCAAATACTATTGCGAAGCAAAGAGGTATTTCATTAGAAAAAGTATTCAACGGATAAATTTTTGATGATGAAAAAAATTAAAGTAAAACAAGTACGTAGTAAGATAAGACGTCCTAAATATCAAAAGTTAACGCTGGAGGCTTTAGGAATACATAAGATGGGACAAGAAGTTGTACATGATGCAACTCCTTCAATTCTTGGAATGGTAAAAACAGTTAATCATCTAGTTTCTGTAGAAGAAATTAAATAAGATATCAAGTTATGCAATTAAATAACTTACGACCTGCAAAAGGTTCCGTAAAATCAGGCAAGCGAATAGGTAGAGGTGAAGGATCCGGTAAAGGAGGAACTTCTACAAGAGGTCACAAAGGACAAAAATCACGTTCAGGATATTCAAGAAAAATTGGATTTGAAGGTGGACAAATGCCTTTGCAAAGACGAGTACCTAAATTTGGATTTACTAACATAAATCGCAAAGAGTATCAAGGTATCAATTTAGATAAATTACAACAATTAGTAGATGACGGTAAAATTAAAGATACTGTTACTATTGATGTTTTAATTGAAAATGGAGTGATACGTAAAAACGATTTGGTTAAAATTTTAGGTAGAGGAGAATTAAAAGCGAAGTTAAATATCTCGGTTCATAAATATACTGCTACTGCTAAAGAAGCAATTGAAAAAGCCGGAGGAGAAGCAGCTACTATTTAATTATAAGATTATATTATTATAAATGAAAAAGTTAATTAGTACCATTCAAGATATTTGGAAAATCGAAGAACTTAGAACTAAAATTCTATTGACTTTAGGATTAATGGTGGTATACCGTTTGGCGGCTCAAGTTCCTTTGCCGGGAATCGATCCTACACAATTATCGGGTATTGCCAGTAAAACTACAGATGGATTATTAGGTCTGTTAAATGCATTTACAGGAGGAGCATTCGCGAAAGCATCTATAATGGCATTAGGAATTATGCCTTATATTTCTGCTTCTATTGTGGTACAATTAATGGGAATTGCAGTTCCGTATTTACAGAAGTTACAAAAAGAAGGTGAAAGTGGAAGAAAGAAAATTAACCAAATAACACGTTGGTTAACGATCGGAATTTTATTAATTCAAGCGCCAACTTACTTAATTAGTTTACCAAGTTTGGGTATACCAGAAAGTGCGTTCTTATTAGGTCATGGTCCTTTATTTTACTTCTCATCTATTTTACTTTTAACTACAGGTACTGTATTCGCTATGTGGTTGGGTGAGAAAATCACTGATAAAGGAATTGGTAATGGTATTTCATTATTAATTATGATTGGTATCATAGCTCGTTTTCCTTCATCATTCATGCAAGAAGCAACGTCTAGAATTAACCAATCAAACGGTGGTCTAATTATGATTTTATTAGAAGTTGTAATTTGGTTCGTTGTAATTTTTGCAAGTGTATTATTAGTGACAGCAGTTCGTAAAATTCAAGTGCAATACGCTAGAAGAACCGTTGCCGGCACAGTAAAAGATGTCGCCGGTGCTAGACAATACATTCCTTTAAAATTAAATTCTGCAGGTGTTATGCCAATTATCTTTGCGCAAGCTTTAATGTTTGTACCGGGATTATTAGCAACCTCAGAAAACAATATGCTTAAATCATTCGGAGTTGCTTTTACGGATATATTTGGGTTTTGGTATAATTTGTTATTTGCCGTTTTAATTATAATTTTTAGTTATTTTTACACCGCAATTACAATACCGACAAATAAAATGGCTGACGATCTAAAAAGAGGTGGTGGTTTTGTGCCGGGAATTCGTCCTGGTAAAGATACTGGTGAATTTTTAGACACAATATTATCAAGAGTTACTTTACCTGGGTCTATATTTTTGGCTTTGTTGGCAATTTTACCAGCAATTTTTACAAAAATGGGTGTACAACCGGGTTGGGCAATGTTTTATGGTGGAACATCCTTATTAATTATGGTTGGTGTAGCAATTGATACCCTTCAGCAAATTAATTCACATTTGTTAAATCGTCATTATGATGGTTTGATGAAAGCAGGGTCAAAAAGAAAAGTATCCTATTAATTATGGCAAAACAATCAGCAATAGAACAAGATGGTAGAATAATTGAAGCCTTATCGAACGCAATGTTTCGTGTAGAGCTTGAGAATGGCCATATTGTTACTGCACATATTTCCGGTAAGATGCGAATGCATTATATAAAGTTATTACCTGGAGATAAAGTAAAGTTAGAAATGAGTCCTTACGATTTATCGAAGGCAAGAATTACTTATAGATATTAAAGATAATAAACTAAGATGAAAGTTAGAGCATCAGTAAAAAAGAGAAGTGCCGAGTGTGTCATAGTGCGCAGAAAAGGCAGATTATATGTAATCAACAAAAAGAATCCTAGATTTAAACAAAGACAAGGATAATTATGGCAAGAATAGCAGGAATTGACATCCCAAAGAACAAAAGAGGAGTTATTGCATTAACTTATATCTTTGGAATCGGAAGAAGCAAAGCGAAGGAAATTTTAGCAAACGCAAAAGTGGACGAGAATATTAAAGTTCAGGATTGGAGTGATGCTCAAATTGCAGAAGTTCGTGAACAAGTTGGAACTTTGAAAATCGAAGGTGAATTGAGATCTGAAATTCAAATAAACATTAAACGTTTAATGGATATTGGGTGTTATAGAGGAATTAGACATAGATCTGGTCTTCCGTTAAGAGGACAAAGAACTAAGAATAATTCAAGAACTCGTAAAGGTAAAAGAAAAACTGTTGCAGGTAAAAAGAAAGCAACTAAATAATAGGTAAGAAGATGGCAAAGTCAAGTTCAAAAAACGTAAAAAAACGCAAAGTAATTGTTGAAGCTATTGGTGAAGCACATATTACTGCCTCATTTAACAATATTATTATCTCTTTGACAAATAAAAAGGGAGATGTGATCTCATGGTCAAGTGCTGGTAAACAAGGTTTTAGGGGTTCAAAAAAGAATACTCCTTATGCTGCTCAAACTGCTGCTGAAGATTGTGCGAAAGTTGCTCATGAAGCTGGATTACGTAAAGTAAAAGTTTATGTTAAAGGTCCGGGTAATGGTAGAGAATCTGCAATCAGAACCTTACATAATAATGGTATTGAAGTATCAGAAATTATTGATGTTACTCCAATTCCACACAATGGATGTAGACCTCCAAAGAGAAGAAGAGTATAACAAGAATTATAAATAACTAAGGATAAAGATTATCGAAGGAATGCCTTAATTCATAATCCCTTAAATAAATTTTAAAAATGGCAAGATATACAGGACCGAAATCAAAAATTGCTCGTAAATTTGGTGAACCAATATTTGGCGAGGACAAAGCATTAGAAAAGAGAAATTACCCTCCGGGACAACACGGTAGTTCTAGAAGAAGAGGTAAACAATCTGAATATGCTTTACAGTTAAAAGAAAAGCAAAAAGCGAAATACTCTTATGGTATTTTAGAGCGTCAATTCCGAAATTTATTCGAAAAAGCGCAAAGTAGTAAAGGTATTACCGGTGAAGTTTTATTACAATTATGTGAAGCAAGATTAGACAATGTAGTATTTCGTTTAGGCATTTCACCTTCCCGAAGAGGCGCTCGTCAATTAGTTTCACACCGTCATATTACTGTAAATGGTGAAATCGTAAATATTCCTTCTTATTCCTTAAATCCTGGTGATGTTATTGCTGTAAGAGAGAAATCAAAATCATTATTAGCTATTGAGAATTCATTGGCTACTAAATCAAATGTTTATGAATGGTTAACTTGGAACTCTGAAGTTTTAGAGGGAAGATTTGTATCTGTTCCTGAAAGAATTCAAATTCCGGAAAACATAAACGAACAATTCATAGTTGAGTTATACTCTAAATAATTTTTAAAGATCGAATCAAACTTATGGCAATATTAAATTTTCAGAAACCAGACAAAGTGTTAATGATTGAATCTACTGATTTTGAAGGTAGATTTGAATTTAAACCATTAGAACAAGGTTACGGATTAACGGTAGGTAACGCTTTAAGAAGAGTTCTGTTATCTTCCTTAGAAGGATATGCAATAACTTCTTTAAGAATTGAAGGAGTTGAACACGAATTTTCAACCATTAAAGGAGTTGTAGAAGATGTTACCGAGATAATTTTGAATTTGAAGCAAGTTCGTTTCAAACAACAAATTGAAGAGACCGATAACGAAACTGTTGTTGTTTCTGTAAAAGGAAAAGAACAATTAACAGCTGGAGATTTTCAAAACTTTATTTCTGGATTTCAAATATTAAATCCTGATTTGGTAATTTGCAATATGGAGCCTTCTGTTAAATTAGACATGGAAATTTCTATTGAAAAAGGTAGAGGATTTGTTTTGGCTGAAGAAAATAAGAAAGTTTCTGCTCCACTAGGAACAATTTTTACAGATTCAATTTACACTCCGATAAAGAATGTAAAATACGCTATTGAAGACTTTCGTGTTGAGCAAAAAACAGATTACGAAAAATTAATTTTCGATATCGTTACAGATGGTTCAATTAGTCCGCAAGACGCATTGACTGAAGCAGCGAAAATTTTGATTCACCACTTTATGTTATTCTCTGATGAGCGTATTACTTTAGAGGCAGATGAAATTGCAAAAACAGATTCATATGATGAAGAGTCATTGCACATGCGTCAATTGTTGAAAACAAGATTAATCGATATGGATTTATCTGTTAGAGCATTAAATTGTTTGAAAGCTGCAGAAGTTGATACATTAGGTGATTTGGTTTCTTTTAACAAAAGTGATTTGATGAAATTTAGAAATTTTGGTAAAAAATCACTTACCGAATTAGATGAATTGGTAAATGTCAAAGGATTAACCTTTGGAATGGATTTAACGAAGTATAAATTAGATAAAGAGTAATTTTTGTTATTTTTTTGATAACAAAAACAAAATAGTCAATTGAAAGATGAGACACGGAAAGAAAATTAATCACTTAAGTAGAAAAACAGCGCATAGAAAAGCGATGTTGGCTAATATGGCTTGTTCATTAATCGAACACAAACGTATTAATACTACAGTTGCTAAAGCCAAAGCTTTGCGCCAATATATTGAGCCATTAATTACAAAATCAAAAGAAGATACTACCCACAATCGTAGAATTGTTTTTAGTAACTTAAAAGATAAATACGCTGTTGCGGAATTATTTAGAGATATTTCAGTAAAAGTAGCAGATAGACCAGGAGGATATTTACGTATCATTAAATTGGGAAATCGTCAAGGAGATAATGCTGATATGGCAATGGTTGAATTGGTAGATTATAACGAGATTTACAATCCAAAAGGTAAAAAAGAGAAAAAATCTACTCGTAGAAGAGGTGGTAAAAAAACTGCTAAGGTTGAAGAAACTGTTGAAGCAAAAGTTGAAGAAGCACCAAAAAAAGTAGAAAAAACGGAAGAGCCAAAAAGTAAAAAGCCTGATACAAAAGACGAAGCTTAAAATGGTTTTAAACGAATGCAAAATGTAAAAAAGGATAAGCTAGTTAAATAGCTTATCCTTTTTTTTTATACTGTTTTTTAATCAATTATATTATAGGTATGAAATATCAAAACAAAAAAAGAGCACTAATTTTATTAAAAGACGGAACCATATTTGAAGGTAAATCTATCGGAATGGACGGAACTGCAGTTGGTGAAATTTGTTTCAATACTGGAATGACGGGTTATCAAGAAATATTTACCGACCCTTCCTATTATGGTCAATTAATGGTTACTACCAATGCTCATATAGGTAATTATGGAACAAACGAAAATGAAAATGAATCTTCTTCTATAAAAATTGCGGGATTAATTTGCAAGAACTTTAGTTATGAATATTCACGACCTGATGCCGATGCTTCTTTATTTGATTATTTTCAAAAACAAAACTTTGTTGCAATCTCAGATGTAGATACCAGAGCTTTAGTGCGATATATTCGTGATAAAGGAGCAATGAATGCCGTTATTTCTACCGAAACAGATATCACTGTTTTGCAAAAAATATTGGATAAAATACCATCGATGGAAGGATTGGAATTGGCTTCGAAAGTTTCTACAAAAGAAACTTACACTGTGGGCGATGAAAATGCAACCTATAAAATAGCAGCATTAGATATTGGCATTAAAAGAAATATATTAAATAATTTGGTGCAACGAGATTGCTTTGTAAAAGTTTTTCCATACGATGCTACTTTTGAAGAAATGAGTGCATTTAAACCTGACGGATATTTTTTATCGAACGGACCAGGTGATCCTAATCCTTTGAAAAGTGCACAAAATGTTGCAAAACAAATTATTGAAAAAGACCTTCCATTATTTGGTATTTGCCTAGGGCACCAAGTGATTGCCTTGGCAAACGGAATTAGAACTTATAAAATGCATAACGGTCACCGAGGGATCAATCATCCAGTAAAGAATTTACTTACAGGTAAAGGTGAAATTACTTCTCAAAATCATGGTTTTGTAGTAGATAAAATAGAAGTAGAGCAACATAGTGAATTCGAAATTACTCATGAGCATTTAAATGATGGTACTTTGGCAGGAATGCGTATGAAGAATAAAAATTGTTTTTCGGTGCAGTATCACCCTGAGGCGAGTCCGGGGCCACATGATTCGGCGTATTTATTTGATCAATTTATTGAAAACATGACCTTAATTAAGAATTAAATAACCAATTTAAAGTAACGAAATCGATTTAGTATATAATCCAAATAAATAAGCAAAAACCTAATAGATTTTCTTAAATTTACACAACAAAATTAAAACCTAAAAAAAATAGAAAAAATGAGTATAATAATTGATATTCACGCAAGACAAATTTTTGATTCAAGAGGGAATCCAACAGTAGAAGTTGATGTAATTACCGAAAGTGGTGTTTTAGGACGAGCTGCAGTGCCTTCTGGAGCTTCAACAGGAGAACATGAGGCAGTAGAGCTTCGCGATGGTGGTAAAGATTACATGGGTAAAGGTGTTTTAAAAGCTGTTCAAAATGTAAACGAAATAATCGCTGAAGAAATTGTTGGTTTTTCTGTTTTCGATCAAAATGCAATAGATCAAGAAATGATCGCATTAGATGGTACAAAAAACAAAGCAAATTTAGGTGCAAATGCAATTTTAGGTGTTTCTTTGGCAGTTGCTAAAGCTGCAGCTAATGAGTTAAGTATTCCTTTATATCGTTATGTTGGTGGTGTGAGTGCTAATACATTGCCTGTACCGATGATGAATATCGTTAACGGTGGTTCTCATTCTGATGCTCCGATTGCTTTCCAAGAATTTATGATCATGCCAGTAAAAGCAAAAAACTTTACACATGCTATGAAAATGGGAAGTGAAATTTTTCACAACCTAAAGAAAATACTACACGATAGAAATTTAAGCACTGCTGTTGGTGATGAAGGTGGTTTTGCACCAACTTTTAATGGAACAGAAGATGCTTTAGATACCATTATCAAAGCGATCACAAAAGCTGGTTATAAAGCTGGTGATGATGTTATGTTAGCTTTAGATTGCGCTGCTGCGGAATTTTATGAAGATGGAAAATACAATTATGCAAAATTTGAAGGAGATAAAGGAAAAGTAAGAACTAGTCACGAACAAGCAGATTACTTAGCCGAATTATCTGCTAAATATCCTATTATTTCGATTGAAGATGGTATGGATGAAAACGATTGGGATGGTTGGAAATATTTAACCGAAAAGATTGGTGATAAAGTTCAGTTAGTTGGTGATGACCTTTTTGTGACGAATGTAGAAAGATTAGAAAAAGGAATTAAAAATGGTATCGCTAATTCTATTTTGATAAAAGTAAATCAAATTGGTACTTTAACCGAAACTATTGCTGCAGTTAATATGGCACATAATGCTGGTTATACTTCTGTAATGTCGCATCGTTCTGGTGAGACAGAAGATAATACAATTGCTGATTTAGCAGTTGCTTTGAACACAGGTCAGATTAAAACTGGTTCTGCATCGCGAAGTGATCGTATGGCAAAATACAATCAATTACTTAGAATTGAAGAAGAATTAAATGATTCAGCTTATTATCCTCAATTAAAAGCATTTAAAGTAAAATAAATTTATTTTTTTATACAACATTAAAGAAGCCGGATTATTCCGGCTTTTTTTTGTCTTAAAAGTTACACACCTATTTTATAAAATGTCACAGTATTTTTGTAAATTCGTAACAGTAAAAAAAATATGAACATAATTTATAATTTAAAATGTCAGAATTAGCGAAATTAATAATAGACGGAAAAACGTATGAATTTCCTGTTGTTCGAGGAAGCGAGAATGAAGTTGCAATTGATATTCAATCATTGCGATCTACAACGAAAGGTGTTATTACGTTAGATCCTGGTTTTAAAAACACAGGGTCTTGTGAAAGTAAAATTACATTTTTAGATGGAGAAGAAGGTATTTTACGTCATAGAGGTTATGCCATTGAAGAACTAACTAAAAAAGCTGGTTTTTTAGAAGTTGCCTTTTTAGTAATATTTGGAGAATTACCAACGAAGGATGAATTGACCAAATTTGAAATTGATATTAAAGGGCAATCAATGATTAATGAGGAAATGAAAGACATTGTTGAAGGTTTTCCAAAAGCTTCACACCCTATGGGGATGCTTTCTTCATTAACAAGTGCTTTAACAGCATTTAATCCCGGTATTGTAGATGCGCAATCTAAAGAAGATATGTACAATGCGGTTGTAAAAATATTGGGAAAATTTCCCGTATTAGCAACATGGGCTCACAGAAGAAATCATGGCTTACCTTTAAATTATTCTGATAATTCATTAGATTATATTTCAAACATAATGCAATTAATGTTTAGAATACCAACTGAACAATATAAAATAAATCCAATAGCAGTAAATGCTTTAGATGAATTGTTAATACTACATGAAGATCACGAACAAAATTGTTCAACATCAACGGTTCGCATTGTTGGTTCTTCTGGAGCAGGATTGTTTGCATCTTTATCAGCTGGAGTTTCTGCTCTTTGGGGGCCACTTCACGGTGGAGCAAACCAAGCCGTTATTGAAATGCTTGAAGCTATTCAAGCAGATGGAGGAGATGTCGAAAAGTATATTAATAAAGCAAAAGATAAAGATGATCCATTCCGTTTGATGGGGTTTGGGCATAGAGTGTATAAAAACTTTGACCCAAGAGCTCGTATCATTAAAAAAGCTTGTGATGAGTTATTTGAGGATTTAAACTTAAATGATCCAATTTTAAAAATTGCGAAGCATCTAGAAGAAGTTGCTTTAAAGGATGAATATTTTGCTGAACGCAAATTGTATCCAAATGTAGATTTCTATTCTGGAATAATTTATAGAGCTTTAGGTATACCTGTTTCTATGTTTACGGTAATGTTTGCTATAGGAAGACTACCAGGTTGGATTGCACAATGGAGAGAAATGAGATTAAATCATGAGCCAATTGGTCGTCCGAGACAATTATATACAGGTTATCCACTTCGTCCATTTAAGACTTTTGACGAAAGGTAACAGTTTTTTATAGATTAAAAGGCGTGAACTATATTTGAATGGTTCACGCTTTTTTATTTCTTGGTAATACAAAGAATAAAAGTAAATTTGCTAAAAATAATTGCTTTGCAAAAAATACAATTACATATAAAAAATGAAACTTCACGCTTAAAATCGGTTGTATTAGGTATTGCCAATTCTAACGGACCAACACCTAAAATTGAAGATTGTTATGACCCCAAATCGGTAGAGCATATATTGGCAGGGACTTACCCGAAAGAAAAGGATATGATAATCGAAATGGAAGCATTTCGAAAAGTGCTCGAAAAATATGATGTTAAGGTTTTCCGGCCAACGGTTTTAGAAAATACAAACCAGATTTTTGCACGTGATATTGGGTTTGTGATTGATGACAAGTTTATAAAATCAAATATTTTACCCGATAGAGAATCTGAATTTCATGCCATTGATTATATTCTCCAAACTATTTCTCAAGAAAATATTGTAGTACCACCGAAAGAGGTACATGTAGAAGGTGGTGATGTCATGCCTTGGAATGATTATGTTTTTGTGGGAATTTATTCAGGAAATGATTATGCTGATTTCATCACTGCCAGAACAAATAAAGAAGCGATTGTCTTTTTAAAGGGATTATTTCCAAATAAAATTGTGAAACCTTTCGAACTTAGAAAATCCAATAGTAATGCGAAAGAAAACGCCTTACATTTAGATTGTTGTTTTCAACCAATTGGAAAAGGCAAGGCAATACTTCATAAAAATGGGTTTTTAATCGATGAAGAATATCAGTTTTTGGTAAACTTTTTTGGAAAAGAAAATATTTTTGAAATTACGAAAGAGGAAATGTATCATATGAATTCTAACATTTTTTCTATTTCAGAAGATGTAATTGTTTCCGAAAAGAATTTTACTAGATTAAATAATTGGTTACGAAGTGAAGGCTTTACTGTTGAAGAAATTGCATATGCCGAAATAGCAAAACAAGAAGGATTACTGCGCTGTTCGACCTTACCATTAATAAGAGATTAAAAAAGTTATGAAACAAATAACGAATACTATCCTCATGATTCGTCCGGTTTCTTTTCGGATGAACGAACAAACTGCGGTTAATAATTTTTATCAAAAGGAGCTTAAAAATTTATCATCACAAGAAATCCAAATTAAAGCGCTTAAAGAATTTGATGATTTTGTGATGAAATTACGAATGATTGGAGTACAAGTAATTGTTGTTGAGGATACGAAAAACCCAAATACTCCGGACTCAGTTTTTCCAAATAATTGGATTTCATTTCACCAAGACGGAGCAGTGGCTTTATATCCAATGTTTGCAGAAAACAGAAGATTAGAACGCAGAGAAGATATTTTAGATGTTTTAGAGGGAAAAGGTTTTGTAATCAATCAAATAATGGATTATATCTCAGCTGAAAAAGAAGCTATTTTTTTAGAAGGCACCGGAAGCTTATTATTAGATAGGGTAAACAGAAAAGCCTATTGCGCATTGTCTCCAAGAGCGGATGAAGATTTGTTTTTAGAATTTTGTGAAGATTTTGAATATACACCAGTACCTTTTCATGCTTTTCAAACGGTTGAAAATAAAAGAGAATTAATTTATCATACTAATGTTATGATGGCTCTAACCCAAAAAGAAGCTATTATTTGTTTGGACTCCATTGATGATAAAAGCGAAAAAAAGAATGTTATTAAGCATTTAAAACAAGACAGAAAGGAAATTATTGGCATTTCAGAATCTCAAGTCAATCAGTTTGCGGGAAATATGTTGCAAGTTCTCGGAAACGAAAATAGACCTTTCACCATAATGAGTGAGTCTGCATTTAAATCATTAAATCAATCACAAATAAAAACTATAGAAAAAAACAGTAAAATTTTATACAGCAACTTAGAAACAATTGAAACCCTTGGTGGAGGAAGTGCCAGATGTATGATGGCGGAAGTGTTTTTACCTTTAAAATAATAGGGTTGACAGTCGCATTACCTGTTGTTAATAAGTATAGGTTTTTGTTGATAATTGCAAAATGTTTTTAGATATCATTTTTAAACGATAGAAACATTGATAATATAATAATTTTACATTCTATTAAGTAGCATATTTATTAAATTTTAAGAAAAATAATTAGTCTTTATTTTTATTTATATTTTGCATTTCAATTTCTTTAGAATTTCTTTAGATTTCCCAAATACATTCGCACTCAGTTAAATTTATTATTTCTAATTATTACAATATTGTTTGTTATAATTCGTTTTATTCTAAACTTGTACAATAATATCCCTCTTCCCTTTGTGCAAAGATCCCTCTAGTAAATTTATTTTATAATTTATTGATCAGTCATACTTTATGGCTAAAAGGAAAGAAAATATATGTATAAATTTTTATGGACTTTAGTTCTAGCATTTGGGATAAATGCTTTTGCGAACGCTAGTTCCCCTATCTTATCAAATTTCAGAATTGAAAATTCTTATCCAGACCGCGTTTACTTTGACTCTTCAGGTGATATTTCTGGTTTAACCAAACAAGGTTTTGTAATTAGTGGAAAAACAATATCTTCTATTAATACATCTGGGCAATATTTTACAGTTTCCTCACCTTTTAATTTTTGGGATAATAATACAATCCGATTGGGAGAAAATTCAGATGCTTCTGATGCTAATCCAAAGATGCATAATTTTACTTTAAGTTATATCAAGAATAATATTGTTGAACCAGAGGCTTCTAATTATAGATATGTAACAACTTCGGCTAATGGTGGAGGTAATGGATTGACAGAGGGAAATGCGTGGTCATTAACTCAGGCATTTGATAATGCGGAGCAAGGTCAAACAATTTGGATAAAAGCAGGAAATTACGGAAGCATAACGAAAACAATAAGTAAAAAAGGTCAGAAGAATAGCCCAATTAAATTTATTGGTTATAAGTCTGTTATTGGTGATATTAAATCCAATTACTATGATTATGGTACTACTTTTAGAACTTCCGAAATGCCAACTCTTTCAGGGGCGGATGCTACTTCAACATACGGACTAACAATGAGTAATTCTCATTATATAATTTTTAGGAATATCCAAATGACTAATTATGTTCTAGGAATACGAGCTGGATCTCCTAATAGTAATCTAATTTTTGATAGGTTTAATGGAAAAACATTTGGTACGAATGCTTCAAAAAATGGAGCTGCGATTTCATTTACTAGCAGTGGAGGAGCTTATTTTACTGGAAATACAAATACGCGAATAATTAATACTACAATTATAAATTGTAGTATGACGGCAATAGCACTTTATGGGGAAGGAAATAACTTAGTGGATAATACAAAGATATATAGTGATAGAACAGGTACTTACGAGAAAGCAGATTATGCGATTAGCGTTAATGGCCATTATAATATAGTTAGAAAAAGCCATATCGAAAATTTTAATAATACAGAAACTAATACAAGTACACATGGAATTACAATTAGAGGGTCAAGAATGCTTTCTAATACATATAACCTCATTGAGCAAAACATTGCTGTAAATTTTCAAGAAGCTTATGCAATTAGAAATTATGGTTGTGCATATAACGTTATAAAAGATTGTGTCGCTAAAAATAATGGAGCAGCATCATCTGAAGATAGAGGTGGAGTTTGGTTTTGGGGTGGTGTATGGGATAATATAGTTGAGAGATGTGATATATCTGATGTAGATATGGGTATTGGATTTAAAGATAATCAAGGAGAAGACAATACTGGAGATACAAGCATAGGTCATGATAATATTATTAGAAATTGTAATATTTCCGGAAGTAAATATGCAATATATTTAACCGGGACCGATGCAAGTGCTAATTCATTGTTAAAGAATACTAAAGTTTTAAATTGTAATTTTTATAATAATAGTTATTTTGTTCGAGAATCGAGTTATCCAGTGCGAATAGATAATTTTGAAATAATAAACTCCAATATAGTTAAAATTAATTCTGGCGCGTACACTGCAAATATTTCAGATTTTTCTTTTGATTCAAACAACTTTTTTAATAGTTGGACAAATTCTATAGGTTCGAATAGTTTAAACGTTAATCCTAATTTTGAAAATGAATCTAGTGGTAATTTTCGTTTAAAATCAAATAGTCCTATAATTGATAAAGGCAAAAATTTAGATATTGTTAAATCTGACTTTGATAGAAGTCCAAGACCTCAGGGTTCTTCCCACGATATCGGAGCTTTTGAATTTAAAGTTAATTCAACAACCACAGTTACCGCCAATGCGGGATCAGATGAATCGATTTGTTTGGGCGAGAGTGTTACTTTGACTGCTAGTGGAGGTTCATCTTATAGCTGGAGCAACGGATCGACCACAAAAAGTATAACCGTTAGCCCATCCTCAACACAAACTTATACAGTAAC
>CBDTUD010000033.1:0-29102 GCA_965363545.1 uncultured Flavobacteriaceae bacterium | reverse complement strand
TTTGGAATGTCGATACGGGAGCGGCATTTAAAGGTCCGCTGACGATTTTAGATGTTACTACAAAGGAATTTTGGCAAAGTGACCCATTGAATGAATTATACCCGGATGAAAATGGGAGAAATTAATTATCTTTTTTGGGTAATTCGATTACTTTTTGAACAATAGTATCTGCCAATTTAAATTTAGATTCTACGGTCCAGCCAGCAACATGCGGACTTAATAAAACTTTATCCGAAGAAATTAAATATTGAAAAGCTGGAGGTAATTCATTACCATGAGAAAAGAAATTTTCGAAAGATGCTTTTTCATATTCCAAAACATCAAGACATGCCCCTAAAATTTTCCCATTTTCTAATGCCTCTACTAAATCTTTCGTTACAACGGCAGAGCCTCTTGCCGTATTGATTAAATAAAATGGCTTTTTAAACTGCAGAATAAATGTTTTATTAATCATTTTTTCTGTTAACTCAGTTTGAGGAGTATGTAAACTTAAAACTTCTGTTTTAGTGAAAAATTCTTGTAGTGAAACCTGTTTTGCGTTTTCGTCGCCAACATTTTCTTTAATATCGTAGCAAAGCACTTCACAATCAAATCCTTTTAATTTTTTTGCAAAAGCTTTTCCCATGTTTCCATAACCAATAATTCCAATAGTTTTGCCCTCGAGTTCAATTCCCCGATTATCTTCACGAAGCCATTTGCCATTACGAATTTCTAAATCCGCTTTTTTAAGCTTATTAAAAAGTGCTAAAATCATTCCTAAGGCATGTTCTCCTACGGCATTTCTATTTCCTTCCGGAGCTGCAATCAGTGCGATATGATGTTTATTAGCACAGGTAATGTCGATACTTTCGAGGCCTGCGCCAACACGTGCGATAAATTTTAAATTTTTAGCTTTATCAATAAAGGTTTTGTCAATTTTAAACCGACTTCGAATAACAATTCCATCATATAAATGTATTTTTTCTTCTATTTTTTCTTTCGAGGAGGTATAGTCTTCATCGCAAATGAAGCCCATTTTTTCGAAGCTGTTTTGAATATGTGGATGATTGGTGTCGAGCAAAAGGATTTTCATACTGTCTGGAATTCTGACTGCAAATGTAAAAAGGTTTTCAAAAGAAAGCATAAAAAAACTCCAAAGAATATACTTTGGAGTTTTATACGTTTTTAATTTTCAAAGATTCAGCATCTCTTAATTTTTTAAAGCCTCAGCTCTTTTAAAATTTGAATTCGCTCTGCTTCGTTTAATTTTTTAGTGCTTCACTTGAATAAATTTAGCTCATTTCAATCGCTTAATTTTTCAAAGCTTCCGCCCCTCCAACAATTTCTAATATTTCGTTGGTAATAGCAGCTTGACGTGCTTTGTTATAAATTAATAATAAATCATCTCTAAGCTCTGTAGCATTATCGGTTGCTTTGTGCATCGCAGTCATTCTTGCACCGTGTTCTGCAGCAAGAGAGTCTCTAAGAGCTTTGAATAATTGTGTTTTCAATGATTTTGGAATTAAAACTGTTATAATTTCTTCTTTGGAAGGTTCAAAAATATAATCAGTATTGCCCAAACTTACATTTTCAGGAGGAAGAATTGGTAAAAACTGCTCTTTTGTAATAATTTGAGTTGCAGCATTTTTAAATCCATTATACACAATTTCTATTTTGTCAAATGAGTTTTTACTGAATTGCTCCATTAAATCTTCGGCAATAACAGAAACATTTTCAAAGGTTAAATCGTCAAAAATTGTACTTTCATTTTTGTAAATGGTATTGGTTTTTTTAAGAAGTTCAAAACCTTTTTTACCAATTGCTAAAATAGAAACTTCTTTACCGGCATAATTTGTAGCAATAAGTTCTTTGGTCTCTTTAATGATATTTGAATTAAAGGCTCCTGCCAAACCACGATTAGAAGTAATAGCAACGATCAATACTTTTTTCACTTCACGTTGATTGGTATAAAAACCACCACCATCTTCACTATCTAATGTAGCACTTAAATTTCGCAGTAATTCGGTTAATTTATTAGCATAAGGCCGCATTGCAATAATTGCGTCTTGTGCTTTTTTCAACTTTGCAGCAGACACCATTTTCATGGCACTGGTAATCTGCATCGTTGAACCGATTGATGAAATTCTGTTACGTATTTCTTTTAAATTTGCCATATTATATTAAAGAGTATTGCGTATTTAGTTCTAATTATGGAGAATGTCGTTCATCGATACTCCATATTCAATTCTCATATTATTTATAGTTAGCAGAAATTTCTTTTGCAACAGCTTCTAATGTAGCAATAGCTTCATCTGTTAATTTACCTGCTTTTAAAGTATCTAAAGTATCTCTATGTTTTGTTTTTAAGAACTCTAAATAATTTCTTTCAAATTCTTTCACTTTTTCTACAGGAACAGCTCTTAATAAGTTTTTAGCACCTGCATAAATAATAGCAACTTGCTCTTCTACTGGAAATGGATCGTTTTGTGCTTGTTTTAAAATTTCAACATTACGCTTTCCCTTTTCGATAACATTCAAAGTTGCAGCATCTAAATCAGAACCAAATTTAGCAAAAGCTTCTAGCTCACGATATTGAGCTTGGTCTAATTTTAAAGTACCTGCTACTTTTTTCATGGATTTAATTTGCGCATTACCACCTACACGTGATACCGAAATACCAACATTAATCGCCGGACGAACACCCGAGTTGAACAAATCAGACTCTAAGAAAATTTGACCATCGGTAATCGAAATTACGTTTGTTGGAATATAGGCAGAAACGTCACCTGCTTGTGTTTCAATAATTGGTAAGGCTGTTAAAGAACCACCACCTTTAATTAAAGAACGTATAGATTCAGGAACGTCATTCATTTGTTTTGCAATTTTATCATCATGGATAACTTTTGCTGCACGTTCTAACAAACGAGAATGCAAATAGAATACATCACCAGGATATGCTTCACGTCCCGGAGGGCGACGAAGTAATAAGGATACCTCACGATAAGCAACTGCTTGTTTTGATAAATCATCATAAACAATTAGTGCAGGTCTACCTGTATCTCTAAAATACTCACCAATTGCAGCACCTGCAAACGGAGCGTAAACTTGCATTGCAGCAGCTTCAGAAGCGTTTGCAGCAACAATTGTTGTATAAGCCAAAGCACCTTTTTCTTCTAACGTATTAGCAATTTGTGCAACGGTAGAGCCTTTTTGACCAATAGCAACATATATACAATATACCGGGTTGCCGGCATCATAAAATTCTTTTTGATTGATAATGGTATCAATAGCAACTGTTGATTTACCTGTTTGACGGTCACCAATAATAAGTTCTCGTTGCCCTCTTCCTACCGGAATCATCGCATCAACAGATTTTAAACCTGTTTGCAACGGCTCAGTAACTGGTTCACGAAAGATAACACCTGGGGCTTTACGCTCTAAAGGCATTTCGTAGGTTTTTCCTTCAATTGGGCCTTTACCATCAATTGGTAATCCTAAGGTATCTACCACACGACCTAATATGCCTTCACCAACATTGATAGACGCAATTCGGTTTGTTCTTTTTACAATAGAACCTTCTTTAATAACGTTTGAAAATCCTAAAAGTACAACCCCAACGTTATCTTCTTCCAAGTTAAGAACGAGACCTTCTAATCCGTCTTCAAATTTTACTAACTCACCATATTGCACGTTGGCTAAACCGTAAACACGAGCAATACCGTCTCCTACTTCTAAAACTGTTCCTACTTCATCAAGAGAAGCCTTTCCTTCAAAACCTGTAAGTTGTTTTTTTAAAATTGCTGAGATTTCAGCTGGTTTTATTGTTGCCATTTTTTAATTGTAATTTCCTTAATTTATACTTTAGCTGTGTAATGATTTTTTTCAAAAGTGGTCAATAAATTTTTTAATTGACCTGAAATGCTTGAGTCGTATTGCTTATCGCCAACTCTTAAGATAAACCCACCAATAATTGCTGGATCTACCGTGTTTTTTAGGGTAATTTTATTATTTGAAAATTCTTTTATTTTTGTCAAAATTTTAGCCTCCAATTCTTTTGTTAATGGAATAGCAGTGGTAACGTGTGCATTTTCCACGCCTTGAAGAACATCATAAATAATGTTGTATTCTTTTGTGACTAAAGACAATAAGGGCAATCGTTTATTTTCAAGTAATAAAGTAAATAAACGAAGTGTAATAGCATTTATTTTTTTGCCAAATATTTCTGTCAGCACTGTTTTTTTAACAGATGCTTTTATAATCGGGCTTTGCAGCATGATATGCAAATCTTCATTTTCAGATATAGTTTCATTAATTAATAACATATCGTCATTAATTTCTTTTGCTAAACCTTTCTCTTTTGCAAGATCTAAAGTTGCCTTTGCGTAACGTAATGCAGCTCTTGTACCTTTCATTGAATTATTTTATTGTAGCATTTTCCTCTAACATTTTATCGATCAAGGCAATTTGCTTGTCTTTGTTAGATAATTCCTGTTTAATCACTTTTTCTGCAATACCAACAGATAATTCGGCTACTTTATTTCTTAATTCGGTTAAAGCAGCTTGCTTTTCACTTTCAATAGAAGCTTTTGCCTGTTCTATTATTTTATTGGCTTGGTTTGATGCATCGTTTTTTGCATCGGAAATCATTTTATCTTTAATCGATCGAGCATCTTTTAATAAAGCTTCTCTTTCAGCTCTGGCTTCCTTTAAAATCTTTTCGTTATCAGATTTTAAATTTTCAATTTCTTGGCGCGCTTTGTCTGCTTCGTTTAAAGCATTTTTAATGCTTTCTTCTCGTTCACTAACAGCACCCAAAATTGGCTTCCAAGCAAACCTTTTTAAGATAAATAGCAAAAGCAAAAACGTAATTACGGTCCAAAAGACCAGTCCTAAACCTGGTGTAATTAAATCCATTTCTTATATTGTTTAGTGTTTAATCCCATTTATTGGGTTTAATTTTATTGAGATCATCTCAATTTGAATTTTATTTACTGTAACTACCTTATAATTTCATGATAAGGTTAATCGATAATCAATATAAAATACAGAAGTAACCAACCGTTACTTCTGTATTTATAAATCATAATTAAACGATTAATGAAGCAACAACACCAAATAGTGCCACCGCTTCTACGAAGGCTGCTAAAATAAGTGCCGAAGTTTGGATTTTTCCTTGAATTTCTGGTTGACGTGCCATGGCATCCATAGCTGATCCACCGATTCTTCCAATTCCCATTCCAGCTCCGATTGCTGCTAAACCAGCTCCGATAGCTGCGATTCCTGTAATTGTCATAGTTATAAAATTTAAATTAATTAATGATGATCTTCTTCGGTTGCCATTCCTATATACAAGGCAGACAACACTGTAAATATATATGCTTGAATTGCAACTACTACAATTTCAATTAATCCTATAAATAAAGAGAATATTACTGACACAGGCGACACCCATGCAGTCTCAAAAATAAATATTAAGGACATTAATGCTAAAATAATAATATGCCCTGCGGTAATGTTTGCAAACAAACGAATCATTAAAGAGATTGGTTTTACAAACATTCCCATTATTTCTATTGGCATTAAAAATATTTTCAAAGGTACTGGTACACCCGGCATCCAAAAAATATGTTTCCAATAGTTTTTATTTCCACTAAATGTGGTTATGATAAATGTGAATATAGCTAAGGTAAAAGTAAATGCAATGTTTCCACTTACATTTGCGCCATTGATAATAGGTATTAAGCCAAAAATATTATTTAGCCAAATAAAGAAAAATACGGTCAATAAAAATGGCATGTATTTTTTGTACTTATGGTCGCCAATCATTGGAATGGCAATTTCGTCTCTTACAAAAATAATTAAAGGCTCTACAAAACTGGCAATACCTTTGGGTACAAAGTTTTCTGATTTTTTATAACGTCTTGAAGCCCCTATGAATATAAGCAACAATACGATTACTGATACCCACATCATAAATACGTTTCGGGTAATAGAAAAATCTAAGGGTTTAGAAGCATTAGTTGGGTGGTTTTCCGTGTCAAATGCAACGGAAGTTTCACCATTATTTAATTGATATATTTTCTCGTGGTAGTTTACAAATTTTTGACTATCTTTTTCTACAATGTGTATACCTTCGAAGTCGTGATGAAACGCAGATGACATAAAAGTTGTAAAACCATTATCTGTCCAAAGAATTATTGGCAGCGGAATCGATACTGCATGCCCGTTCCAATCCCAAAGATGAAAACCATGCGCATCTTTTACGTGATGCATAATCAGTTCTTTTGCATCAAACTCTTTTTCTCGAATTTCTCGCTCGTTCAATTTTTCGTTAGATGCGAATCCTTGAAATGAAATTATTACTAAAAGTCCAAAAAGTAATGCTTTTAAGGTCTTGTTTTGCATTTATTTATCAATTAAAATACCTTATATAAAATCCGTGCAAATGTACATACATTTAATTAAAAGACAAATCAATATTTAGCTTTTTTGGATAATTTTAGAGATGTGTGAAAAATTGAAGATTTTAAATGAAATTTAGTAAAGTAAAATTGGTATAAATTGTGCACGTATTTTAGCTTAAAGAAATGAAAAACTCATTAATTGGATTTTTAAACCTTTACTATAAAATGAAGAATATGACAGAAAGATTTTGTTAACTTAAGTTACCCATTTAGGGGAAAAGAATTATTTCTTTGAAAAAAAGATGCTTCAAATAGCTATTTAGAAGGGAATCGTAATTGTTTAACTGTTTTTTAAAAATACACTTATCGAATATACCTCAAAGGCTAAATATAAAAAGTAAGGTCCGAAGAAATTAAATACGTCAGTTTTTTTATGTTCAAAATCAGATAGTATTAACGGTAATAAAAATAAAATAGAAATCACCATTTTAAGCAGAGTGCTGAGCATAAAGGTATTAAAAATCTCCTTTTCACCCTTTGAATATTTGTAATTAATTGCGGTATAAATTGAATATGTTATAACAAAATGAAATGCATAGATTTGCCAAAGTGGAAAGAAAGGAGTTACCTTTATAAAGTAAGAAACTAAATACGTATGAATGGCAAAAATGAGAAGAGCAAATAGGGTCAATTTTAACAAAAAAGATATTTGCCTTTTTTTAAAAATAGAATTCATTTAATTATCTTTTGAAGCAGAATTTATCTGCTTTATGACAAAATAAATTGAAATAAGAACAGATGCCAAAGATACTATAATTGTATATAAATTATTGGGGTTTGGATACCTTTCGTCTAATTTTACACCAGCAAACGAGCCTAAACCTATGATTGCCATCATTTGAAAAGCAATTCCTGAAAATCGGGCGTATTTATTAAGCTGTTTTTTTGGCTTTTTCTGATTCATTCTCCATAACTTTTACGGCACCTTTCATAGTACAGGTTGCGTTAAAAGCAGCTCCAGGTTCAACGGATAATTTACCTAAAACAACATCACCACTAATTACAGCGGTTTCTTTTAAAGATAAAATTTGGTCGACAATTAATTTTCCTGAAAAAGTACCTTCGATATCCGCATTAGCGCAATCAATAGTTCCGGTAACAATACCATCTTTTCCAATAACTACGCGACCGCTAGTTTTTATAGTGCCGTCAATTTTACCATCAACTCTAAAATCACCATCTGAGTCAATATCTCCAACTAATGAAGTGTTTCTAGCAATTGTGTTTCGTTCTCCAACTTGTGGTGACAATGATCCTTTTTTTTCGTTAAACATGGCCATAGCGTTCAATATTTATAGTTTCCCCTTAAATGAATTATTTCAAGATTTTGTTTGTATTTTTTCTAAAGCTTCTTTCGCATGTTTTGCTTCTTCAACGTTTGGATAATTTGCAATTACAAAATTTAATTGCTCAATAAATGCTTCTTCTCCTTTAGTTTTAAAATACAAATAAGCCTTTAACAGCTCAAATTTTGCTTCAATTTCTAATCCTTTATATTTTTCAAGTGCCTTATCTACGTTTTCTAATGAGTAGTCATAATCACCGTCTTCATAACAAACATAAGCGCCTTTGTACACATACTCTGGACTATTTTCGTCGTTTTCGAAATTCAAAGCATTGGTTGGATTCTCAATAATGCTCGCATAACGAGAACCCGGATATTCATTAACGATTTGATCTCTGTATTTATTGCTTTGATTTATGTTAAAATTGGCATAGGTTTTAAAGAGTTGATATTTTGTCGGGAGAATCAAATTCTCGGTTGGATTATTTGCTAAAAAATTTTCGAAATTTTTGGCGGCTAGCTCATATTCTTTAAACTGCTCTTTATAAATAAGACCTAAATTATAATAGGCATCATTTCTTTGAATTTTTATGCTGTCAATTTGCTTTTCTTGTGTGGGAATTTGACTCACATAAAAATCGACATTGTATTTTAGTTCTTCGTCTTCCGTAGTTGCGGTAGCTTCATTGTCTATATTGGTACCTAAAGCGCTTCTGTTATCAGTAATAATCCAATTATCTGTTAAAGGGCGATTGCCATATTTATTTTTAAACTCTTGTTTACCAATACCGACTAATTGTACATTATAAAAATAAAATGTTCCGGTATTTACATTCTGTTGAGAGCCTGGTTTTGTGGTATTGAAATCAGTAAAATCGGCAAGAAGGGCTTCTTTTTCAAGTCGAATTTTTTCTTGATCATCTTTAAATTTCAATTCATCGACATAGCTTTGAAAAAATGCTTGTTGTTCTTCTTTTGGCAAAGCTGAAATATATAAAACACTATCGTTTCTTGTCAGGATGTTTTCATAATATATTACATCATTTAAACTTGCATTTTTTGCAATTATCCGTCGAATTCTTTTGGTGTTTACATCTTGTTTTATCTGTAAAACACTATCGTAATAAGCACCGGCAACTTCAAATTTTGCTGCGTCGAAATTTAAATCACCTAATTTTTCATAGGATAAACTTTTTTGAAAAGGTTTTGCTGTATTGTGAAAAACTGAGTTTTGGTAAAACAAAGTAGCATTTTTTAAATTTCCCTTTTTTTGTGCGATTAAGCCAGCTTGGTAATACAATTCGTCTAAATATTCTCGGTTGTCACGGTCTTCAATTAAATCTTGCAAAGCGAAAACTATTACACTTGTACTATCGGCATCTGAATAGTTTTTTGCGCGTTCTAAAGCTGCATGAACTTTATATTTTTGCGGAATTTTTTTCATATACTGAAGAGCATCAAAAACGGCATTGCTAGAATCGATTTGATTTTGCTCCCGATATACCTGACCTAAAATAAATAGATTACGAGCAGATTGAGGTCTGTCAATAAAATAATAAGTTGATTTTTTTAAATGATCAATAACCTGCTGGGTGCTGTCTAATTGTGCATAAGCCATTGCCAAAGCCGTTTGGGCTTTTTCATAAATTTCATCAGTAGCTTCCGGACTCTTAATTACCAAATCCAAAGTTTCTATGGCTAGTTCTTCATTTTGTAATCGGATATGTGTTTTTGCTTTCCAAATTCTAGTTTCATCAAATAAATTGGCATTCGGATATTTATCTAAAGCAAAAGAAAAAGCTTCTAATGCCGGCACGAAACGTTGTAAAAAATAGCGCGATTTTCCTAATAACAGGTATGCTTCGTCAATTTGATCATTTTTTTCAAGCCCATCAATAACCATAGAATGTTTCTGAATTGCTTTTACCGATTTTTCTTCCGCTTTTTCAAATCCTTGCGGCTCTTTAGAATTGGTTGTTGCTTGCCCGGGCATCGGAATAAAATCTTCTTCTATTTTTAGTGGTTCGATAGGTAGGCGGTTCCAAAAATCATCCTCAAAAGTAGCGTCTAATTGTTCTTTGGCATCGTTAAAAGCGATATCGCCGTTATACAGCACATTGAATTTTGTATTCATCGCATGTGACTCTCTATTCAATAAAGTATCTTTTTTTGTAGAGCAATTAAGCGACAAAAGCAGCAATAAGAAAGAAAAAATTAGATATAAACTCTTTTTCAAAATGATGTTAATTTGTTTGTTTTAACTCCTTTTGTTTTTGGTATATTGTTGAAGGGAGTGTAAAAGTACAAATAAAATGAAATATTTTTTCAGGCTTTCTTATAAAGTTTGTATTCTGGATATTGTCGTGACATCATTTCTTTCATTTGAAATGGAACAATTTGTACAAGAATGTAAATAAATAATCCCGAAAGAACCGCTGTAATCGAAAAAATCATTTGGCTAGTATTTGTCCATTCTATCTTGTCAATAAATGAGAGAAGTTGAATTGGCAAGTTAATCAGTACAAAGAACCCGCCTAAACTAGCAGTTGTTTGTTCAAACATCCATTTTTTATCCGTTATTTTTTGTCTCCGGCTCATCTCTCGATAATTTTTAAAAATAAAAATGAGTGGAATACCAATGAAAAATGCTAAAAAAGTATAAATAATAATGTCTTTGAATGGTACAATATGAAAAACAGTATAGGTTCCAAGTATGAAAACGAAAGTCATTAAAATTTTAGGAATTTTAAAAAAGCCTTTGAAAATTTCCCAAACGAGTTTCCAATATTTTTTTGCGAGTGCATTTTGTTTCTTTTCGATTAAATCGGAAAAGCCAAAGATTCCGAACTTTTTAAAAGAAGTATCTCGCGCCTGATTAAAAGATAATTCTGGATTTTCCTCACATATTAGCTCGATATCATTCGCCAAATGATCTACCAATTCGGTTTGTAAATCATGCCATTCTACATAATGCGCTTTGGTAAAAGCATAGAGATCTTCGATATGTTGATCCGTTAATTGCATATACTTTTTAGTTTTTCGTAGATATCATTGTAACTTTTTATAGTGATACGATACATTTTAAAACCACTATATATAAATAGTAAATTCACAACTGTAAAAATTGAAATAAAAATGGTTTTATTGATACTTAGGTCTTTAAAAAGATCAAAAGAATTTCCAACATTGATTAAAAGGCTGAATAAAAAAAATGCAGATGTTGCATAATAACTGCTGTATTCTAAATTTATAGACTTATTTTTTTGATTGATTGATTGAGTGATGATTATATATAGAAGAATAGCCATCGGGACTAATAGAATATATAAATTGATTCTTTTAAAAAGAACATCAGAGACGGATTGCATTAGCACATATTCAAAAAATATCAAAAGTAAAATTGAAGCAAGTGATTTTATAGATTTGGATAAACTCAAGAAAACTTGAAAATATAATTTTCTGTATTTTTTATTTACTTCTTTTCTTTTTTGAAGAAGAACTTGCTTATAGCCTTCACCATTTGCAAAAATGGAATATTCAACTCCAGTATTCCAAACCATTTTCATGGAGTTTCCAAAACTTTGATGCACCTCAATCATTGCGTCATCAAAGGAAATACCAGAATTCATTTTCTCTTCAATTGTATTTACAATATGATCGAGTAATTCGATACGTATATCCCAATACTTTATTTTGTGATGTTTTAAATAAGCATCAATGTAATTTATTTGATCTTTAGTGAGATCCATTCTAGTTCAAGCTTATTTTATAATTCGTGATTGTTTCGATATGCTTTTTATATAAATATCTACCACCAATCGCACTTAAAATAAAAGAATATAGTATTACCAAACTACCAAAACTAAACTCATTTTTACTATTGAAATATAAGTTAGATACAAAAGGGTTAAAAAGGATAGCGAATAATTGATAGGGTAGGATTTGTCTATAAAACAAAAAACTATACGATGATTTTACTTTAGTTTTTTTTATGGAAATAGCCCAAAAAAGCATTTGCACCGTATAAAGCAGAATGCCAATAGAAATTCCGTTTTCTATTAAATTTTTAAAAGAAGAAATAGTAGTTGTAAAATTATATAAAATGATAGTAGTTACTGCTGACAGCGACATCATCAAGAGGATATATTTTCTATATAATGGTTTATAAATACGCACCGATTTATCAATAAGAACTGCTGGTTTATAAGTTGCGAGACCTAACCACCAACTCGATTTTTTTTCAAAACTAGGTTTCCACTTTTGTTGAACAATCTTCCAAGCTTCACCAAATGAAAGGTTTTGTACTTGCATTATCTCGCTAATATCTGTTATAATATGATCTAAAATTTCATACTGAATATCGATATAGGTAATTCCTTTTGAATTTAGGTAACTTTCAATTTCGACAATTTGATTTTTTGTGATTTCCATTATTCCAAGCTTAATTTTGGGTTAACAATATGTTGCATGGTTTTTATAAACTCTTGTAGTTCTTCTAATTTGTTGGCAGTTTCTTTGGTGCCAGCTTCGGTAAGCTTGTAATATTTTCGCAAACGATTGCCAATATTTACAATTTCAACATCCAACAAACCTTCGGCTTCTAACTTATGAAGGGCAGGGTAGAGTGCTCCTTCTGTAATTTGGAGCTCTCCTTTTGTCAATTCTTTTACTTTTTGCGTAATTTCATACCCATACATTTTATCTTGTTCTTCTAACAGTTTTAAAATGATGGTTTGTAAAGAACCGTTATATAATTTTGAATTTGCCATATACAAATATACCTAATTTTCTTATACATAAGAAAATTAGGTATGTATATTTTTAAAGATTTTTTGCTATTAATTATAGCTTTTTAAACCGCAAAATAACTCTCCAATTCTTTCAATGTTTCGGTAGAAGTTTTAATATCATTAACAACTTCTCCTTTATCTAAAACCACAATACGCTCACATACTTCGGTAATATGGCCTAAATCGTGACTTGAAATTAAAATAGTTGCTTTACTCTCTTCCGCCAAAGAGCGTAACATTTTTTTCAATCGAATTTGTGTTGTCGGATCTAAATTAGCAAAAGGTTCATCTAAAACAATAACTTCTGGGTTGCCTAAAAGTGCTGCAACAATACCAACTTTTTTCTGATTTCCTTTTGATAAATCTCGTAAATATTTGTGTTTTCCAATAATCTCATCATTAAAAAGTTCGGTAAATTGCAATAAAAAAGTTTCAATATCGGTTTTATTCATACCTCGTAATTCACCAATAAAATGAAAATATTCTTCAGGAGTTAAATAGCCAATTAAAAAGCTTTCATCAATAAATGCTGAGGTAAAAGTTTTCCAATCTTCACTGGTATTTACTTGAATTTCATTGTTTATAATTGTTCCGGTAGTGGGTTGGATTAGATCTAAAAGTAAATTAAAAAAAGTAGTTTTTCCGGCACCATTATTCCCAACCAAACCGAAGGTTTGTCCTTTTGGAATTTCAAGTTTTGGCATATGTAAAACAATATTTTGACCGTATTTTTTTGATAATTCTGTTGCTAAAATCATAAATTCTGGT
Source organism: uncultured Flavobacteriaceae bacterium (assembly GCA_965363545.1). Taxonomy (GTDB): domain Bacteria; phylum Bacteroidota; class Bacteroidia; order Flavobacteriales; family Flavobacteriaceae; genus Lutimonas. Next base: position 15,816 of record CBDTUD010000033.1, on the reverse strand, counting down.
TTTGGAGTTTAGTTGCTTTCGTCAAAAGCACTTATCATTTGATATTTTGATTGATGATATTTTTTGGTAATAAAATTCATTATTTTTTGATGTAAAACAATACCTGCGATTCCTAATACAATTAAAAAAGCAATACCACTTTCGAAGTTTATTAACTTATAAGGAATGTAAAAAAGTAGCATCGGAATTAAAATTAGCGGAATACTTACAAGCCACTGTACTGCTCCGGTACCTTGATAATTAAAAGCTGCTCGCTGATTTAAGTCGATCTTTTTTCGGTTGAACGAACCTGCATATAAAAGAATATATACATTGATTCCAATATTATAAACCATTGCAGCAAAGTGAATTAACAAGATTTTCCAACCAAAATAAACGTAAGGAATACTTAAAACAAACATTATTATAGCGCTAACTGCCATTAAGGTGTATTTAGAATTTAAATATTCTTTGTATTTAATATTCTGACTCATCAAAAGTTTGTAATATCCTGCATCCCAAGCGGGAATGAATTGCCCGAAATTGATAAGAAAAATTCCGGTAATAAAAATACCAACTAAAACATACATGGCAACCATATTTTCATAGGTCGGATTCGGATAAAAAAACAATCCGTAAAGAAGTCCGATTGCCAAAATAAATACTGAAGATCTTGGTCTTTTATTGCGCCATAATAATTTTAAATCCAATTGTAAAAAAGGTGCAACTGGCCCAAATTTTCTCGTCCATTCCATATCGGTTGGCGTTGCAGTTTGCGTTTTTGCTTTCAGACCTTCGTCGATGTATAATTTTTGTGCCAAAATGCGATAATTGACAACATATAATCCGAATAAAATAGCCGCCGGAATTATTAGAAGTATCGGATTTTCAACTTCGGAATGAATGCTGTTTCCTAAAAACTCACTTAAAGAAAAGATGCCAAAATAATTAATCCCAAAAAGGATTCCTACAAAAGCAATAATCGGTAAAAAAGAGAGCTCAGTCTCAGCGGATTTACTTTCTATTATAAAATTTAAAAAATTAATAATGAGCGTAGCAAGAATTAAAAAAACAACCCAAGTTAGCACAGAAACAACATTGTAATCTTTAAAAAGTAAGACCAAAGCAAAAGGAATTACTGTAAATAGTGGTAAGAAATTAAAAAAGGAAAGTACAGATTTCCTCAGTACAAAATGAATGATTTTACTTTTTTTAATGGGCAAAGTGAGAAGCGGTTTTACATGCATCATAGGTAATTTCTGAAAGAAAAAACGCATGATTAAATCGGCTAAAAACCAATAAAAAAGAAAGCCGTTAACCATTATAAAGGGATCGTTATCCGGAAATTGTTCTTTTAAGATAGAAAACAATCCTAAACCTAATGCGAGAAAAATAACGATAAAATAAAGGGCTAAAAAAACTAATAAAATATTGATTGCCAGGCTTTTTTGCCAATAAGAAGAGCGAAAAAATTGTTTTCGCTCAAGCGTGAAAAAAAATGGTTTCATCTGTTTGGTTTTACTTTTGTTTGTAGCAAAATAAACTTATTTGTTACAAATAAATATCACCTAAAAGTAAACAAATTCCCCGAAAGGGCTGGTTATGGTTAATTTTTTTTCAGAAGAATTCTCAACTCGGCCAACGATTTGGGCATCGACATTAAAAGATTTTGAAATAGCAATAATATCTTGAGCAATTTCTTGTGGTACGTACAATTCCATTCGATGTCCGCAATTAAAAACTTGATACATTTCGCGCCAATCGGTATTCGACTGTTCTTGAATCATTTTAAAAAGGGGTGGAATTTCAAATAAGTTATCTTTAATCACATGTAGATTTTCGATAAAATGTAATATTTTGGTCTGAGCACCACCACTGCAATGCACCATTCCGTGCACATTTTTACGATGTTTTTCGAGTATTTTTTTAATGATAGGAGCATAAGTTCGAGTAGCCGAAAGCACCAGTTTTCCTGCGTCTAAAGGCACACCATCAACAGCATCTGTTAATTTCATTTGACCAGAATATACCAAATCTTCTGGCACAGCGTGATCATAACTTTCTGGATATTTTTTTGCTAAATATTTTGAAAAAACATCATGGCGAGCACTGGTAAGACCGTTACTTCCCATGCCGCCGTTGTATTCCTTTTCATAAGTTGCTTGTCCGAATGAAGCTAAACCAACAATCACATCGCCCGGTTTAATGTTGGAATTATCAATAACTTCACTTCTTTTCATGCGAGCGGTTACGGTAGAGTCAACAATTATTGTACGCACTAAATCACCAACATCTGCTGTTTCTCCACCTGTAGAATGAATCGTCACACCAAAATTTTTCAACTCAGTTAACAATTCTTCACTACCATTTATAATTGCCGAAAGAACTTCGCCAGTAATTAAATTTTTATTTCTACCTATGGTTGAAGATAACAAAATATTATCGGTGGCACCCACACAAAGTAAGTCGTCAATATTCATGATAAGTGCATCTTGTGCAATTCCTTTCCAAACCGAAACATCTCCGGTTTCTTTCCAATACATATAGGCTAAAGATGATTTTGTTCCGGCGCCGTCGGCGTGCATAATGATGCAATATTCGTCGTCGTTGGTTAAATAATCCGGTATAATTTTACAAAAAGATTTAGGAAACAAGCCTTTATCAATTTTTTTAATGGCATTGTGAACGTCTTCTTTTTGTGCTGAAACTCCGCGTAAATTATATCGATTATCTGATTTACTCATTAGGGTGTGTTTGTGTAACAGGTTTAAAATGGACTAATTACCTGCTTATTTTTTAAATATAAATATTTTTTATCGTAATCAATAATTACTTTTCCTTTATGCAAAATATCAGCACCAATAATTCCTTGTACAGGATTTGCCTTTTGTTTGATTAATGCATTATTAATATGAGTTAGGTCAATTAAAATTAAGGAGGTTTTTTTGATTTTATATTTTCCGATTTTTAATTCATTTCTTTTCGAGACCAAGGTGTCAATTTCAGTAGAACCAGCGCCACTTGCCTTGTGTTCGGATTCTTCTGTTATTAACGAAAAATTTTCAATTTCATGAAAGCCCACGCACGAATTGGATGCCCCTGTATCTAAAATAAATCGACCTTTAATATTATTTATTTTGGCTTTTATTTCAAAATGATTGGTTATGGTTTTCTTTAATTTCGTTCGGGAATACCCTTGCGCAAAAAGAAAATCTTTCAAATTATCCATGTTTTTTTTAATTAAATAACCGACTTAAACTGTTCTAAAAAACGGATATCATTTTCATAAAACATACGAATATCCGGTATTTGATATAAAAGCATGGCAATTCTTTCTATCCCCATTCCAAATGCAAATCCGCTATATTTTTCGGGATCAATATTGGCATTTTTCAACACATTCGGATCTACCATTCCGCAACCCATAATCTCAAGCCAGCCTGTTCCTTTGGTAATTTTATAATCTGTTTCAGTTTCTAATCCCCAATAGATGTCTACTTCGGCACTTGGTTCGGTAAACGGGAAAAAAGAAGGACGTAATCGTATTTTTGACTTTCCAAACATTTCTTTGGTAAAATAAAGCAAGGTTTGTTTTAAATCGGCAAATGAGACATCGGTATCAATATATAAGCCTTCCACTTGATGAAAAATACAATGCGCTCTTGCGGAAATATCTTCGTTTCTAAAAACGCGACCTGGAGAAATAGTTCGAATTGGTGGTTTGTTGTTTTCCATATAACGAACTTGTACAGAAGAAGTATGTGTTCGCAATAAAACATCCGGATTTTTTTCAATAAAAAAAGTATCCTGCATATCTCTTGCTGGATGGTATTCTGGCAAATTCAACGCGGTAAAATTATGCCAGTCATCTTCAATTTCAGGACCTTCAGAAACTGTAAATCCGATACGGGAAAACACATCAATAATTTGATTTTTAACAATTGAGATAGGATGTCTTGCACCGATTTCAATTGGTTTTTCCGGTCTGGTAAGATCTATAAACGAAGTTTTCTTTTCTTGCGAGTTTTCGATAGAGTTTTTTAATTCGTTTACTCTTTCTGTCGCTAAAACCCGCAGATTATTCAGCTCTTGGCCAATTTCTTTTTTTAAAGAAGCATCTACTTCTTTAAATTCAGTAAAAAGCTCTTTTAAAATACCTTTGCTGCCTAAATATTTGATGCGAAATTCTTCTACTTTTTCGCCCGAGGTCTCGTTAAATTCGTTAATCTGCTTAATTAACCCTTCTATTTTTTCCTTCATTGTCAGTTTCAAAAATTATGAGGCAAATTTACATTTTTTTTAAAAGAATACATCAACAATTAGTTTTCTAATTTACGGTAAGAGGTTGTCAATAAATATTACATAAATAAAAAGAAAAACTAAATCTACTTTTAATAAATTAATTATTTTTGTTCTATAAACTTATAAATCAATAATTAAACCTGTATTAAATTATGAAATCAAAAATAAATGCTTTTATGGATGAGATTAAAGAGAGAAATGGTCATGAACCTGAGTTCTTGCAAGCAGTTCACGAGGTGGCAGAAACGGTAATACCATATATAGCATCCCAAGAGATTTATAACGGTAAAAATATATTAATGCGAATGGTAGAGCCCGAAAGAGCTTTGACTTTTCGTGTATCTTGGTTTGATGATGAAGGTGAAATTCGTGTGAATCGAGGCTACCGTATTCAAATGAATTCAGCTATTGGCCCATATAAAGGTGGTTTGCGATTTCACCCTACAGTAAATATGAGTATTTTGAAATTTTTAGCCTTTGAGCAAGTTTTTAAAAATAGTTTAACAACACTTTCCATGGGTGGAGGTAAAGGAGGTTCAGATTTTGATCCAAAAGGTAAATCAGATAATGAAATAATGCGTTTTTGCCAAAGTTTTATGAGTGAGTTGTACCGTCATATTGGTCCGAATACAGATGTTCCTGCAGGAGATATTGGAGTTGGTGGACGAGAAATAGGATATTTGTATGGTACGTATAAAAAATTGAAAAATGAATTTACCGGTGTTTTAACCGGAAAAGGAATGTCTTGGGGAGGTTCATTAATTCGTCCTGAAGCCACAGGATATGGTACTGTATATTTTGCCGAAAGTATGATGAAAACAAGAAAAAAGACTATCAAAGGCAAAATTGTATTAGTTTCAGGTTCGGGTAATGTAGCGCAATATGCAACAGAAAAAGCTACACAACTTGGCGCTAAAGTTGTTACCATGTCAGATTCTTCCGGATATATTTATGACAGCGAAGGTTTTGATACTGAAAAATTAGCTTTTGTCATGCATCTTAAGAATATTAAAAGAGGTAGAATAGATGCGTATGTAAAACAATATCCTAAGGCAAAATTTTTCAAAGGAAAAACACCTTGGAATGAAAAATGTGCCATCGCTTTGCCTTGTGCAACGCAAAATGAATTGAATGGCGAAGATGCAAAATCTTTGCTAAAAAATGGATGCATTTGTGTGAGTGAAGGTGCAAATATGCCTTCTACCCCAGAAGCGATTACTGCATTTCATAAAGCTAAGATTTTATTTGCACCAGGTAAAGCCTCTAATGCTGGAGGTGTTGCTACATCGGGATTAGAAATGAGTCAAAACTCTTTGCGTTTGAATTGGACACGTGAAGAAGTTGATAATAAACTGCAAGATATTATGAGTGATATTCATAGCTCTTGTATTCAATACGGTAAACTAGAAGATGGTTATATTGATTATGTCAAAGGAGCAAATATCGCGGGATTTGTAAAAGTAGCTGATGCCATGTTGGCGCAAGGAGTGGTTTAGTAGCAGGAAAAAATAAAGTGGATAATGAAAGGTTATTATTTTGATAATAGCCTTTTTTTGTACCTTGTGATGTATTTAAAAACAAGCGGTATAAATTAATTTCTACTACTTAAAAATTTATCTTGCTTAAGAAAAAAGTCTTTAAAATGATAAACAATCCACTAACAAATCTGAAAACATATGAGTTCGAAGATGTCGCGTTTAATAAATTAATGCAGAATCGAATAAATAAGGTTTTAATCGTTTGTTCTAACTATGATTATTACATGTTGGAAGAAGATGGTCGAATTGATGAGCGAATCTTTAATGAATATACCGCTTTAAATTTGAGATATCCACCAAGTTTTATTCATGCCAATTCTGCAAAAAGAGCGATACGAATGCTCGAATCGGATAAGATTGATTTGGTGATTACCTGGCTCGATATTGGTCATTACAAAGCATTTGAAACTTCTAAGCAAATTAAAGATGCATTTCCCGATGTACCAATAGCGGCACTAAGTCACTATTCTTCAGAATTAAGAAAAAAGTTAGAAAAGGAAAATACCGGAATAATTGATTTTGTTTTTCATTGGAATGGAAATGTAGATATTTTTTTAGCAATAATTAAACTTACCGAAGATAGAATGAATGCTGAAAGAGATATTAATGAAATAGGGGTAAAGGCCATTTTGTTGGTAGAAGATTCTCTTCGATTTTATTCAAGATATTTACCTCTTATTTACAAAATCATTTTAAAACAAACACACTCCTTCATGTCAGAAGGCTTGAACGAACATCGCGGAATGATGTTAATGCGCGGTCGTCCAAAAATATTATTGGCAATCAATTATGAAGAAGGAATGGCTCTTTTTTTAAAATACCAGCATAATTTGCTTGGTGTGATTTCTGATGTAAGTTATTTTAAAGGAGGGAAAAGAGATACACAAGCTGGTTTTGAGTTTTTAAAATATGTACGAAGTTTAGAACGATATTTTCCTTTTTTAATACAATCTTCCGATGCAAATAATGAAAAATATGCATTAGAATTAAAAGGAAAATTTTTATACAAACATTCCGAAACTCTAGGCGCAGAAATTAAGGATTATATCACCAAATATTTCTCATTTGGTGCTTTTGAATTTTGGGATCCAGTTCAAATGAAGGTATTGGCAACTGCAAAAGATTTACATAATTTTCAAAAAGCTTTAACAATAGTTACTGCCGATTCCATAATGTACCATGCTAAGCGCAGCGAATATTCAAAGTGGTTAAAATCAAGAGCACTGTTTTCGCTGGCAAATCTATTCAGCAACGTTGAATACGAAGAGTTCGATGATGCAGAGCAAATTCGAGAATTTTTGATTAAGGCGATAAAAGCATATCGGGTATTTCGATCTCGAGGTGTAATTGCAAAGTTTAACCGCGCTAAATATGACGAATATTTGGGCTTTTCAAGAATTGGTGAGGGCTCCCTAGGCGGAAAAGGTCGAGGTCTAGCTTTTATTGATTCCTTTTTAAAGCGACATAAATTATTTAATAAATTCAAAGATGTTACCATTTCCATTCCCAGAACGGTAGTTTTGAGTACTGAGGTTTTCGATGAGTTTATGGAAACCCATAAACTAATTCAATTCGTAGCAAATAGTAATAACGACGATGAAATTTTAAATGAATTTATATCCAAGCCCTTGCCCGATTCTGTTTTGGCTGATGTCAAGTCATTTCTTAAAATAACATCAACGCCAATAGCGGTGAGATCTTCGAGTGTTTTAGAAGACTCCCATTATTTGCCTTTTGCAGGTGTTTTTTCCACCTATATGATTCCTAGTTCTAAAAAAGTGAAAATGCTCGAAATGACGAGTAATGCTATTAAATCTGTTTTTGCTTCTGCATTTTTTCAAGATAGCAAAGCGTATTTAAAAGCAACTTCGCATACCATCGAAGAAGATAAAATGGCTGTTATTTTGCAAGAGGTTGTCGGTAAACAATATGATGATGTTTATTATCCGAATATTTCAGGTGTGGCTCGTTCTATAAATTTCTACCCTATTGGGGATGAGAAACCGTATGAAGGAATCGCAAATATTGCTTTAGGATTAGGAGAATTAATTGTTGGTGGAGGACAAGCATTACGGTTTTCGCCCTATCATCCAAAGAAGGTTTTGCAATTATCTTCACCAGGTTCGACACAAAGAGATACCCAACAGTATTTTTACGGTTTAGATATGAACCCTGAAAGTTATCACGCTTCTACCAATGAATCTGTAAATAAAAAGAAAATTACTATCCGTCAAGCGGAAAATCATGGTTCTTTAAAATTTGTTGCTTCCACCTATGACTTACAAAATAACATTATAAAACCAGGAATTTTACATGAGGGAATTCGATTGATAACCTTTGACAATGTTTTAAAATACCACACTTTTCCCTTACCTGAAATATTACAAGAATTATTGCGAGTAGGGCAGCGTGAAATGAGAAATCCAATTGAAATTGAGTTTGCAGTTAAACTGGATGTGCCTTCTGGTCAGCCAAAAGAGTTCAGTTTTTTACAAATTAGACCAATAATAGAAAGTTATGAAACGACAAGTGAACTGCCTGCGACAATCAATCTAGATGATACTATAATTTACTCAGAATCAGCGCTTGGAAATGGTAAATATGAAGATATATATGATTTTGTATATGTCAAGCCGGAAACTTTCAATTCTGCAAATACGCGTCAAATCGCTGCTTCTGTTGCTCAAATCAATAAAAAATTTGGAGATGATGAAAAACAATATATTTTGGTTGGTCCTGGGAGATGGGGTTCGAGCGATCCATGGTTAGGAATTCCTGTGATTTGGTCACAAATTTCTTCCGCAAAAATAATTGTAGAAGCTGGGCTCAATGATTTTAGAATTGACCCGAGTCAGGGTACACATTTCTTTCAAAATTTAACCTCTTTTAAAGTTGGCTATTTAACCATAAATACGTTTATAAAGGATGGTTTTTTAGATTTGGAATATTTAAATAATCAAGAAGCTGTTTTTGAAGATACTTTTTTAAGACACATCCAATTTAAAGAACCACTTACCGTTATTATTGAAGGAAAAAGTAATAAAGCGGCCATTTTTAAAGAAGGAATAAAACTCGATAATAATAGAAATAATGTAGAAAAAGAGATGGATGAATTACCCCCAGACGGCTTTATGTAGTGCCTTGATAATCAAGTAAATTCAGAATATCATAATGGTTATATGGTTATTTTTAAAATACTTTAAAAATAACAGTGAAAACTCTTATTTTTTTGATGATAATTGAAATTAATAAACGTAATTTTGTAAATAAATTCAATTTTTTATTGACGTATAAATTTAATAATTATGAATGTAAAAGATATATTAACCAATTTAGAAACCAAGCATCCAGGTGAAAAGGAATACCTTCAAGCGGTGCATGAAGTCTTAGAGTCTATTGAGACAATTTATAATGAGAATCCACAGTATGAGGCTGCCAGGATTATTGAGCGTTTGGTTGAGCCTGATCGTATTTTAACTTTTAGAGTATCATGGACGGACGATGCCGGAAATGTACAGGTTAATTTAGGACATCGAGTACAATTTAATAATGCTATCGGACCATATAAAGGAGGAATTCGTTTGCACCCAAGTGTGAATTTGAGTATTCTTAAATTTTTAGGGTTTGAGCAAATTTTTAAAAATGCCTTGACAACCTTACCTATGGGTGGTGGAAAAGGTGGTTCTGATTTTAATCCAAAAGGAAAATCAGATGCTGAAATAATGCGTTTCTGTCAAGGATTCATGTTGGAATTATGGCGAATTATTGGTCCCGGTACAGATGTGCCAGCCGGTGATATTGGAACAGGTGGTAGAGAAATAGGTTTTATGTATGGTATGTACAAAAAACTGCAACACGAAAACTCAGGTGTCTTTACTGGAAAAGGATTGAATTGGGGTGGGAGTTTGATTAGACCTGAAGCCACTGGTTTTGGTGCAACATACTTCACAAAGGAAATGCTAGATACAAAGAACGATAATTTTGAAGGTAAAATAGTTGCACTTTCAGGATTTGGTAACGTAACTTGGGGTGTTGCCTTAAAGGTTACTGAGCTTGGCGGTAAAGTAGTTACCATATCGGGACCTGACGGTTATGTACATGATAAAAAAGGTTTAGACGCCGAAAAAATAGCATATTTATTGTATTTAAGAGCTTCAAATAATGATATTGTTTCTCCTTATGTGGAGGTTTTCCCTGAAGCTAAATTTTTCCCTGGTGAAAAACCTTGGGGTGTGCCTTGTGATATAGCAATGCCTTCAGCCATACAAAATGAATTGGATGGTGCTGATGCCGAAAAATTGATAGCTAACGGAGTGAAATATGTTGTTGAGGTATCTAATATGGGTTGCACACCTGAGGCCATAGATTTATTTCATAAACTTAAACTACCATTTGCTCCGGGTAAAGCTGCTAATGCTGGTGGTGTAGGAGTTTCTGGTTTGGAAATGTCACAAAATGCGATGAAATTAAACTGGACTAAAGAGGAAGTAGATGCTAAATTACACCAAATCATGTCTTCTATTCATGTTGCATGTGAAAAATATGGTAAGCAAGATGATGGTTATATTGACTATGTAAAAGGAGCAAATATAGCTGGATTCATTAAAGTGGCAGATGCTATGTTAGATCAAGGTATTGTTTAATAGTTAAATAAAATGCATAAAAAAACCTTCCTGAAAAGGAAGGTTTTTGTTTTTTAATAAAGAAATGAACTATTCTGCACTTCTCATATAAGCAGCTAAAGCTTGTAATTCATCACCAGATAAATCTTTAACAAACCCATCTAAATTAGCTTTCATTATAGCTACTTGTCCAGGATCGGTATCAACGATGGCAGCATCATTTCCTTTAAGGAATTGCACCATATTTCCATTTTTTTCCTTGTAAACAGAGGCAATGGTTTTAATAGATGGTCCAATTACTTTTGCATCCATTTGATGACAAGAAACACAAGTTTTTTCGGTAAATAACTTTTCACCTAAAGCTAATTGATCACCGGCAACAGCAGCATCACTTTTCACTTCTTTTTGAACTTCTTCTACAACAGGAGCAACTTCTTCTTTTACTTCTTTCTTTTTGTCGTCACCACAACTGGTTAAAAATAGGGCGAATACGGCAAGGCTTAAAAGGGCTTTTTTCATAATAATGATTTTAAAATATTTTTTTGGTTGCAACAAATTTATTATAAAATAATGAATAAAGGTTATTAATATTCAGATTATTATTATAAATATAACAAGCTTAAATCACGCTAAAAATCACTAAATTTGCACTTTATTTAAAATATATGTTAGAAAAGTTACAAATAGTAAAGCAAAGATTTGATGAAGTTTCTGATTTAATTATCCAACCAGATATTATTTCAGATCAAAAGAGATATGTTAAATTAAACAAAGAATATAAAGATTTAAAGGCACTTTCTGATAAAAGAGAAGAGTACATGACTGCTCTGGCAATTATCGAAGAAGCTAAAGAAATTATAGCCGATGGTTCTGATTCAGAAATGCTTGAAATGGCAAAACTTGAGTTGGAGGAAGCAAATGAGAAAATAGACCAATTAGAGGAAGATATAAAATTCATGTTAATTCCGAAAGATCCTGAAGATGCTAAAAATGTTATTGTTGAAATTCGTGCAGGAACAGGTGGTGATGAAGCAAGTATTTTTGCTGGAGATCTATACCGCATGTACACAAAGTATGCATCTGAAAAAGGTTGGAAAACCGAAATGGAGGATTTCAGTGAAGGAACTTCTGGAGGTTTTAAAGAGATTATTTTTAGCGTTTCCGGAGAAGAAGTATATGGAACTTTAAAATTTGAGTCAGGCGTGCATCGTGTGCAACGCGTACCGCAAACAGAAACACAAGGAAGGGTTCATACTTCTGCAGCCACGGTTATGGTTTTGCCGGAAGCTGAAGAATTTGATATTGATTTAAAAATGAGTGATGTTCGAGTCGATTATTTTTGCGCTTCGGGTCCTGGAGGTCAATCGGTAAACACGACGTATTCCGCTGTGCGATTAACACACGTTCCTACGGGAATTTCAGCACAATGCCAAGATCAAAAATCACAACATAAAAATAAAGATAAAGCCTTTAAAGTTTTGCGTTCTCGTATTTATGAACAGGAACTACAAAAGAAATTAGAAGAAGATTCTGCAAAGCGATTAACAATGGTAGCAAGCGGCGATCGTTCTGCAAAAATCAGAACCTATAATTATCCTCAAGGTAGGGTCACCGAACATCGAATTGGTTTGACAATGTACGATTTGAGTAATATCATTAATGGTGATATTGGTAAAATCATTGAAGAATTACAACTAGCAGAAAACGCTGAAAAGTTAAAAGCTACTGGCGATACACTCTAGTTGGAGGAATGATTGTAAAATTTATCCATAAAAAAACCTGAAACGAAAGTCTCAGGTTTTTTATTTATAAGCAATATTACTATTTATTTTACGGTATCTACAATTGCTTTAAAAGCATCTGGGTTATTCATTGCCAAATCGGCAAGAACTTTACGGTTCAAATCGATATTTTTAGCTTTTAATTTACCCATAAATTGGGAATACGATAAACCGTGAGGACGAACACCAGCGTTAATACGTTGAATCCATAATCCACGGAAATTTCTTTTGTTGTTTTTTCTATCACGGTACGAATAAGCCATTGCTTTATCCACTGCGTTTTTCGCAACCGTATAAACGTTTTTACGTCTTCCAAAGTATCCTTTGGCTTGTTTTAAAATCTTTTTTCTTCGAGCTCTTTTAGCTACTGAGTTTACTGATCTTGGCATTTCTTTTTGTTTTTTTTGTGGTAGGCAGACTATAAATAATCATTTTCTTTGGCACTAACACATGGTTAATAATAATCACCATAATAAACAACCTTGTTTATTATATCGTTAATTGTTGTTTAATACTTGCAACATCAGCTTTGTGTACCAAACCTGAATGAGTAAGTCTCAATTTACGTTTTTTGCTTTTTTTGGTCAAAATGTGACTTTTAAAAGCGTGTTTTCTCTTTATTTTACCAGTACCCGTTACTTTGAAACGTTTCTTTGCACTGGATTTAGTCTTCATTTTAGGCATCTTCTTTCCTATTTTATTAATTGCTTATAAATATTTTTTAATTTTATAACCTTATTTTTTTCTTGGGGCTATAAACATAGTCATACGTTTACCTTCTAATTTAGGCATTTGTTCAACGGTACCGTATTCTTCTAATTCTTGGGCTAATTTTAATAATAAAATCTGGCCTTGATCTTTAAATACAATAGATCTTCCCTTGAAGAAAACGTATGCTTTTAATTTCGATCCGCCTTCTAAAAATTTAACGGCATGTTTCTTTTTAAATTCAAAATCATGGTCATCAGTATTCGGACCAAAACGAATTTCTTTTACGGTCACTTTACTTGCTTTTGCTTTTTGAGCTTTTTCGCGTTTCTTTTGCTCGTATAGAAATTTTTTATATTCTATAATTTTACATACTGGAGGAGAGGCATTTGGCGAAATTTCTACCAAGTCTAAACCAAGTTCTTCAGCAATTTCTCTTGCCTTTCTAGTAGGATATACACCAACTTCAACATTGTCGCCAACAAGACGTACTTCTACAGAACGAATGTTTTCGTTGATTTTATGTAAATCTTCTTTTTGTATTCTCCAAGGCTGTCTTGCGCCTTTATTTCTTCTTATTGCTATAGTTGTAAAATTTTATCCTTTACGGAATTGTTAAATTAAAATTGTTTCAATGTTTTATTAATCTCTGTTTCGATAATTGCGGCAAACTCTTCTACTGTAAAAGAGCCTAAATCGCCTTCACCATGTTTTCTTACCGATACAATACCTTGATTTTCTTCGTTTTCTCCAATGATTAGCATGTATGGAATTTTGCTCATCTCAGCATCACGAATCTTTCTACCTATCTTTTCATTACGGTCGTCAACGAGGGCGCGAATTTCGTAATTTTCTAACAAATTTAAAACTTTTTTTGTATATATTTCATATTTCTCGCTAATTGGGAGTAAAATAGCCTGTTCCGGAGTTAACCAAAGCGGGAAATTACCACCAGTATGCTCAATTAAAATCGCAATAAATCGCTCCATAGAACCAAAAGGAGCTCGATGTATCATCACCGGACGATGTAATTGGTTGTCAGAACCTTTATAAGTCAAGTCAAAACGCTCCGGTAAATTGTAATCTACTTGTATCGTTCCAAGTTGCCAATTTCTTCCTAGAACATCCTTAACCATAAAATCTAATTTCGGACCATAAAAAGCGGCTTCTCCATACTCAATAAAAGTTTCAAGACCTTTTTCATTAGTAGCTTGAATAATGGCATTTTCTGCTTTCTCCCAGTTTTCATCACTACCAATATACTTCTCTTTATTATTAGGGTCTCTTAAAGATATTTGTGTTTTGAAATCTTCAAAGCCCAAAGAACTAAAGACATATAATACTAAATCAATTACAGATTTGAACTCTTCATTCAATTGGTCAGGCGTACAAAAAATATGTGCATCATCCTGGGTAAAACCTCTCACTCTAGTCAAACCATGTAATTCACCACTTTGCTCATATCTATAAACAGTACCGAATTCTGCAAATCTCTTTGGTAAATCTTTATAAGAATAGGGTTTTGCATTGTAAATTTCGCAATGGTGCGGACAATTCATTGGCTTCAATAAGAATTCCTCGTCCATTTTAGGCGTCTTTATCGGCTGAAAGCTATCTTCACCATATTTTGCATAATGCCCAGAAGTAACATATAGTTCCTTTTGACCTATATGAGGAGTCACTACCATCTCATAACCGGCTTTTTTTTGTGCCTTTTTGAGAAAATTTTCAAGTCGTTCCCTTAAAGCAGCTCCTTTTGGTAACCATAAAGGTAAACCTTGTCCGACCCTAGCCGAAAAAGTAAAGAGTTCTAATTCTTTACCTAATTTTCTATGATCCCGTTGTTTTGCTTCTTCAATTAAATCTAAATATTCTTTTAGATCTTTTTGTTTAGGAAAAGAAATACCATAAACACGAGTTAATTGTTTGTTTTTTTCATCACCGCGCCAGTAGGCTCCGGCAACACTCATAACCTTTACTGCTTTTATAATGCTTGTGTTAGGTATATGTCCGCCTCGACATAAATCTGTAAAGTCAGCATGATCACAAAATGTAATGCTGCCATCCTCCAAATTTTCGATTAATTCAACCTTGAAAACATTGTCTTGGTCCCTATAATATTGAAGAGCGTCTTTTTTAGAAACACTTCTTATTTCAAATTCAAATTTCTGACGAGCAAAATCAAGCATTTTATCCTCGATTTTTTTAAAGTCGTTTTCTGTGATGTTTTCATCACCAAAATCTACATCGTAATAAAAACCGTTTTCAATAGCAGGTCCAATGGTTAATTTCGCTTTTGGATAAAAATGCAAAATGGTTTGTGCTAATACGTGTGCAGATGAATGCCAAAAAGCTTTTTTTCCTTCAGTATCATTCCATGTAAATAAAGTAAGTGATCCATCTTTGGTTAATGGAGTCTTAGTTTCAACCGTTTTGTCATTGAATTTAGCCGAAATTACATTTCTTGCTAATCCTTCACTGATACTTTTTGCAACATCCATAGCGTTGCTGTTCTTTGGAAACTCTTTAATTGTTCCGTCAGGTAACGTAATCTTTATCATATTCTGTTTTAAATAAGGTTGCAAAGATACAGACTACAATTTAAAAATGATATTTTACCAGATTAAAAAATAAGCTTTGTATTATATATATGTTGTATGCATAATATATAATAGTACAACTCAGAAACTAAAATGGGTTTTTAATCTTTATAAAATAAACATTTTAAAAATGTTTTGAGATTGAAAATACACGGTATCAGATTGTTGTAGATTAAATCAGAAAAAACTTTAAAAAAGTGAAATAAAAATTAGGTTAGTAATGTTATTTGGTTGTATTTTTGCACCCGCTTAGCGAGGCAGAGATGTTTAGTGGGGTGAGTTCATT
>CBDTUD010000032.1:0-32232 GCA_965363545.1 uncultured Flavobacteriaceae bacterium | reverse complement strand
CCCATAATATTCAAATCAAAACCAACATTCTGACCAACAACAAATTTTGTTTTAGACAAAGCTTCGTTGAAAAGTGATAGTACTTCTGCTAAATCAATTCCTTTTTCTTGTGCTAATTGGGTAGAAATACCGTGAATTTGTTCAGCATCGTAAGGTATATTATATCCATCCGGATGAATCAAAAAATCATGATGCTCTAGCAATTCTCCCATTTCATCATGTAATTGCCAGGCAATCTGAACGCAACGCGGCCAATTATCAATATCAGTAATTGGGGCATTCCAATTTTTAGGTAAACCGGTGGTTTCGGTATCAAAAATTAAATACATGAAAAAATAGCTTTTTTGAGTAGATTTGAAAGTCTAAAAGTAGGAAAATCTTCGCTTTACAGCGGATAAAAATCCTTGAATTTATTAACAGAAAACGAAATAGAATAATTCTGCTATCTAAAATTACACAATAATCTAGGCTCCAATAATTTTACGCACTTTTTGAATGTCGTCCAAAGTATCTACCGGAATGGATTGTTGTTCGGTTATAGCAACTTTGATTTTGTTTCCGTTTTCCAACCAACGTAATTGCTCTAGTTTTTCTGAATTCTCTAATGTTGTTTCCGCTAAATTGGAAAACTCTTGTAAAGCTTTTGGTCGAAAACCATACATACCAACATGTTTATAAAAGGTATTCATAGTGATCCAATCTTCAAACTTTTCATCCCGTACAAACGGAATAACAGATCTACTAAAATATAAAGCATTAAAATTCTTATCAAAAACAACAAAAACACCCGAATGAAGTTCTTCTTGCTCTTTTGCAGCGATTACCAAGGTCGCCATTTGTGTATCTTCTTGCTGGAAACAAGAAACCAAAGACTTTAGTTGTTCCGGCGCTAATAAAGGTTCATCGCCTTGAATGTTTAAAACGACATCAAATTTTACTGAAGATTCGTTCGAAAAAATTTCATAGGCTTCTAAACAACGATTCGTACCTGTGGTATGTTTTGACGATGTCATGACAACATTGCCACCAAAACGTTTAACTTCGGCTTCGATTCTTTTATCATCGGTTGCTATCAATACAAAATCTAGCGCTTTTTTAGCTTGTTCATAAACCCGTTGAATCATGGTTTTACCACAAATATCTAATAACGGTTTTCCTTCTAAACGTGTAGAACCGTAACGTGCCGGAATAATACCTAAAACATTCATTTTATTTTTTTGACAAAGATACTTGTTTTTTCGAGGTGTAAAATTCTTAAACACACCAGAATATCGATTAAAGAAATAATCAATTTAAATACTTCATAATCAAAAATATTTATTAATTTTGCGCCCTTATTAATAACCAAGGTCGAGAACCTTAAAATTTAAGTTTATATGTCAGTAAAAATTAGACTACAAAGAGGAGGAAAAAAGAGAAAACCATTTTATTGGGTGGTTGTCGCTGATTCCCGTTCTAAAAGAGATGGTAGATCATTAGAGAAAATCGGATCTTACAATCCAAACACCAATCCTGCAACAATTGAATTAGATGTTGATGCAGCGGTTAATTGGTTACAAAAAGGAGCACAACCAACAGATACTGCGAGAGCAATTTTATCTTACAAAGGTGTTTTATTGAAAAAACATTTAATGGGTGGTGTTACTAAAGGTGCTTTAACCCAAGAACAAGCAGATGAAAAATTCAAAGCTTGGATGGAAGAAAAAGAAAACAAAATTGCTGCAAAAACCAACAAGGTAACTAGCGCTGCTGATGCTGCTAAAGCAAAAGCTTTAGAAATTGAAAAAGAAGTAAACGCTGCTAGAAAAGCTGCTGCTAATGAAGCTGAAAACGAAGCTATAAAAGCTCAAGCTGATGCAAAAGAAGCTGCTATTGCTGCCAAAAAAGCTGCAGAAGCTCCAGAAGAGGAAGCTCCTAAAACTATTGATGACGTTGCTGCAGAAGCAAAAGAAGAAGGAAAATAAGAATTACATCTTATATATTTAAAAAAAACCTGATATGTTCATATCAGGTTTTTTTATGGAATATATTTTCAATATTGTTTATTCCACTGATACTGGAAATCCGCGATCACGCATCAAAGCATCAATTTTGGCATCACGACCTCTGAATTGACGATAAGCCTCTGCCGGATCTACAGAATTTCTTGGAGCAAACAAATACTTTACTAATTTTTCCGCCATAGCGTCATCATAAAATCCGTCAGGAGCAGCTGCAAAAGCTTCCGACGCATCCGCCGTTAACACATCTGCCCACATATAACCATAATAAGCAGTCGCATAACCTTCCCCTGAAAAAACGTGTCCGAATTGTGGTGTACGATGTCGCATTACCAATTCTTTTGGCATGTGCAATTCGGTTAAAGTAGCTTTTTCAAAAGAATCAATATCTATATTTGTCGGATCAGCTAAGTGTAATTTCATATCCATAATTGCCGAAGCGAGATATTCTGTCGTACCAAAACCTTGATTAAATGTGGATGCTTTTTTGATTTTTTCTACCAATTCTTTCGGAATAACTTCTCCTGTTTTATAATGCACCAAGAATTTATTGATGACCTCATCAGTAGATAACCAACGCTCTAATAATTGGGATTGAAACTCTGTATAATCGCGAACACCTCCATTTAAAGTTGGATATTTTACATTACTTGAAAAGAAATGCAATGCATGTCCGAATTCGTGAAAAAAGGTTGTTGCATCATCCCAAGAAACCAAAACAGGCTCTCCTGGAGCAGGTTTAACAAAATTTGAATTATTAGAACCCAAAACCGTTTCTTTACCGTCAATAGTAGAATGACTTCTGTAGGTTGTCGCCCAAGCACCAGAACGTTTTCCGATACGTGCATATGGATCTAAATACCATAAACCAATATGCTCTCCAGAATCTTTATCAGTAACTTCCCAAACTTTTACATCTTCTTTAAAAACAGGTACAGTTCCATCAGGTACGGGTTTAAAATCATAATGAAACAATTCTCCGGCAGTAAAAAATAAAGCTTGCGTTAATTTATCCAATTGCAAGTACTGTTTAACTTCTTCAGAATTTAGGTCGTATTTCTTTTTACGAACTTTTTCCGCATAATAGCGATAATCCCATGGTTCAATTTTTATTTTATCTCCATTTGCATCAGCAACAGCCTGCATATCAGCAACCTCTTCAGCAACACGCGCTATAGAAGCTGGCCAAACCGCATTCATCAAAGCCATTGCATTTTCAGGATTTTTTGCCATACGATCTTGCAAACGCCATTCGGCATAATTTTTATATCCCAACAATTCAACTCGCTCTCGTCGTAATTTTAAAATTTTTGCAATCAATTCTTTATTATCAAATTCATCATTATTATCGCCTCGAGAATAATAATTTGTCCAAACTTTTTTACGTAATTTACGTTCGTTAGAATAGGTTAAAAACGGATCCATCGAAGAGCGGGTGTTGGTAACAGCATATTCACCTTCATGACCATTATCAGTAGCTATTTTAGCAGCAGATTTAACATAACCATCGGACAAACCACTTAACTGGTCTTTATTCAAATAGGTTATGTAGTTTTCTTCATCATGTAAAATATTATTCGAAAAGGTTGTATAAATACCTGATAATTCTTTATTTATAGCTGCATAACGCTCTTTTTTTGCGGCATCCAATTCCGCTCCGTTCATTTCGAAACGCTTATAAACTAAATCAACAACACGTTGCTGATCAGCTTCTAAAGGATTTTCTTTTGAAGCCTCATAAACTGATTTTATACGTTGAAAAAGCGCTTCATTTTGTGATATTTTTGAGGAATACTCTGATAATTTCGGAGCCATTTCCTTTTGAACTTCACGAAATTCCGGACTTGATTCATTGCTGCTGAAAATCCCATAGTAAGCAAATACGCGATCTAAAACTTTACCAGATCGCTCCATGGCAACAATTGTATTTTCAAAAGTCGCTGCTTCTTTATTATTGGCAATTACATCAATTTCGGTAAGGCTCAACTCCATGCCCTTTTCTAAAGCTTCTTTTACATCTTCCACTTTCATTTTATCGAATGCCGGAACACCTCCATACGGTCCAGCCCATTCTTGCAATAAAATATTAGAATAATTTTCTTTTTCTGTTTGCACCTCTTTTTTATTTTGATTACAACTAATTAAAACTAAAAAAACACCTAAAAAAAGGCATTTCCATAGCATTGAATATTTATATACTTTCATCATACTATTATTTAAAATGAATAAATTTTAAGAGCAACAAGGTATAAAATTTAGATCAAAAAATAATAAAACTCCCCTAATTTAGAGCTTGTAAAAATAACCTTTTGTTATGCTATTTATAAAGGATAAATTTGCATTTCTAAACGGAAAAGCCAAATGGAGAAAAAAGATTGTTTTTATTTAGGAAAAATTGTCAAAAAGTACAGTTTCAAGGGAGAAGTAATCATCAAATTAGATACGGATCAACCAGAAATATATGAAAATTTAGATGCGGTTTTTGTTGATTTGGGTGTAAATTTCATTCCGTTTTTTATTGAAGAAAGCCTTCTTCAAAAAGGAAATCAGTTGAGAGTTCGTTTTGAAGATGTCGAGACGGAGGAAGATGCCGATGCGATTTTAAAATGTGATGTGTATTTGCCGATGAAATTTTTGCCAAAACTAACCGGAAATAAGTTTTATTTTCATGAAGTTTTGAATTTTACTTTACAGGATGTAAATTTTGGCGAAGTTGGAAAGATCACTTCTATTAATGACCGAACTGCGCAACCTTTATTTGTGGTTGACAGAGAAGGAACGGAAATATTAATTCCGATGATAGATGATTTTATCAAAAAAGTGGATCGAGAAAATAAGTTGGTCATAGTAGAAACACCAGAAGGTCTTATTGAAATGAATTTAGAATAGAAATAGTATTCCTAACGAGCAAAATCATTATAAAGTGACAGAAATTTTTCGGTTCAAAGAATTTGAAATACAGCAAGATAAAACAGCCATGAAAGTTGGTACAGATGGCGTTTTATTGGGAGCTTGGACAGAAATAAAAGAAGATGTTTGTTCTGTTTTAGATATCGGAACTGGAACGGGTTTAATCGCTTTGCAAATCGCACAAAGATCTGATTGCGAGCTCATTGACGCACTCGAAATAGAACCTAATGCCTACGAGCAAGCTGTAACCAATTTTGAAAATAGCGATTGGGGAGACCGACTTTTTTGCTACCATGCATCTTTGCAGGAATTTACCGAAGAAATAGAAGACACCTATGATTTGATTATTTCTAATCCTCCTTTTTACAACTCCACTTTTAAAGAATTAAAGAAAAACAGAGCTCTTGCAAGACATACTGAAAGCTTGACTTTTGATGAATTGTTGCAAGGCACTTCCAAACTCCTATCCGATTCAGGGTCTTGTGCATTTATTATTCCTTTTGAGGAAGAGGAAAAATTCCTGGAAACAGCTAAAAAAAACCACCTATTTCCCAATCGAATAACTCATGTAAAAGGAAATATTAAAACACCTATAAAAAGAAGTTTACTACAATTGAGTTTTACAGAAAGCACTCCGAAAATGGAGGAATTAAGTATAGAAATCGAAAGACACCGCTATACGGATACCTATTTAAATTTGGTGCAAGAATTTTATCTCAAATTATAAGAAATACGATTAATACCGAACATCCATCGTAAAGCCAACACCCATTCCGTTTAATTTTTTCAATTTTCCTTGACTAGATTCTTTGTGCAAAGTCCCTCCGGTTAATACGCCCAACGAGAAAAAAATTGCTTCTCCTTTATTTGTTTCTCCTGTATTCTCAACCCACTCCATCGTGACAATCACATCATCTTTTAAAACAATATTATATTTTCTTAAATCTACTGTAATCACTCCGGTTTGTTTCGATTCTATCGGAATTAAAATATTATTTTTCAACAGATTAGCACCAGGCCGACCTTTGGAGACTTCATAAATATTCAAACGGAAAATGGACTTTGAGCTCAATCTATTTTGCGAAACGCTACAATGAAAAGCATCGACAAATGCAGGATCTTTTCGAATATTCATTTTAATACCCATTTCTGCACCCAATTGATCATAAGAAAATCCGGCATTGATAAATTTAGTTTCTGTTTTATTACCAATTGTTTTATTTTTCAACCCTTTCGTTCCGATAACGATTTCATCCAATTGCGAAACTTCTTCTTGTAAGCTAATTACTAAATTATTTTTTTGGCGAAATAAATTTTCCACTAATAGAATTTTCGGATAATAACCAATTCTTGAAATGCGAATAGTATCTTTTTTGTTCGAATCATCAAGCTCTAATTCAAAACTTCCGTTTTCCGATGAAACCGTACCTTTTTTCTTACCCAAAACTCCAATATTCACATAAGGCAACGGACTCGAAGAATGAAAATCGCTTATCTTTCCTGACAAGGTAAAACTACTTGGAATTTCAAGATCAATTTCAAAAGGTTTCGTCGTTATACTTTTTTGAATCGCCAATTGATCAAAATAATTGTCAAATCCATCCATATACTTAAGGTGTTTTTTAAAGAATAAGGTAGTACTTTCAATTATTTCCTGATGAATTTTAATCGCCTTATTGGACGCTTTCAAAAGACTAGGAAAACTACCAAAATCTTCATGCGCACTTTGTAAAAATCGTAGATATCTTTTTTCGGAAGGCAGTTTTTTAAAATAATTATATTCTGCTGTTGGCGAGAATTCATCCCATTTGTTGCCACTTTCCATATAATAATACGAAAAATTCATTTTTTCAGGATGCAGAAAATCGGCCTCGTAAATTTCATTTAAAAAAGCATCGTCTTCTTCCGTATCTCCATAATAAAATATTTCTGTCCCATCTAAAGAAGCCATGGCTTTTATCGTTGGATTTCTGTCGGCAAAAATAGCAGCACTCATACCACCCCAACTGCAACCTAAAATTCCGATCTGATCAAAATCAATAGAAAACTCTTTAGATTCCTTTAAATATTTCAAAGCAAATTCAGCATCATAAACCTGTTGCATGGTGTCTAATTTGTCATTGCTCATATTTCCGGGAAACCGACCAACTGACCAAATAGAAACCACGACAAAACCATTTCTCGCCAACTCTTCTAATAAAATATAGTTTTCAAAACCCATTCCGTTATAACCTGCCGTGTAAAATATCACAGGAAATTTACCTTCTGCTAAAAGACTATTTTCATAGGATTCGGTCTGGATTTTCAACATATTATCTCCATCTTTCGCTTCTAAACCCAGTTGAACAGCAAAGTATTGCGCCAATTCTTGCATCAATCCTGTGTAATTCTCTTCTTCTTGATAAGCATTTGAACGCTTTTCATAAAGCTGGAATAATTCACCAAAAAGCAGCTTCTTTCCTTTTGTTTCATGGCTAGGATACCAAATATCCAAATCTACCGGGCGAAAATGCAAGGAATCCTTTGCGGTTGTGTTTGGTTTATAAATTCGAGAAGAATCAACTAAGATTTCTGTTTTAAATCCGGGATAAATATTTTCGGTTTTCTCTTGACTGAAACCTTTAAAAAAAATAATAATAAGTAAGCCTACAAATTTAAATCGCATCCCGAAAAATAGTTTTTCCCAAATATAAAATCCTTTACAGAAAATTGACTTATACCAACAAGTTTTAACAAAACTTTATGCCCCTTGATTAAAGGGATTATAGCCCAAATATGTCGTTTCTTTTTCTTTAAAGTGAATACCATGATTTTCCAATTCCTCTAAAATAGGATCGTAAACTTCCTTGGTTGTTGGCAATTGAATACCAGGAGTCGTAATTACTTTATTGAGAATTTTTAATGTTGCAATGGCAACTGGTAAGCCAACAGTTTTGGCCATAGCCGTATAGGTTTGATCATCACCAATAACAACCATGCTTGATTCGATTTGCTTTTTCTTACCGTCTATTTTATACCCAAATTTATGACACATCACAATCATATCTTTATCATCTTCTGCTAAAGTCCATTTATCCATTAATATTTTTTGCAATATTTGAGCAGGAGTTGCATTCTTTAAACCCACTTTTTTTACTCTGCTAAAAATATCTAGCTCTAACAGTTTATCCCATAATATATCATCCTGATCAATTTTTAAATAATGACGAAGCTTCAATTCAACCGAATCATGCGGACTGTAAGCCAAAAATGAATTGACAAAATCTCTATAGGTCATTTTTTCAGAACCTTCCAATGTATACGTGTCATCGGTCATTCCTAACTGAACAAAAACGTTCCAAGCTCGAAAAAAACCAACTTTTCTAATTGTACCACGATAAAGTGTGAGTACATCTTTTAATCCGT
Source organism: uncultured Flavobacteriaceae bacterium (assembly GCA_965363545.1). Taxonomy (GTDB): domain Bacteria; phylum Bacteroidota; class Bacteroidia; order Flavobacteriales; family Flavobacteriaceae; genus Lutimonas. The sequence goes on along the minus strand of CBDTUD010000032.1, from coordinate 23,917 downwards.
AAACCTCTCTGTAATTCAATGAATCACGATTAGCCATTGCTTCAAACCTACCATAGCCATCAATTTCTAAAAACTCCGTACGTCGAAACATTTTATGGTAGGGTATATATTTATATTTTCCCTCTTGGAGAAACTTCGCTACCCCTCCTTGACCCGCAACAACCACATTTCTCGGATTCCAGGTAAACTTATAATTCCATAAATTAGTATCGCTTTCAGGCGCAACTAAACCACCGGTAAATGATTCAAAAAGAATGATTTCTCCACCAGAATTTTTAATACGGTCAATAATATGCATAGCACTCATATGATCAATTCCAGGATCTAAACCAATTTCATTCATAAAAACCAGACCCTTAGCAATAACCTCTTGATTTAAAGCTTTTAATTCTTTAGAAATATAGGAAGCTGTAACTAAATTTTTACCATAAGCCAAACAATCTTTTGCAACTTTTATGTGCAAACTTGCCGGTAACATCGAAACTACAATATCTGATTTTTGAATTTCGGCCTTCCGCTGTTGTGCCTTTAAAATATCTAGTTGAACCGTTTTAGCATTCAAATGATTCTGCGCCAATTTCTGTGCGTTTTCCAATGAAATATCGGCAATTACTATTTCTAAATTTTCGGATACTGATTTATCCAATAAATATTTTATTAAAAAAGATGCTGATTTTCCGGCACCAAAAATTAAAATTTTTCTTGTAGATTTCATTGGTATAATTTATACTCAAATGTCCAAATAACAGAACTCAAAAGCAAGCTTTTTACCGAATAATTCTTAACAACTTTAAAGCACAAAATAGATAACTTTAGCTCTAATTTCAAGGTAATATTGTAAATTTGAATATTCAATTAATCTCTGAAAATGAAAAATAAATATTTAAGCATTTCCGCATTTTTCGGATTTCTTGCTGTTGTTTTAGGGGCATTCGGAGCCCATGCATTGAAAGAAAAATTAGAACCAGAGGTTCTTGCCAGTTTCGAAACCGGTGTGCGATATATGATGTATCATGCCATTGTTTTACTCTTTGTAAATACCTATTCCGATTTGGTCGAAAAAACTAAGAATAGAATTAGTATTTTATTTATTGTAGGAATTATTTTCTTTTCAGGTTCAATTTTTGCAATTTCTGCAGGAGGTGTTCCTGCAAAGTATATTTGGTTTATCACACCTCTTGGCGGGCTGCTTTTAATCTTAGGCTGGCTTGGTCTTGTTTATGCGTTTATAAAAAAAAATAAGAGCTAAAAATCAAACTGGAGTTGCACGTCAATCACTTTTTCTTTTTTCTTTGTAGTAGTATTAAGGTTTGTCACTGAAATCCCCAGCAATCGAACGGAGTTCTGCATTTTTTCTTGGTACAATAATTCCTTAACGGTTGCTAATAGTAAGCTTTTTTCCTTGATAAAATACGGCAAAGTTTTACTTCTCGTTTGCTGCGTAAAATCACTGTATTTAATCTTTAACGTTACCGTTTTTCCGGCGATTTTCGATTTTTGCAATCGCATTTCGAGTTCCTCTGCAATTTTATCTAATCGCTCCATCATATAAATTTCTGAAGTCAGATTTTTAGTAAAGGTATGCTCTGCTGCAACCGACTTTTGAATACGATTTGGTTTTACTTCGCTGAAATGATTTCCTCTAACAATATCAAAATAATATTTTCCTGAATTTTTAAAATGCTCTTGCAAAAACTCCAACGACTTTGTTTTCAAATCTTTTCCTTGAAAAATTCCCAATTGATACATTTTTGCAGCGGTTACTTTTCCAATACCAAAAAATTTCTCTACACCTAACTCCTCCAAAAAAGGAATTACCTCTTCTGGTGGAATTGTTTTTTGACCATTTGGCTTATTGATATCCGATGCAATCTTCGCAACAAATTTGCTGTTTGAAATTCCGCCAGAAGCGTGTAAACCAACTTCTTTAAAGATTCTTTCACGTATTTCTGTCGCAATAAGTGTCGCCGAAAGTTGATTTTTTTTATTTTCGGTAACATCCAAATATGCCTCATCTAAAGAAAGTGGCTCTACTAAATCAGTATATTCAAAAAAGATTTTTCTTATTTTTTGGGATATTTCTTTGTATCGATTAAATCGAGGTTTGACAAAAATAAGTTGCGGACAAAGTTTCTTCGCAAATCCACCTGCCATGGCAGAACGAACACCAAATTTTCTTGCTTCATAACTTGCAGCCGCAACAACACCACGCTCCTCACCTCCGCCTACCGCAATAGGTTTTCCCTGCAGATCAGGATTATCCATTTGCTCAACAGAAGCGTAAAAAGCATCCATATCAATATGAATTATTTTTCGTTGCTTATCATTTTCCATTCCGCCTGAAAATTACAAAATTTTTGAGCGAAACTTAAGGAAAATTCCTTTTGAAATCCTCTAGAAATCAATTAAAAAAATGATAAAAATGAATTACTTTTGCCTCATGTCAAGAAAAAAGAAATTTCAAATATTTGAAAACGTTTTAGTGCTCGATGCCGCAGCTAAAGGAAAATCAGTTGCAAAGGCTCCCGATGGTAAAGTGATTTTTTTACCTAATGCCGTTCCCGGAGATATAGTCGATATTCAAACTGGTCGAAAAAGGAAGTCCTATTATGAAGGTAAAGCAGTAAAATTTCATAAATTATCCGATAAACGAACCGAGCCGGTCTGTAAATATTTTGGAGTTTGTGGCGGATGCAAATGGCAAAATTTAAAGTATGAAGAGCAACTAGCTTTCAAACAAAACGAAGTTACAAACAATTTAATTCGAATCGGTCATTTAGATTTACCCGAGGTTACTCCAATTGCAGGTTGCAAAGACATTTATTTTTATCGAAATAAAATGGAATTCTCTTTTTCTTCTTCTCGTTGGTTGACATTAGACGAAATTAATAGCGGAAAAGAATTTGATGATAAAAATGCTTTAGGTTTTCATATTCCACGAATGTGGGATAAAATTTTGGATATTAATGAGTGTTTTTTACAAGTAGATCCTTCGAATGCCATTAGAAATACGATTAAGGAATTTGCTGTAAAAAACGATATTTCTTTTTTTAATCCAAGAGAGCAAAGTGGTTTGTTGCGAACCTTAATGATTCGTATCGCTTCTACAGGAGAGATAATGGTTGTCTTGCAATTATTTTCAGAAAACAAACAGAAAAGAGAATTATTATTACAGCATATAGCTGATAAATTTCCGGAAATTACTTCTTTGCAATACGTAATTAATGGCAAAGGAAACGATACAATTTACGATCAAGAAGTTATTGTTTTTAACGGAAGAGATCATATTTTTGAAGAAATGGAAGGTTTGCGTTTTAAAATAAATGCCAAATCATTTTACCAAACAAATTCCGCTCAAGCCTATGAATTATATAAAATTACTCGTGATTTTGCCGGTTTAACCGGAGATGAAATTGTGTATGATTTATATACCGGTACCGGAACAATTGCTCAATTCGTAGCGAAAAATGCAAAAAAAGTAGTCGGTGTTGAATCGGTACCAGAGGCAATCGCCGATGCAAAAACCAACGCAGAGTTCAATACTATTGCGAATACTGAATTTTTTGTTGGAGATATGGCAAAAGTATTTACGCAAGATTTCATCAATAAAAATGGAATACCTGATGTAATCATTACTGATCCACCAAGAGATGGAATGCACAAAAATGTAGTAGATCAAATTTTACGTATTTTACCGAAAAAAATCGTGTATGTAAGTTGTAATTCGGCAACACAAGCTCGAGACCTTTCTTTACTGAAAGAGCAGTATAAAATTACGAAAACACAGGCAGTAGACATGTTTCCTCAAACTCATCATGTAGAAAATGTTGTACTTTTAGAAAAAATTGAAGGATAAAATGATTGAGAAAATAAAAAAATATTTCCCATTTCTTTTACTTCTAATCCTTGCTTTTTTAGGCAGTTGTGAGAAAGATGATATTTGTTTAGAAGACATCACACCACATCTGATTATTCGATTTTATGATGCAGAAAATAGAAATAATCTTAAAAAAGTCGCGAATTTAAAAGTAGAGATTGAAGGAATTGAAGGTTTTTACGGAACAGATTCGATTACCTTATTAACGGATTCCATTGCAATTCCGATCAAGGTAACGGACGATTTTACAAAATATAAGCTTACAATTTCAAGTACAGATGGCACCACTGAAACAAATAATAGTGACATTTTTGACTTGACTTATATTCGAGAAGATGAATATATATCACGTTCTTGCGGTTATAAAACAGTCTTTATCGATGGGGTAACTACTTTGGTTGAAGATACAGAAAATTGGATTAAATCTGTAGAAACGTATGAGGATCCTCAAAATATTTTAAACGAAAAATCAGCTCATGTTAAAATATTTCATTAACATTTTAATCATATTAACCTCATTGTCTACTTTTTCTCAAGAAAAAGAGGTTGTGGTAAAAAAAGATAGCGTTTCAAAAACCTATAAAGATAGATATGGTTTGCGAGTAGGTATCGATCTTTACAACCCCATAAATTCTTTTTTTAATGAAGAAAGAAAAGGCTTGGAAATTGTTGGTGACTACAGAATATCTAAACGTTTTTTTATTGCAGCTGAATTGGGCTATTTGGAAAACAAAGACACGGAAGATTTTTTTAGCTTCACAACAAACGGACAATATATTAAAGCTGGAGCGGATTTTAATGCCTATAAAAATTGGATAGGTATGGAAAACATGATTTACGTTGGATTGCGCTATGGATTTAGCACCTTTGACCAAACCTTGAACGAATATACAATAAATGCTGATCCGTTTTTACCTGAGCAAAACATTCCTGCCGGATCAAAATATGACAATTTAAGTGCTTCTTGGGTAGAATTTGTTATTGGTATGAAAGTAGAAGTATTACATAATGTCTTTTTAGGATTTTCCTTTAGGGGAAACCAAATTATAACTTCTAAAGAACCTGATAATTTCAAAAACTTATTCGTTCCCGGATTCAATAAAGTATTTTTAAACGATAACGGATTCAGTTTTAACTATACGATTTCTTATCTAATCCCCTTGTATAAAAAATAATTTTAAAAATTAATTCATGCAAAATATTCCAAGTGTTAATTTAACAGATTTTTTATCTAAAGACAGTTCTCGTAAAGAAAAATTCATCCAAGAAATTGGAAAAGCTTATGAAGAAATTGGCTTTGTTGCCTTAAAAGGTCATTTTTTAAGCGAACAATTAACAGAGGATCTATACAAAGAAGTAAAAGCATTTTTTAATCTTCCGGAAGATGTGAAGAAAAAATATGAAATTGAAGGTTTAGGCGGACAAAGAGGTTATACTTCTTTTGGAAAAGAATCTGCGAAAGGCAAAAAAGAAGGCGATTTAAAAGAGTTTTGGCATTTCGGACAAGAGGTTACAAATGGAGAAAAAATTGCTGAGAACTATCCGGATAATGTGGTGGTTTCTGAAAATATAAACTTCAATATAGTTGGTATGGAAGCATATCGACAATTAGAAAAAACTGCTATTTATGTGTTAAGAGCGCTTGCCTTATACATTAGTTTGGAGGAGTTTTATTTTGACAACCATGTCATTAATGGCAACAGTATTTTACGTCCGATTCACTATCCACCTATCGTTGGAGAACCAAAAAATGCGGTTCGAGCGGCTGAACATGGCGACATTAATTTAATCACTTTATTAATGGGTGCTTCGGCTTCAGGTTTAGAAGTAAAATCAAAAAAAGGAGAGTGGATTGCCGTAACTGCCTTACCGGAACAATTAGTGATAAATGTTGGTGATATGTTGCAGCGCTTGACGAATAATAAATTGCGATCCACCATTCATCGAGTTGTAAATCCACCAAAAAAAGATTGGGGAAAATCACGCTATTCGATTCCGTTTTTTACACATCCAAAAAGTGACATGAAATTGGATTGCTTGCCGGAATGCATTGATGAAAAACATCCAAAAGCTTACAAAGATATTACCGCTGGAGCTTATTTGAACGAGCGATTACGAGAATTAGGATTGATTAAATAAATTGAAATGAGTAAAAAAGTTATCACTTTATTCACCTTTGGTGTTTTTTTGATTATCATTGGCGCTTTGGGTAAAGTATTACATTGGCCGCAAGCCTCGGTTTTATTAGCAACCGGACTTACTTTCGAATCTGCAGCCATCATTCTTTTTGCTTGGAACCGATTAAAAAAATAGGGTGAAATTCCAGTTTTAAAGTCTATTTTTTTGATTACTCTATTCTAAATAAGGTCTTGAAATTAATGACTTACGCTCCTATTATTCGCTTAAATTCTCTCTTTTGGAAATTATTTTTTTACCTTTGGAATACTAATTTTTTGGAAATGATGACATGGCTAAAAAGAATTTAAATAGTTTATCTGATTTAGGCGGATTTGTATTTTCTACTAATGAAAATGAAGATTTTTCTTCTTTACAGGATGACACCCAAGAAACTATCGCACCAGCCGATCAATATTTAGAAGCACATTTTTCTAATAAAGGAAGAGGTGGAAAAACTGTTACTGTGATTTCCGGATTTGAAGGAAAAGCTGCTGATTTAAAAGATCTTGGAAAATTATTAAAAACCAAATGTGGCGTTGGCGGTAGTGTAAAAGATGGTGAAATTATCATTCAAGGAAATTATCGAGATAAAATCATGCAAATTTTACAGCAAGAAGGATATCGCGTAAAAAGAGTTGGCGGTTAATTTTAATTGTAATCCTAAGTTTTTTTTAATTTCAAACTAATCATAATGAGTAAAATAGGAGCCTCCGAATTAATATTAAATCCCGACGGAAGTATTTATCATATCAATTTAAAACCGGAAAATCTTGCCGAAAACATCATTTTTGTTGGCGATCAAGATCGCGTTCCGAAAGTTGCAAAACATTTTGATACAATTGAATTTGAAACACAAAAAAGAGAATTCCGGACCATTACCGGAACCTATAAAAATAAAAGATTTACGGTTATTTCTACCGGAATTGGTCCTGACAATATCGATATTGTTGTGAATGAGTTGGATGCTTTGGTAAATATAGATTTGCAAACAAGAACAATTAAAAAAGAACTCACCTCTTTAAATATCGTGCGAATAGGAACTTCCGGCTCTCTGCATAGCGATATCCCTGTGGATAGTTTTGTTTTAGCCACCCATGGACTCGGATTTGACGGTTTATTACATTCTTATGTTTGTGATACTATTTTGGAAAAAGACATTGAAGATGCGTTCATTAAACATACTCATTATTGCAAAGAAAAATCTAGACCTTATATTGTAAAAAATAGTAGTGTTTTAGAAAAAAAATTGACTTCAGATATAATTTATTCCGGTATAACCGCAACTGCTGGAGGGTTTTACGGTCCGCAAGGAAGAATTTTAAGGCTACCGATTCAAGATATGCACCTCAATAATAAAATTGATTCCTTTTCTTATAATTCGATGCGAATAACTAATTTAGAAATGGAAACTTCAGCTATTTATGGTCTAGCCAAACTATTAGGTCATCACGCTGTTTCTATGAATGCAATTATTGCAAATAGGGCAAATTTAACCTTCAGCGAAGATCCTTATAAAACCGTTGAGGCACTAATTATTTACACTTTAAATAAGCTAACTGCATAATTTTTGGCACTTTATATAATATACCTCGTCTTTTTACGTTAATAAAGAAATTGTCCCCTGTAATTTTAATAACCTAAATCATAAACTTATGAAAAAGTTAGCGTATTTATTTGTTTTTAGCTTTGCGGCGGCATCCTTAATTTCTTGTGGAGCTTCCAATGGCAGCTGTGTTTCTACTGAAAAAATCCAAGTAAAAAACATTAAATTCGAAAATGAAGTTATTGTAGTCTCTTCAGATCTTGTAAAAGAATTCGCTACCACAAAACATACGGTTACTAATTCTAAATTTGAAACAGAAGTTATTGTAGTTTCTAATGAGGTTTTAGAAGAATCAAATACCAACAACAAAGAAGTTGCAGAAAAAAAATCAACAAATACAAGCATTATTGTTTCCAATAACTAGAATTTGAATTAATATTTTATATGTAAAAAAGGGTAGAAATCTTAAGATTTCTACCCTTTTTATTTGTTTACATTTTATGCAATAAAGAACATTTAGGAAATTTTATCATGCCTCAAAAATAAAAACGAAAATTCTTGCCAAAGTAACCAGACTTTGTAATTTTGCACAAACCTATACACCATGCCTCAAACAAAATATATTTTTGTCACAGGAGGAGTTACTTCTTCTCTCGGAAAAGGAATTATTGCAGCCTCACTTGCAAAATTATTACAAGCAAGTGGATTCTCAGTAACCATCCAAAAGCTAGATCCATATATAAATATTGATCCCGGCACCTTAAACCCTTATGAACATGGTGAATGTTATGTTACAGAAGACGGAGCTGAAACGGATTTAGATTTAGGACATTATGAGCGTTTTTTAAACATCAATACATCACAAGCCAATAACGTTACTACCGGAAGAATTTATCAAACCGTAATAAATAAAGAACGCAAAGGAGATTATTTAGGTAAAACAGTTCAAATCATTCCGCATATCACAGATGAAATTAAACATCGTATTCAACTTTTAGGCGAAACAGGAGATTACGATATTGTTATAACAGAAATTGGAGGTACCGTTGGTGATATCGAATCTTTACCTTATATAGAAGCTGTTCGTCAGCTAAAATGGGATCTAGGTAAAGAAAATGCTATCGTAATTCACTTAACCTTAATACCTTACCTAGCGGCGGCGAGAGAATTAAAAACAAAACCCACACAACATTCGGTAAAAGAATTAATGCAAAGTGGTGTAAGTCCGGATATTTTAGTTTGCCGAACAGAACATACCTTAACGGATAGTATCAAACAAAAATTAGCACTTTTTTGTAATGTAAAGCAAGAAGCCATTATTGAATCAATCGATGTAAAGACCATTTATGATGTACCTAATTTAATGCAAAAAGAAGGTTTAGATAAAGTGGTTTTAGAGCAATTAGGTTTAAAAGCGAAAAAAAGTCCAAATTTAAATGCTTGGAATAATTTCTTGACAAAATATAAAAATCCAAAAGACACTGTTGAAATTGGATTAGTAGGAAAATACGTCGAATTACAAGATGCTTATAAGTCAATCATTGAATCATTAGAACATGCCGGTGCACAAAATGAGGTAAAGGTTAAAATTCATTCCATTCACTCCGGAAAAATAAATAAGAAAAATGTTGCCGAAAAATTGGAAGGTTTAAATGGAATCATTGTAGCTCCAGGATTCGGTGACCGTGGAATTGAAGGAAAAATCTCTGCAGTGCAATATGCTCGTGAAAATAATGTTCCCTTTTTAGGAATTTGTTTAGGAATGCAAATGGCGGTTATTGAATATGCGCGAAATGTTTTGCATTTAGACAAAGCAAATTCAACTGAGATGAATTCTAGCACTCCATATCCTGTAATAGATATCATGGAAGATCAGAAAAAAGTTACAGAAAAAGGAGGAACTATGCGTTTAGGCGCTTGGGACTGTAAACTCGATAAAAATTCGAGAGTTTACAATGCCTATAAAAAAGATTTGATTAGTGAAAGACATCGTCATAGATATGAATTTAACAACAAATATTTTCAACAACTAAGTGATGCCGGTTTAAAAGCAACTGGTGTTAATCCAAATACCGGATTGGTGGAAATTGTAGAAATCCCCACACATCCTTATTTTATAGGTGTACAATACCATCCTGAATATAAAAGTACTGTTTTGAGTCCGCACCCTTTATTTGTAGATTTTATTAATGCTTGTCTGAAAAATAAATAGCATTCAATTGCTTAAAAAAAAAGAGGTTTTCTACAATAGAAAACCTCTTTTTTATTTTTAAAGAACTTTGAATTACATTCCGATCAAGCTCATTGCTTGTTTCAAAATTTCAGGATTGCTAGAAATCCAATTCATTACTTTACTAGTCAATTCAGGATTAGCTAAAACTGCTTCCATCACTTTTGATTTAGCATCAGGATTCGCTTTTAACAAATCCATTGCTTGCGCCTTGGTATCTGGATTCTTTTTCAAGAAATCTAAAGCTTTTCCTTGTAAACTCTCATTGCTTACCAATTGTTCTTTTACTTTGTTTTGAATTTCTTCATTATCGCTTAAAGCTGATTGCATATCTACAACGCTCATTGTCGATTCTGGTAATTTTGCTGCAGTATCTGCAGTTGATTTGGAAGTATCACAACTTGTAAAAAATGTTCCGGCTGCAATTGCTAAAATTAAAAGTGTTTTCTTCATAATCTAATTCAGTTTAGTTCGTTTATAAAATTTAGTCGTGATCGTGACCTTCGTGAGATTCTTCTACCTCAACAGATTCGTCAGCTGCAACCTCTACTTTTTTCAAGTCCATATTACAAGAAGGACAAGTTCCTGGCTCTGCGTAAGTTTTTTCTCCTTCACATTTCATAGGACATTGGTAAGCAGCCATAGCTAAATCTTCGCTAATTACCTCTTTTGCAGCTTCTACTTCGTTAGCAGTTTCTTCAGTAGCAACTTCCTCAGTTTCTTTTTTAGTTTCGTTACATGATGTAAAAGCAAATCCCATTACAAATAGAACAGCTAAGGTTAAGATGTTTTTTTTCATTTTAATGATTTTAAATTATTTAATAATTTTGTTGTTTTTAATTTTAATTTGCTGCAAACTTATATCTAAAAACTGAATTATTTATGAAGTTTTATAGGTTATATCTAAATTTTTTTGGTTCGTAAACGGAGAGAATTTGTGATAACCGAAACCGAGCTAAAACTCATTGCAGCAGCGGCAATCATTGGAGAAAGCAAAATTCCAAATACCGGAAATAGAACTCCTGCTGCAATTGGAACACCGATACTATTATAAACAAATGCAAAAAATAAATTTTGTTTGATGTTTTTTACGACTTCATGACTCAAGTTTTTTGCTTTTAAAATTGCGATTAAATCTCCTTTAATCAACGTTATTTCTGCACTCTCAATGGCTACATCAGTTCCGGTTCCCATGGCAATACCAATATCAGCTTGTGCTAATGCAGGGGCATCATTAATTCCGTCGCCAGCCATAGCAACCACTTTTCCTTTTTGCTGTAATTCTTTGATTATTTTTAATTTATCTTCCGGTGTCGCTTGCGCTGTAAAATTCGATAAGTGTAGAGTTTTAGCAACCGCTCTTGCCGTGTTTTCATTATCTCCCGTCACCATAATCACTTCTACGCCATCCTCCAAAAGTTCTTTAATCGCCTTTTTGCTTGTTGCTTTTATTGCATCCGTTATCGTAACAAAACCGGCAACTTGGTTATCCATCGCAATATAACTAACCGTTTTACCTTGTTTTTGTTCGGCAATTACGCTATTTTTTACTTCTTTTGGAATTTCTATTAGTTGCGATTGCAATAAACTTTCGTTGCCTAAAGCTATTTTTTTATCCAAAATAATTCCAGTAACTCCCTTTCCTGTGATAGATTTAAAATCGTTAACCGGAATTATTTCTAGTTTCTTTTCTTTTCCATACTTAACCACAGCCTTTGCCAAAGGATGTTCACTTTGCTGATTTAAAGATGCGATGTATTGCAACAGTATTTTTTGATCAAAACCATTCCATGCCACTACCTTTTCAACAGAAGGTTTTCCTTCGGTAATTGTTCCTGTTTTATCGGTAATCAAAACATTTACTTTATTCATTCGCTCCAAAGCTTCCGCATTTTTTATCAAAACACCATTTTGGGCACCTTTACCTATCCCAACCATAACTGACATCGGAGTCGCTAATCCTAAAGCACACGGACAAGCAATAATAAGTACTGCTATAGAATTTACAAAGGCATAAACCAAAGCAGGATCTGGACCAAATTTTGCCCAAACTACAAAAGTAATCGCTGCAATTAAAATTACTATCGGAACAAAATATTTAGAAATTTTATCTGCTAATTTTTGAATAGGAGCTCGCGATCTGCTCGCCTCATTGACCATATGTATGATTTGAGAAAGTAAGGTTTCTGAACCTACTTTTTCCGCTTCCATCAAAAAAGAAGTGGTTCCGTTAATGGTGCCTGAACTGACTTGATCTCCTTCTTTTTTATCCACCGGAATTGGTTCTCCAGTTATCATAGACTCATCAATATTACCGTTTCCTTTCGTTATTTTTCCATCTACAGCAATTTTATCACCAGGTTTTACGCGTAGAATATTCCCTTTTTTAATGTCATTAATAGAGATGGTTTTATCCTCTCCATCTTTTACCAAGGTCGCTTCTGTGGGTGCCAATTTAAGCAGTGCTTTAATAGCGCCGCTCGTTTTACTATGAGCACGTGCCTCTAATAATTGCCCTAATAAAACTAAGGTCAGAATAACGGTAACTGCTTCAAAATATACAAAAACAGTTCCACTTTCAGTTTTAAAAGCATCTGGGAAAACCGCAGGAAAAAGCAAGGCAAAAATACTAAACACAAATGCTACTCCAGAACCAATTCCGATAAGGGTAAACATATTTAAATTCCATGTAATTATAGATTTCCAAGCACGTTCAAAAAACATCCAGCATGCGTAAAAAACAACTGGAAGCGAAAGAGCAAATTGAATCCAATTCCAAACTTTTTGCGAAAAAATATCCAACAAAAAGTTATTTGGCAACATATCTGACATTGCAATTAAAAAAATTGGAATCGTAAATAGTAAGGCAATTTTCATTTTTCTCAGCAACTTATTGTAGGTTACATCTTCTTCACTTTCTGAGGGTTGCATTAGCACTAAATCCATTCCACAAATCGGACAAGATCCTGGTGCGTTTTCAATTATTTCGGGATGCATCGGACAAGTATATTGGGTTGCTTGTGGCGATTTTGGCTGCTCGATTAAATCCATTCCACATACTGGGCAATCACCTGAATTATGATAGATTTTTTCGCCCTCACATTGCATGGGACAATAAAAAACACCGTTACCAGAAACCTTTTTATTAGGATGAATATGCTTTTTTTCGGTATCCGGTTGATTCGGGTTTACAAATGTATAATGCAATCCGGATTTTAAAAGTGTTTCTTGCAATTTTTCTAAAGAAACATGTTTATTCATTTCAATCTCAACACTCCCCTTTTTTAAATCGGCTTTCACCGATTGTATTTCTTTCAAATTGCTCAAAGAGTCTTCCACACTAGAAGTGCAGCCTGAGCAACTCATTCCTTGAATTTTATAAGTTTGCTTCATTTGTCTAAATTTTAAAAAGTTGTTTTTACTTCGCCGCAATTCGGCATCTCTGAACCAAAATATGGATTTTCAATTTTTTTCGAAAGACTGATCCAATCTGCTCCTTTATTAGAATCTACCATCGGACAATGCAATAGATATAATGTTTCGCTATTAGCATGCCATATGGTGGTTATTTTAATAACCGATTTAGATGTATTTTGAAAAGCTTTTCGAAGTTCACCAATATTGGTAAAATGCGCAATATGTTGCAAATCATTTTTAATCTCAGCGCTAATTTTAGCTAAAACCGCATGCGATTCTCCTTTAAAAAGCGAACTATTTACAGCATCTATTGCCTTTAAAATTTGACCACCTTTTTCTTTGGCTTCTTCAAAATTATCTTTGGTCAGGGCATCTTTCATTTCAAAATAATGTATGTAAATTGGTTGTAATTCTTTCTTTGCTTCTGTAGAAATTTCAGCATTTTTTTGCTTACTATCTTGGGTTGTTTCGTTAGAAGATTTCATTGGTGTTGCACCATGATTATGACCAGCCATTACAGCACCACCATCCGGATTCATCATACTTGGTTTACCTGCCAACTGTGCAGATGCATCGATACTAAATGTACCATTTACCGCAATTTCCTCGCCTTCTTCCAATCCGTTTTTTACTATAAAACTATCCCCCAAAGAAGCTCCCAAAGTAATTTCCCGAAGTTGAAAACTTACTCCTTTAGCAGATGGCGATTTTACATAAACCACCGAACGCTCACCTGTCCACATCACTGCAGTTTTAGGAATAACGATGGCATCGGATTTAATGAGAAGTTTAGCTTCGACAATTCCAGAAACAAACATTTCCGGTTTAAGCTTCTGATCTTTATTCGAAACTTCAATTCTTGCCTGAGCCACTCTTGTTATCGAATTAATAATCGGATCAACATATGAAATTGTCCCTTGAAATGACTCACCAGGCAACGATTGTATTGTGAAATTTACGATATCTCCTTTTTTTATCCATGAAATATCTGATTCGTATACATCAAATAATATCCATACATTACTCAGATTTGCAATTTCGTAAATGGCTTCTCCTCGTTTAATATAATCTCCTAAATTGACCATTTTTTTTGTAATATAACCGGATACATCGGCATGAATTGTCAATTCTTGCTTAGCTTTTCCGGTTGCTAATATATTTTCAATTTGGGCATTCGAGAGTTTCCAATTTCGTAACTTTTCTTTGGCCGAGCTAAATAATTGAGGTTGTAATTCTTGCAGTTTTTGCGCTTCGAACAACTCTTCTTGCGCTGTTACTAAATCAGGTGAATAAATTGTGGCAATCTGCTGTCCTTTTTTAACAAATTCCCCTGTAAAATTTACACATAAAGACTCTATTCTACCCGGAATATGCGAAGATTGTGAATAAACTAAGCGTTCATCTTCTTGTACTTTTCCGTTAAGCCTAACTAATTTAACTGGTTTCATTTTACCTACAAGTGCAGTACTAATGTTGGCTAATTGCATTGCTGTTGGCGACATATTTATCGCCATAGGGTTTTCATCATCTGTAGAATCATCCCCAAGTGGAATTAACTCCATACCACATATCGGGCAATCACCCGGTTCATTTTGTCGTATTTGCGGATGCATCGAACATGTCCAAATAGTTTCTACAGTTTCCTGATCATGTACATGCGATTCGTTTACCTTATTACCGGAATCACTAAAAATGATCCATCCTAAGAATAATCCGAAAAGGAGTATAGAAAAGCCAATTGCGATTGTTTTTGTTGAAATATTTTTCATTTTCTATTTATTTTTTGAGGTGATATAATCTAGTTTTGCCAAGGCAATTTTATGAGATGCCAATGCAGTGATTTTTAATTTATCATAGGTTAACAGTTGCTTCTGCGTGCGAAGTACTTCTTCAAAATCTTTACCAGAGTTCCCATAGTCTTTGAACAATAAATTAAGAACTTGTTCTGATTCGGTGATTTGTATATCGTACAAAGCAATTAATTCCGCTTGACGTTGAACTTCAAAAAGTGCAATTTCATAAGAGGAAATCAGGGTATTATTTAGTTCTTGTTTTTCATAGGTATAACTCTCTTGAAGCAGTTGTGCTTCTTTTTGAGCCGCTTTGTATTTACCTCTGAAAATCGGCAGTGTTATGCTAACCATTGGCATTAAAACATCTTTACCATTATCGCTAATATCCATATCGTTTCGTTCGGCAACCAACACATAATCTAATCCAATCCCAAATTTTGGTAAACCTTGTTTGATCGCGACATCTTTAGCTACCTCTTGCGCTTTAATTTTCAAATCAATCGAATGTACTAAAGGATTATTGTCTAATAAAGAGTCTTTTCGATACATTTCTGGTATAAATTCCATAGCAAGATCGTCGGCAATACTAACTTCAAGCTGCGACTCCCTATTCAGTAATTTATTGAAGGAAGTCAAAAGAGAAGTCTCCTTTTTCTTTAAAATCTCCAAATCGGTTTGCGATTCTTTTAACAGAATATCAACTCGAAGCACATCGACTAAAGAACCACTTCCATTTTTAAACTTAGAATTTGAAATGGCTTTATAGGCTTCTAAAATTTCCACATTTTCTTTTACTATTTTTATGCCTTCTTTTTGTTCGTATAACGGATAATATGCCGCAGCAACTTGATAAAAAAGCAAGTTTCTCGCATCTAAAAAAGATTGGTATTTCGCTTCTGCCAATAGTGTAGCAACATTTCCTTGGGCCGATAATGTTCCAAACCAAGGAAACATTTGATTTAATGAGAATTTCGCTTTTTGGGGACCAACTCGAGTCTCAACCGGCGAAATAAAATATCCGAAAGAAAGTGTTGGGTCTGGCAAAGAGTTTACTTGAGAGACTTTTTGCATTGCAGCTTCAAATTGGGCATATTGCGATTTTAAGCCAGGATTATTTTCTGCAGCTATAGTATAGTAATCCTCTAAGTTTTGCGCTTGCAGTTGTATCCCGCACAGCAAAATGATAATTAAAAGTTTAGTTTTCATTTTTTATTTTTTTACTTTGATTTTTGATTACCGTTTCTCTCCAATAAGCCTGTAAAACTGGCACAACAAACATGGTCATGATTTGTAAACTCATTCCGCCAAAAGTTGGAATCGCCATTGGTATCATAATATCTGCTCCTTTACCCGAAGAAGTTAATACCGGCAGTAGAGCAATAATCGCAACTGCGGCTGTCATCATTGCAGGACGAACACGTTTTTTACCAGCTTCTAAAACTGCTGCTCGAACTGCAGGAATTGTTTTAGGCTTTTTCTCTTCGAAAACTTGATGAATATAGGTTCCCATAATTACTCCATCATCGGTTGCAATACCGAATAAGGCAATGAATCCAACCCAAACGGCAACACTCAAATTGATAGGATGCATTTGAAACAAGTCTCGCATATTCACTCCAGAAATGGAAAAATTTAAGAACCAATCCTGACCATATAGCCATAGCATGATAAACCCACCGGCGAAAGCAACAAATACACCAGAAAAATGAATAGAAGAAGCAATGACGGTTTTAAACTGAAAAAATAGCAATAAAAATATCACCAACAAACTGATTGGAATTACAATAGCAAGGCGCTTTACTGCTCGAATTTGGTTTTCATAACTTCCAGAAAACTTATAATTAATACCTGCCGGAACAACCAAATCACCGGTTGCTATTTTTGATTCAATTATGGCTTGTGCCTCATTAACTACATCAACTTCTGCATGACCTTCACGTTTATCAAATAGCACATAACCCACTAAAAAAGTATTCTCGCTTTTTATAGCTTGTGGCCCTTTTTTATATTCAAAATCAACTAGTTGTGAGAGCGGAATTTGAGCTCCTACTGGTGTTGAAATTAAAATTTTTCGTAAGGATTCAGGGTCGTCACGCAATTCTCTTGGATATCGAACCCGCACCGGAAAACGCTCTCTTCCTTCAACCGTTGAAGTGATTTTCATACCTCCAATCGCTGTTTCAATACTTTGCTGCACATCTTCAATATTCAAGCCATATCGGGCTATTTCATCACGATTGATATTAAGATGCAAATACGGTTTCCCCACAATTCTGTCCGCAAAAACAGCCTCGGATTTAACAGATGGAACTTCTTTTAGAATAGATTCCAATTGCAAGCCAAAATCTTCAATTGTTTTTAAATCTGGGCCGTACACTTTGATTCCCATTGGTGCGCGCATACCGGTTTGCAACATGACTAAACGAGTTTCAATAGGTTGCAATTTAGGCGCGGAAGTAATACCCGGGATTTTGGTCACTTTTACAATTTCCTCCCAAATATCATCGGGAGATTTGATTTGAGGTCTCCAATTTCGATAAAACTCACCATTTTCATCGGAAATCAAATCTTCTTTAATAATACCTTTCTCTAAACCTTCTTCGTTTGAAACAGAATCTTTTTCGGTGGTAATAAACCGATCTTTTCGATCTGTTTTAAATCGCATTCGACGTCCGTTTTCATCCAAAATAAATTCCGGTTTGTAATTGACAACATTTTCAAACATCGAAATAGGTGCCGGATCTAAAGCCGATTCTACACGTCCTAATTTTCCTACAGACATTTCAACTTCAGGAATGTTTGTCAAAAGCATATCTAACTGTCCAAGAATCTTACTATTATATTCCATCCCCGAATGCGGCATGGAAGTTGGCATCAAGAGGTAACTACCTTCATCTAAAGATGGCATAAATTCAGATCCAATTCCGGGAAACCGTTTTGAGGCAGCTGTCCAAAAAGAAGTTTGCCTTACTTTTTTCCAACCGACCGATTCCAAACCATTGCCTACAAAACCAAATGTACTATTGAATCCAATCCAAACTAAAACCCCAAAAAATAATGCGACCAAAGGAATAAGCAAAAACTTTCCTTTATTATTGAGACACCATTTTAAAACTGGTTCATAAAAGTGAACGATTCCCATTAAAGCCACGAGAATGATTCCGATAAGGAACAAAACGAAAAGATAATTAATGATTATTCCATTTTGCGGACCAAGTGGCAACCATTCTTTAGTGAGATAAAAAGACGCAATAAAAAGTGTAATTCCTAGGTTAATATAATTTGGAAAATTCTTCCATTTATCCGGCCAACGAGGTTCTAAAAGGTTGTTTATTCCGATTAAGGTTAAGGCTAAAGGAAGTGCTGTATGAACATATAATGTAAATAGAACACCACTAATAATGAGTAAAATACTCCAAAATCTACGGATCCTCTTTTTGTCATAATCGATACCCATAATAAAATGTGCTAAGGCAGGAAGTACTGCAATACCAAGAAAAAAAGCGCTCAAAAGGGCAAATGTTTTGGTAAATGCGAGGGGTTTGAATAATTTACCTTCAGCAGATTGCATGGCAAAAATAGGTAGAAAACTCACCACCGTAGTTGCCAGCGCAGTGGTAATTGCAGAAGCAACCTCAATCGTCGCCTTATAGATTACTTGCATTAATTCTTTAGCCTTTACATCTTTATTTTCAGGCATTTCTAAATGGCGAATGATGTTTTCAACGAAGACAATACCTACATCGACCATCACACCAATCGCAATGGCAATACCAGATAGGGCAACAACATTGGCATCGACTCCGGCATATTGCATCACAATAAATGTCATGAGTACACCCACCGGCAGTAAACTGGAAATTATTATCGATGCTCGCAAGTTGAGCACTAAAACCAAAACAACAATTATACTGATCAAGATTTCATGCGATAAGGCACTTTCTAAAGTTCCGATAGTTTCGTGAATTAACTGCGTACGATCATAAAAAGGAACTATGGTAAGCTGACTTTCAACTCCATTTGCCAAGACTTTTTTAGGAAGACCAGGAGCAATTTCTTTGATTTTCTCTTTTAAATTGTTGATAACTTCTAAGGGATTAGAACCATATCGTGCTACCACAACACCACCAACAACCTCAGCGCCTCCTTTATCAAGAGCGCCCCTTCTTGTTGCCGGACCTAAAGTTACTACTGCAATATCTTTAATTCTTACCGGAACATTATTTTGTACCGCAACTACAGCTTTTTCAATATCCTCGGTGTTTTTAATATAACCCAAACCACGAACTAAATATTCTGCTTGATTGATTTCAATAGTTTTAGCACCAACATCTTTATTCGATTTTTGGACGGCTTGCATCACCTTAAGCAATGAAATATTGTATGCTTTTAGCGCATCTGGATTTATATCAATTTGATATTCTTTCACATAACCTCCGACCGATGCGACCTCAGAAACACCATCAACGGCATTCAAACCATACTTGACATAAAAATCTTGTACTGTTCGAATTTCATGTAAATCCCAACCACCTGTTGGATTATTATCTTTATCCCTACCCTCTAACGTATACCAATACACTTGTCCGAGAGCCGTAGCATCAGGCCCTAAAGTTGGCGTTACATCATCGGGTAATAAACCGGCTGGTAAGGAATTAAGTTTTTCTAATATTCTTGATCTAGACCAATAAAATTCAACATCATCATTAAAAATAATATAGATACTAGAAAAGCCAAAAATGGATGAGCTTCGAATAGTTTTCACACCCGGAATACCCAATAAATAGGTCGTCATGGGATATGATATTTGATCTTCGATATCTTGAGGAGATCTTCCAGGCCATTGCGTAAATACAATTTGCTGGTTCTCTCCAATATCGGGAATAGCATCTACTGGAACAGGATCTTTTGGTAAAAATCCGGTATTCCAATCGAAAGGAGAAGTAATAATACCCCAAGTAATTAGGGTCAACAATAAGAGAACTGTTACTAATTTGTTCTCTAAAAAATAACGTATGATTTTATTAAGCATTCTATAGATTTTAGGTAGGATTAATTTTTTAGAATTAAAAAATAATCGACAAAATAGTTGAACATAGGACAAACCAATGCTAACACATTTTTAAAAATCTATAAAATCAAATTAAGAAAGTTTGATGAAGTATCTGAATATCCTTCTCGACCAGAGGTGGTGTATAGTCTACATATGCAATGTTTTCGTTACTTGTTTCGAAAAGATTGATATATGTATAGGTAAATGCAAGTATGAATTCAACTTGATTTAGCTCTAATTTTTGCAATGCTTGCTGTTCATTTTGATGACCTGGAATCAATTCATGAATATCATTACAACATTTTTCTTTTTGAATTTTTGACTCAGTTGGACTATCAATTGGACATTCATTCTCTTGCATTCCGCAAGAATCAGCTTTTAAGAAATAAGCTACGTCAGTAATCTCACCCATGCAAACATGTTTCTCAACTGTAAAAGAAAGTGTTGAAAAAAATACTATTGCGGCAAGTATTATTGCAATTATTTTATTTAAAACCTGTAACATCACATCAAAAATAACAAAAAAAAGTAATTTTTATTTTAAATTACTGTTAAATAATTTCATTGGAATTCAATTGCTTATAGTAAAATGCAGGTAAAAGTAACAATACAAAAAGTGGATGAATGAGAAATCTTCGGATATAAAATGCAAATAAATAACCATGTGCCAATTCTCCTTTCAAAATAATTAAAAAAGTAATCATCAAAATTACAAAGGCTAAAACATAAAATTTGATCGCAAATTTCACAAAATCTTTATTCTGAAAGGCCACGTAAATAATTACCAAAGAAATAATTGTATTTAAAAAATAGCGAAATGTCATGCTAAACAAAAGGTTTCTACCACTAAAATTAGGAATTGCTTTATGCAAATAATCATTTTCAAAATATAGAATAAAGGGATCGTAGAACAAATTGTTTTCGAATGCACGCACTAAAACCAATGCAAAGAATAACAACAAAATAATACCTATTTTTATTACTTTATTAAGATCCATTTTTTGTGATATTTGAAAAGTATTTAACCCAAGTAATCCATAAAATAAATGTCAATCCGTATATAACTGCTGGAAACAACAAATTATGTAAAATATCTTGATATTCTGGAAATCGATAATACAACACACTTAATGCGATAATTCTCAATAAGTTAGTAATGTAAATCAAGAAAGTACCGAAGAGTCCAAATAAGATAGTTGCTTTTAAACTTCCTGAAAAAGCAATTATAAAAGCCCAAAATAATATAATAATACTAAAGGAATTACAACCTTCAATTATTCTCGAAACATATTGTCCGTTTAAAATAAATTTAATCGATAATTCATCCGTATTTTGTTCAATTCTCGCGTCGTATCCCATCATATTTGCTAACATAGAAACATGTTGTGCAACGACGTTCGTTACAGGAGAACATACAAAAATAGCATCCTTTTGTTGTGTTCGATTCAAATAGAAGGAATAAATTCCGAAAAGAATAAAATAGGTCGCAAAGAATTTGACTAAAAAAATAATTATGGTTCTGTTTTTTCGCAAAGAAAAAGGTTTTAATTTTGCTCTCAAATTTAATAGAAAGTTATGAAACTACAAGAAATTCAGGCGAAAGTTATCGACATCATCAATACGAATACTTTTGTTGAAAAAATTTTACAGGATATTTGTGATTATTTAAAAAATGAAATCGATTATTACGATTGGGTTGGCTTTTATTTTAAAAACGGAGAAAAACAAGAGCTTAAATTGGCTCAATTTGCAGGAAAACCAACCGAACACACTATTATTCCTTTTGGAAAAGGAATTTGTGGACAAGTAGCTGTAAGTAATGAAAATTTTGTTGTTCAAGATGTAACCGAACAAGACAATTACATCTCTTGTGGATTTGATATAAAATCTGAAATCGTTATTCCTATCTTCAAAAATGGTGTTAATATCGGTCAGATTGATATTGATTCGCACCATGTGAGTCCGTTTTCAGAGAAAGACGAAGAATTACTAGAATTTGTATGCAAAAAAGTGGCAGAACTAGATTTGAAAAAGTAAAATTTTAAAGCCGTAACAATCAATGTTTTTAGTAGTTTTGCAAAATACATCAAAGCAACACCATGAGCACAACAAAAAAGCCAAAATCAGCATTAATTTCTGTTTTTCATAAAGACGGACTAGAGCCAATAGTAAAAAAGTTAAACAATTTAAATGTAACTATTTATTCTACAGGTGGTACCGAAAGTTTCATTAAAGACCTGGGAATCGATGTGATTCCGGTTGAAGATCTAACTTCATATCCTTCTATTTTGGGAGGTCGGGTAAAAACATTACATCCAAAAGTTTTTGGCGGAATTTTAGGAAGAAGAGAACATGATGGTGATATAGAGCAAATGCAAAGCTATGTAATTCCTGAAATTGATATTGTAATTGTTGATTTATATCCTTTCGAAAAAACAGTTGCGAGTGGTGCTGATGAACAAAAAATTATTGAAAAAATTGATATTGGAGGTATTTCATTAATCCGAGCAGCAGCGAAAAATTTTAAAGATGTAATTTGTGTTTCTTCAAGAAATCAATATGCAGATTTTTTAGAAATTTTATCTGAAAATAAAGGCAAAATATCTTTGGAGAATCGTAAAAAGTTTGCAGCAAAAGCATTTGGTGTTTCTAGCCATTATGATAGTGCAATATTTAAATATTTAAATCAAAGTGAAGTATTATTCCGCGAAAGCTTTGACCAAGCAAATGCTTTACGCTATGGAGAAAATCCACATCAAAAAGGCTATTTCTTCGGGGATTTAGATGGGTTATTTGATAAGCTACACGGTAAAGAACTTTCTTTCAACAACTTATTAGATGTGGATGCTGCGGTTAATTTAATGAATGAGTTTAAGGGAGAAGCACCTACTTTTGCCATTTTAAAACACAATAATGCCTGTGGTATCGCTCAAAGAGAAACAATCTCACAAGCTTATGCTGATGCCTTGCAAGGTGACCCTGTTTCTGCGTTTGGAGGAGTATTAATTTCGAATACAAAAATCGATGTTGCAACAGCGAAACAAATTCATGAATTATTTTGTGAAGTAGTTATTGCACCAATGTATGAAAACGAAGCTTTAGAAATTTTAAAAGGAAAGAAAAATAGAATAATTTTAGCACAAAAAGACATTTTAATGCCTGACATTCAATATCGTACAGCATTAAACGGTGTGCTTTTACAAGAAAAAGACAAATTGACGGACTCGATATCAAATTTAAAACAAGCAACAAAATCACATCCAACAGATCGTGAAGTGGAAGATTTATTATTTGCTTCTAAAATATGTAAACACACTAAATCGAACACTATTGTTTTGGCTAAAAACAAGCAACTTTGCGCAAGTGGTACCGGACAAACATCGAGAGTCGATGCCTTGAATCAAGCTATCACCAAAGCACAATTTTTTAAATTTGACTTAAAAGGTTCGGTAATGGCCAGTGATGCATTTTTCCCATTTCCAGATTGTGTTGAAATCGCTGACAATGCTGGTATTTCAGCGGTTATTCAGCCTGGAGGCTCTATTAAAGACCAATTATCTATAGATTATTGCAATGAACACAATATTTCTATGGTTTTAACGGGAGTGCGTCATTTCAAACATTAGTTGTATATTTGTTATTCAATCCCTTCAAAAAATTTATTAAAATGATACAAAATAGGCTAAACTATTTAATATCATTTGTATAATAATACAGTAAATTTATTACATTTGTCAAATTCGCAATAATAACATCTTAATCAGTATACATTTATGGGGTTTTTTGATTTTATGACTGAAGAAGTAGCTATCGATTTAGGTACTGC
>CBDTUD010000031.1:0-32316 GCA_965363545.1 uncultured Flavobacteriaceae bacterium | reverse complement strand
TTATGGGGTTTTTTGATTTTATGACTGAAGAAGTAGCTATCGATTTAGGTACTGCTAATACTTTGATCATTCATAAAGGAAAAGTTGTAGTTGATAGTCCTTCTATAGTAGCTATGGATCGCACAACGAAAAAAATAATTGCTATTGGTAAAAAAGCAAGTCTCATGCAGGGTAAAACGCATGAAAACATTAAAACAATTCGACCTTTAAAAGATGGTGTAATCGCTGATTTTGAGGCGTCTGAACATATGATAAGGGAATTTATAAAAGAAATTCCTACTATAAAAAAACGTTTTTTCAGACCTTCATTGCGAATGGTTATTTGTATTCCTTCTGGAATTACAGAAGTAGAAAAACGTGCGGTTCGCGATTCAGCAGAACAAATGAATGCCAAAGAAATTTATTTAATTTACGAACCAATGGCAGCCGCTATTGGTATAGGTATAGATATCATGCAGCCAAAAGGAAACATGATTATTGATATTGGTGGAGGTACTACAGAAATTGCTGTTATCGCTTTAAGTGGAATTGTTTGTGATAAATCGGTTAAAGTAGCAGGTGACGTTTTTACAAATGACATCGCCATGTACATGCGCACCCAGCATAATTTATATGTAGGTGATACAACTGCAGAAAAAATAAAAGTTGAAATTGGTTCTGCTAATGAAAATTTAGAAAACCCACCAGATGATTTATTAATTCAAGGTAGAGATTTATTAAGTGGAAAACCAAAACAAATAGAAATATCCTATCGGGAAATTGCGAAAGCTCTTGAAAAATCCATTTTAAGAATTGAAGATGCCGTAATGGAAACTTTATCGCAAACTCCACCAGAATTAGCAGCTGACATTTACAATACCGGTATTTATCTTGCCGGAGGAGGCTCAATGCTTCGCGGTTTAGACAAACGTTTATCACGTAAAACCGATTTACCGGTTTATGTGGCAGAAGATCCTTTAAGAGCTGTAGTTCGTGGTACCGGAATCGCTTTAAAAGATCTTGAAAAATATAAAAGTGTATTGATGAAATAAGCAATATCAGGTTAAAACATGCAACAAATTATTTCATTTCTTTATAAGAATAAATATCCATTGCTTTTTTTGTTGCTTGAATTGACGGCAATCTTTTTTACGATTCAAAGCCATTCTTATCATCAAAGCAAAATTGTAAACTCAGCAAATGCAATAACCGGGGGTATTTATAACCGAATTAATAATTTTAAAGAGTTAGTTTTATTAAAAGAAGACAATAAACGTCTTTCTGAAGAAAATGCGCATTTAAAAAATTTGCTCGAGCTTCGAAAAAATCAATTTATCATTCGAGATTCTTTTCTTATTGATACTGTAAATTATTATCAAAAATACAATTATACTTCCGCAAAGGTTATCAATAATAATTTTAGACAAAATAATAATTATTTAACAATTAATAAAGGTAAAGCCGAAGGTGTTCAAACTGATTTAGGGGTTATCAACACGAAGGGAATTATTGGAATTACGAAAAGTGTAGCCAATCATTATGCTACGGTTTTATCCATTTTAAATGTAAATTCAAGAATTAATGTAAAACTTTTAAAAAGTCATCATTTTGGCAGTTTAAGTTGGGATAATAAAGATTACAATACAGTTCAATTGTTAGACTTGCCGATTCAAGCAAATATTAAAGTTGGAGATACCGTTATTACCGGTGGAAGATCAACCATTTTTCCTGAAGGCATTCCAGTTGGAACAATTAAAAGCTTTGCTACTAAAAACAATATCTACGCTTACATCAATATTACCCTATTTAATGACATGAGTTCTATTGGATTTGTTGAAATAGTAACCAATTTTCAAAAATCGGAAATTAAAAACCTAGAGGAAAAAACTTCTAATGAATAGAGAAACCATAAATACAGCTTTATTATTTGTTGGATTAATTTTACTGCAAATTATTGTATTGAATAACATCAACTTTTTAGGCTATATCAACCCTTTTCTTTACATATTGTTCCTATTTATTTATCCAATTAAAAAAATAGATAGTGCATTTATATTCTTGAGTTTTTTTTTAGGTTTAGCTATTGATGCGTTTACAAATTCGGGAGGAATAAACGCAGCGGCAACACTTTTTATAGCTTTTATTCGAATTCCTATTTTAAAAAGTGTCATTGGAAAGAAGGAAATTGACTACAACTCTATCAATCTCAAAAGATTACCTTTTTTTAAAACCTTTTCCTATATTTCTGTCCTTACTGTTATTCATCATTTCATTGTATTTAGTTTAGAATATTTTAAATGGGAGAATTTTTACTTGATTATTACAAAGACAATTTTAACAAGTATCTTTACAATTATTTTAATTTTAATAAGTTTTACTTTTATATCCAGAAAAAAATAAAATGCCTAGAAAATCATTACTTTATTTTTTAATAATTCTTGTAGGTGCTGTGTATATCTCAAGATTATTTTTTTTACAAGTAATCGATGATACACACCGTCAAAACCCTTTGAATAATTCAGCGGTAACGATAAAATATGCCTATCCGGACCGAGGTTATATTTACGATAGAAACGGTGTGCTTTTAGTAGCCAACCAAAGTTCTTATGATGTTATGGTGATTCCACGTGATGTGGAACCTCTAGATACCCTTGAGTTTTGTGGATTATTAAATATTACGAAGGAAGATTTTATAAAAAGTTATAAGCGAGCTAAGGTTTATTCCCCTAGAATACCTTCCATTTTTTTATCACAATTATCCAAAGAAGACTATGCCTATTTGCAAGAAAAAATGTTTAAATACAAAGGTTTTTATATTCAAAAAAGGTTTTTACGACAATATCCGTTAACAACATCGTCTAACGTAGTGGGTTATATTAGTGAAGTTACACCTGGCGCAATGGCAAAAAATAGCTATTACCAACTTGGTGAATTGGTTGGCTATCAGGGTGTTGAAAAACAATATGAAGAAGTACTTCGTGGTAAAAAAGGCGTAAATTTTATTCAAAAAAATAGATTTAATAAAGAAATTGGTGCATATAAAAATGGTGTTTATGATACTCTTGCTGTACCAGGAAAAGACATAACATTAACCTTAGATGCTGTTTTGCAACAATATACAGAAAAGCTAATGTCTAATAAAAGAGGTGGAATTGTTGCAATTGAACCTTCTACCGGTGAAATTCTTGCTTTGGTTACTACTCCAAGTTACAATCCGGAAATGATGGTCGGAAGAAAGCGTTCAAAAAACTCGGTTTTACTTTTCAATGACAGCATCAAAAAGCCGATGTTAGACCGAAGTTTACAAGCTCAATATCCGCCTGGATCACCTTTTAAACTTATTAATGCACTAATCGGTTTACAAGAAAAGGTAATTACACCTCAAACCCCTTTTTATTGCTATCATGGATATCGATATGGAAGTGGCGCCTTTATGAAATGTCATTGTGGCATGGTCGGAACACCAATTAGCATGAACATCGGAATTTACCGCTCTTGTAATTCTTATTTTTCAAATGTGTATAGAAAATCGATTGAAAAATACAGCACTCCTTCGGAAGGAATGGATGCATGGAGTAATCACGTAAAAAGTTTTGGATTAGGAAATTATTTAGGCTATGACATGCCTGTCGGACAAAAGGGTTTAATTCCCG
This sequence comes from uncultured Flavobacteriaceae bacterium, assembly GCA_965363545.1. Taxonomy (GTDB): domain Bacteria; phylum Bacteroidota; class Bacteroidia; order Flavobacteriales; family Flavobacteriaceae; genus Lutimonas. The sequence goes on along the minus strand of CBDTUD010000031.1, from coordinate 28,684 downwards.
ACTCTGACTTCTATAATCGAATGTACCCGAACGGTGGCTGGAGAGCAATAACAACCATTTCTAACGCAATCGGACAAGGAGAAGTTTCAACTACCCCTATTCAATTGGCAAACATGACTGCTGCTATTGCCAATAGAGGATTTTATTATACACCTCATATCTTAAAAAAAGTAGGTGATAGCTCTATTGCGGATAAAAAATATACGGTTCCAAAATTCACTACAATTGATCCTGAAAATTTCGAACCTGTTATTCAAGGAATGTTCGATGTTTTTGAAAAAGGTACAGCACGAGCAGCAAGAATCGAGGATATTCAAATTTGTGGAAAAACAGGAACCGCTGAAAATTTCAAACGTATTGATGGAAAAAAGATACAATTTACCGATCATTCTATTTTCATCGCGTTTGCGCCTAAAGACAATCCTAAAATTGCTATTGCCGTATTTGTTGAAAACGGTTATTGGGGATCCAGATGGGCTGCGCCAATCGCTAGTTTGATGATTGAAAAATACCTCAACGGTGCGATTAAAAGAGAATATCTCGAAAAAAGAATGTTCGAAGGTAGTTTAGAAGAAGAATACACCAAACAAATCGAAATAGAAAACTACGTTGCGGAAAAGAAAGGATAACATATTTAAAGGCGTTGATTGGGTTTTGATTCTATTTTATCTGACATTTATTTTTATAGGTTGGGTAACTATTTATGCAGCAACCTATTCAGAAACTGAATATGACATATTCGATTTTAGCACCAAATATGGCAAACAATTTATTTGGATATTATTAAGTATTGTTTTAATTGTTCTCGTTTTAGCTATTGACAAAAAGTTTTATGAGCGCTTTTCAGGAGTTTTTTATGTGGCATCTGTATTATCCCTCATCGGCTTATTTGTTTTTGGCAATAACATAAACGGAGCAACCTCTTGGTATAGTTTTGGCGGAATAGGTATACAACCTTCTGAATTGGCAAAAACAGCAACAGCTTTGGCCATAGCCAATTATTTAAGTGAATTAAATCAAGACCTTCGAAAGTTACCAAGTCAGCTAAAAGCTTTCGGCATCATCATGCTGCCGGCAATTCTAATCACTTTGCAACCTGACCCAGGTTCTGCTTTGGTATACGGCTCTTTAATTTTGGTACTTTATCGATTTGGTTTACCATTATATTATTTGATTATTGGCTTTTTAGCCCTAACCCTATTTGTTATTACCTTATATTTTGGTTATTTCTATACTTTAATTATCGCCGCAATATTTATAACTATATTTTTTATCTATTTAAATTATAAAAACAAAAAATTCATTCGGCATAATTGGATAAACTTTATTTTAATTTACTTCTTTACCGCATTATTTATTTTTAGTGTAGATTTTGTTTTTAATAATGTATTCGAGCAACGTCATCGCGATCGTTTTAATATTGTTTTAGGAAAAGATGTAGACGATCAGGGCATTGGTTATAATACAGCTCAATCGGTTATTACAATTAGTTCTGGCGGCGTAAAAGGAAAAGGATTTTTACAAGGTGATAGAACGCAAGGTGATTTTGTACCCGAACAACAAACTGATTACATTTACAGTACGATTGGTGAAGAATGGGGCTTTTTAGGTAGTAGTTTAGTTATTATTTTGTTTGTAGCATTTTTATTGCGATTGCTTTATATTGCCGAGAGGCAAAAGTCAATCTTTAGCAAGGTGTACGCCTATGCCACTGTTGCTATTTTCTTTTTCCATTTTACGATTAATATCGGAATGGTAATTGGGTTATTACCCACTATAGGTATTCCTTTGCCATTTTTTAGTTACGGAGGGTCTTCCCTTTGGGGATTTACCATATTACTATTTATCTTGATTCGATTAGACGCTGATAGAGTTTATGAATGGTAATTATTAATTAGACAAAACTACTTTTGAGATTATCCAACTGAAAAAAATATTGGGCACAAAAAAAGACAGCCCAAACGGACCGCCTTTAAATTTTTTCATCGAAACAATTAACTATAACGCCGCAACGAATTTTGTTAATTTTGATTTTAAGTTAGAAGCTTTATTCGTGTGAATAATATTCTTTTTAGCTAATCTATCTACCATAGAAATTACTTTAGGTAGCATTACTTCTGCATCTTTCTTTGCTTCAGTTGCATGTAAAGCTTTTATCGCATTTCGAGTAGTCTTATGCTGATATTTATTTCTTAAATGTTTAGCTTCGTTACTTCTTATTCTCTTTAAAGCTGACTTGTGATTTGCCATTTTCTTAAATTTTATTGTTAATCCATTTCAACTGAAATGATATTGTGTAGCCCGTAGGGGAGTCGAACCCCTCTTACCAGGATGAAAACCTGGCGTCCTAGCCGATAGACGAACGGGCCTAGAACTTGCTTTGTATTGCAAAACGAGTGCAAAAATAATATAATTTTTAAACTCTGCAAGTACTTTTTTACTTTTTTTTATAATTTAATATGCTTTTGCAAATAATACCCTTTTTGAAGATTTTTTACCTGTCAATACACATGTACCTTCTTCCTCTTCAGCATCCATAGGAATACAACGAATTGTTGCCTTTGTAAGGTTTTTAATTTGATCTTCCGTCTCCGATGTACCATCCCAATGCGCTAAAACAAAACCTCCTTTGCTATTTAAAACTTCTTTAAATTGCTCAAAAGTATCGACTTTAGTAATCGAATTCTCTCTAAAAGACATCGCTTTATCAAATAAATTATTTTGAATTTCTTCTAATAAGTTAGCAATATAATCTGCTATATTATCTTGACTTATCGTTTCTTTGGTCAAGGTATCTCTCCTTGCCAATTCCACAGTGTTATTTTCAATATCTCTCGGGCCAATTGCAATTCGCAATGGAACTCCTTTCAACTCATACTCAGCGAACTTCCAACCTGGTTTTTGCGTGGTTCTTTTATCATATTTAACAGAAATTCCTTTTGCTCGCAATTCCGCAAGCATCATCTCTACTTTTTCATTGATTGTATCTAATTGTTCATCCGTTTTATGAATCGGTACAATAACTAATTGAATTGGAGCTAATTTTGGTGGTAAAACCAATCCGAAATCATCGCTATGAGTCATAACTAAAGCACCCATTAAACGAGTAGAAACACCCCAAGAAGTAGCCCAAACAAATTCTTGATTTCCTTCTTTTGTAGTAAACTTAACATCAAAAGCTTTGGCAAAATTTTGCCCTAAAAAATGGGAAGTACCAGCTTGTAATGCTTTACCATCTTGCATCAGTGCTTCAATTGTATAAGTATTCAAAGCACCCGCAAATCTTTCATTTTCGGTTTTTTCTCCTTTTATGACAGGCATCGCCATAAAATTCTCGGCAAAATTGGCGTATACACTTTGCATTAACTTCGCCTCTTCTAAAGCTTCTTCTTTAGTCGCATGAGCCGTATGGCCTTCTTGCCATAAAAATTCTGCCGTTCTCAAAAACAAACGAGTTCTCATTTCCCATCGAACAACATTTGCCCATTGATTTATCAATAAAGGCAAATCACGATAAGACTCTATCCATTTACGATATGAATCCCATATTATTGTTTCTGAAGTCGGACGAATAATTAACTCCTCTTCTAATTTTGCACTTTCATCCACTACAATTCCTTCTCCGTTTTCGCCGTTTTTTAGCCTATAATGAGTAACAACCGCACATTCTTTTGCAAATCCATCAACATGACTAGCTTCCTTGCTAAAATAAGATTTTGGAATTAATAAAGGAAAATATGCGTTTTCATGTCCGGTTTCTTTAAACATTCTGTCCAGTTCTGCTTGCATTTTTTCCCAAATAGCATATCCATAAGGCTTGATTACCATCATTCCTCTTACACCTGAATTCTCAGCTAAATCAGCCTTTACAACTAATTCATTATACCATTTGGAATAGTCCTCAGCCCTTTTTGTCAATTTCTTACTCATAAATATTAATGTTTGGCATAAATTTTGTAATATTCTATAAAATTAGAATAAGTTGCAAATCTAACTTTTTTTTAATTTACAACAATAAAAATCGTTCACTATGAAAAATATAAAGTCAATTAAATCGATAACCTTAGCCATATTCTTAGCAGGAATTCTTGTTCTAAGTTTAAGTTCTTGTAGTTCTTCTCAAACCGCTTATGGTTATGATGATGGAATTTATAGTTCAAACAATAATGACAAACAAGTTGTTATGGTAAAAGATTCAAAAAGTGATTTTTATCAAAATTATTTCTCACAAGAAAGAAATCTTTACGACATTGATGAAGATGATATTATTGTAGATATTGATGATTACGGTTACGAAGATTCTGACACCATATACGTAGATGATGAGTATGGCAATGGCGCACCTCCTTGGGAATACACAACAGAAGTGAGCATTAATTATTATGGTGGTGGATATTATGATGGTTTTTATGGTTCTCCTTGGTACGGCGGTGGTTATTGGGGTTCTCCTTGGTATGGCAGTGGTTACTGGGGTGGATTCTTTGGTTACCCATGGTATGGCGGCGCATATTGGGGTAGTGGTTATTATGGTAGGGGCTACTATGGCGGCGGCTATTGGGGTGGTGGTTATTGGGGCTATTCGAACTATGGTGGTGGTTATTACCCTCCTTATTACAGACCAGCATATGGCGGCGATTACACTTACGGAAAAAGATCAACATATAATACCAGCAGACTAAACACTCGAAGAGTTTATGATACTAGATCGAATTCATTGACCAATACTAATTATGCAACAAGAAGTTCTTCAAATAATTCGGGTTCTTTTAGAACAAAAAATGAAAACTTTACTAGAAATAATAATAGTACTAATCAAAATAGATCGTCAACAAGAAATTCTAACTCAACTATAAATACAAATTCAACAAGAAACAACTCCTATAACAGAAGCAATTCTTCTACACAAAGAACAACACCTAGTTATAGAAGTAGCGGTTCAGGTAATGTAAGAAGCAGTACTGGGCGTAGACAATCAGCATATTTGAACAACGGTAACACCAATCGAAAAACGGTTTATGTAAACAGGAATACAGGTGAGGTAATCAAACGAACCTCTTCAAATACTCCGACTTCATATTCTAATTCGAGTAATTCAAACAATAGAGTTAATTATAGTAAATCGAATTCAAGAAATAATTCTAATCAAAATTATAATTCATCCTCTAGAAATAATTCGAGCAATAATAATCAAAGAGCTTCAAGAAGTTCGTCAAATTACAATAGCAGCGGCAATAGTTCATCACGTAGTAGTTCTTCTAGCTATCGAGGATCATCTTCCTCAAGCGGTAGTTCTAGTTCGTCTGCTAGAGGCAGCTCTAGTTCAGGAGGCTCTAGAAGTTCAAGTAGTGTAAGATCTTCTTCAAGAAATTAAAAAACAAGTTACTATGAAAAAAATAATACTTTTTAGCGTTATTATGTCTGCATTTTTAGCTAATGGACAATCTTTAAGTTATTCTGATGCTGCTGTTCTTTTTTCTACAGACGACAATTATGGCACTGCAAGATTTGTTGGTATGGGTGGCGCATTTGGCGCTTTAGGTGGTGATTTGTCGGCCGCAGATATTAATCCAGCAGGTTTGGCTGTTTTTAATAACACAGAATTTTCAACCACTATTGGTTACAGAAATACACAAAACAAAAGCACTTTTTATGGTCCAAGCATAACTAGTGAAGATGATTATTTTAGGTTTACGCAAGCTGGCGCAGTTCTTGTTTTTGATACTTTTAGTGATTCTGGCTTTAGCAAGTTTACCTTAGGATTTAATTATAATTTGATTAAAGATTTTGATAATAACTATATTGTTCAAGGTAACAGCGGAGTTTCTGATTTTGATAGTGATCCTTATTTAAATTATGACAACAATCCAATTAATGATATTTATTATGACAATGTGGAGAATCAATTTTTTAGAAATTATACTTCTGGAACAAATGATAGGTTCACTCTTAGTTTTGCAACTCAATATGAAGATTTACTTTATTTAGGATTTTCTATGTCATTTCAAAATCTTGATTTTTATCAAAGTTCAATTTACGAAGAGGATAATAGCGATGAAAATGGAAATACGCTCAATGGATATACAGCCCACTATTTGACAACCTTAGGAAATGGTGTTAATTTTGGTTTTGGTGCAATTCTAAAACCAATTACTAATTTGCGTTTAGGTCTATCCTACCAATCCCCTATTTGGTATGATATTTCAGAAAAATTTGTTGAAGACATTGAAATTGATGTTAGCAATAACCCCGAACTATATACTGAATATTACGAACCAAATTTCTTTGATTATAAACTAAAATCTCCAGGTAAGGTAACAGGTAGCATTGCCTATGTTTTTGGAAAATCTGGATTATTGAGTTTTGATTATATTTATAAAGATTTCTCGAATACAAGCCTGTCACCATCTAGCGCATTCATTGACGATAATCAAGGTTTATCGAATAGTTTGACAAATACATCTTCATTTAAAATTGGTGGAGAATGGCGTTATAAAATAATGAGTTTTAGAGGTGGTTATAATATGACTGAAAGTCCGTATGCAAATGCTGATTCTTCTTTTGATATTACAGGGTATTCCTTGGGTTTAGGAATTCAATTTAATCGCATAGTGAAATTAGATTTTGCTTATGACAACACCTCTTATACTGACCAATATAGTTTTTTAAATCTTGACGGTGTCGATGCTGCGAGGCTAGATATAAATAACGATCGATTTACAACAACACTATCTATTAGTTTTTAAAAAAAATAGGTCCCTTATAATTCTAAGAAGCCGTCTCAAAACCTGAGGCGGTTTTTTAATGCCAATAAGTTGTTCATTATTATTGGTGTTACTAAGTTATTTGTATATTTTTACCTCATATTTTATATTGGAGACTTATGAAAGATATTAATCAAACTCAAAATTCTACAAACCTAACCTCTAGAGAAGAAGAGATCGATCTCGGACATATTTTTCTTATTATCGGAAAAGGTTTTTCAAACTTGTTTCATTTTATCGGAAACATTTTCAAAACTATTTTTGCCTGGTTTTTATCTTTATTATTATTTATCAGAAGAAATTTTAAGCTCCTAGTTTTAGGTTCACTTTTAGGCGCCTTATTAGGCGGAGTTTACGAATTTGTGTTAAAAACACCTACTTATGAATCTTCGATGACGGTTGAACCTAACTTTGGTTCGGCAGTACAACTCTATAAAAATATCGATTTTTATCAAAGTTTAGTAAAGCAAAAAGATGTAGAAAGGTTGGCCAGCAGCTTAAATATTACAAAAGAGGAAGCTTCAAATCTTACTTCAATTAAAGCAAAACCTTATGCCAATAAAAATCAAGTTTTATTAGCCTATAAAAACTTTATATCCGATTTGGATAGCTCGACGGTAAAAATGATTGACTATGAAACCTTTGCCAAAGAACAGCCGGTGGAATCTTTTCGGTATCACATCGTAAATATTCAATCAAAAGATAAATATATTTTTAACAAATTACCAGATCCGATTATTTCATCTATCATTAAAAATACCTATTATGATAAAGTAAAATCTACCTCTTTTTCAAATTTAATTTCAAAGAAAAATGCTTTGACCTCATCCATGAGCGAACTTGACTCTCTAAAAGCCTTGTATAAAGAAGTTATGTTAGCAGAGAGTAAAAAAGTAAATTCAGGCACTAATATATTCATGTCAAATACTAATGAAAGTGATAAAGAAGTAGTCGTTTTTGACAAATACATGATCATGAATGATGATATGATCCGTGTAAACAAGCAACTCACAGAAGAAAATGAAGTAATCAATATTGTTTCAAGTTTTAATCCTGTTGGCATGCGCATTCGAGGATGGTATAGAAATGGAATCGTTTTAGGTTTTCTTGGCGGATTAAGTTTAGTTTTATTATTCTCTAGTTTCAAAGAGCTGAACAGGCTTTTGAGTATTTATGAGAGTAACCTAAAACTATCTAAATAATTTTATTCTAGTTTTTTACTGAATTTCGATCCTTGAAAAAGCCTTTGAACCAATAATCATCCTCTAAAAAAAAGGAATTGTCAAATTTTTTCCATAAAATAAAACTATCGAATGATACTTCAAGAATTGGAAAAAACTTCTTCTTTCTTACACTTTTGCAAACAGCAAATTTTTTATTACCCCTACTAACATTGCCGTATTTAGTAAGAGTTTTAGGCGCAAATCTTTTTGGTCTAGTTATGTTCGCGCAAACTTTTGCGCTTTTTTTTAATGTTTTAGTCGATTTCGGATTTAATTTGAGTGCAACAAGAGAAGTATCCCTTCATCGAAATGACAGAGCGAAATTATCGCAAATATTTTCGAGTGTAATGTCTATCAAATTTCTATTAATTATTCTCTCTATTTTTCTAATTACACTTATTGTCACATTCGTTCCTCGGTTTCAAATGGATTGGAAAATATATTATTTTAGTTTCGGGATGGTAATAGGGCAAGCGTTATTTCCAGTTTGGTATTTTCAAGGAATTGAGAAAATGAAAATTATAACATATATTAACATCCTTGCAAAAACAATCTTCACATTACTTATTTTTTTAGTTATAAAAGAAGACTCCGATTACCTTTTAGTTCCAATTATCAATGCTGCAGGTTTTATTATTGCAGGCCTTATCGGATTATCCATTGCTCTAAAAAACGTCACTATTTTAAAACCAAAAAAGGTTGAAAGTCTGAAATTATTTCGAGAAAGTTCGCAATTATTTGTATCCAATCTGTCTGTAACGCTATACACGTTAACGAATACTTTAATACTTGGTTTGTTTACAAATAACACAATGGTTGGTATTTATGCCAGCATGGAAAAACTTGTAATTGCGGTTAAAAATCTTTATACCCCATTCTTTCAAGCAATTTTCCCTTGGGTATCGTCTAAAACTAAACATGAAATTATTACAATCGTTAAGAAGCTAATTCTACCACTTTCCATTATCGGATTCTTGGCATTTTTTATAATATTCATTGCTGCTAAACCAATCTTGAACCTCATTTACAACAATGAACTAATCTCCGAATATAGTTCTGTTTTTAAAATTTTAGGTTTGATTGCTATTTTTTCTGCTCTAAATATGCTTTTCAACACAATTATGCTTTCTGCTTTAAAAATGTATCGAGAAAGAATGAAAATAATGCTGGTTTCCGGAATTACAAATGTTATTTTAGCGCTTACTTTAGTTTATTATTTTGGTATTTACGGAATAGCCATTTCTGTAGCTTTTACTGAATTTTTATTATTAATTTTCGGATTTTTATACTTTAAAGTTTTAAAAAATGAAGACCTTAACAATCTTGCAAACAGCGACACCTGATTATAGGAATAAGGTTTTTCAATATATCAAGAAAAATCTGGAAGAAAATTTTTCTCTTTTTAGCGGTAATTCTTATTTCGAAGCTTCCATTACAACAGACAAAACCATTGATTTTTTAAAACTAGTTAAAAATCATTATTTTTTCAATAGAAAAGTCCTTTTTCAAACCGGAATGTGGAAAGAAACTTTACATTGTGATCTTTTAGTTTTAGAACTCAATCCGAGAATTATTTCCAATTGGGGCTTGTTACTACTTCGAAAATTAAATTCAAGAAAAACTATATTGTGGGGTCATGCTTGGCCACGGACTGGAATAAAAAGCAGAAGTGATGGAGTACGGAATGTTATGAGAATATTATCTGACGAGATAATTGTGTATACCGAAACACAAGCTGAAGAACTTCGAATAAAAATGCCTACTAAAAAAATAACAGCAGCTCCTAATTCATTTCTTTACCAACATGAAATGGGTACTTTATCGCTACCAAAAGAAGAAATAACCAATTTAATCTATGTTGGAAGGCTATCAGAACCTAAAAAATCGAAGCTTTTGACAGATGCTTTTATCAATTCTATTTCTGATTTACCATCTCAAGCTAATCTTATCATAATTGGAGATGGAGAGCAAAAAAAAACTTTACAAAATTTAGTAATTCAAAACAAATTAGAACACAGAATCAAAATATTAGGTCAGATTTATGATTTCGAACAATTAAAAAAATACTACTCAAAAAGCTTATTTAGTGTATCACCGGGTTATGTCGGCTTGTCAATAACTCAAAGTTTTGGCTTTGGCGTACCAATGTTAATTTCAAAAGATGAAAAACATTCTCCCGAAATTGAAGCTGTGAATGTGAATGAAAATTCGATTTTTTTTGAAACGGATAACAAACAGGATTTGAGTAAAAAAATAATTGCTATTTATCAAAACAAAGAAAAATGGTTGTCTAAAAGAGAGGCAATAGCAAAATTTTGTCAAAAAAATTATAGCATCGAAAATATGTCGCAAATTTTTATCAATCTTGTTAAGTAAACTATTATGAAAAGTGGACATTATATCTTTATAGCATTCATTTTATTGAATCTGTTTTTTACAGTTTCTTGTGATTGCTCGAATATATTTGTTAATGTCTCCTTTGTTATAAATCTTGCATCTCTTTGCATTATTGGTTTTTTATATCTTTTTAAAGAAAAACAATTCTCTCCTTATATTTCTTCCTTTTTAATTTTTTCGTATTTATTTTTCTTTATTGCTCCCATCAGTCAAATTATGAGTTTACCAGAGCAAGATGAGATTCAAAAACATCTTTTTACCAATTCATTTCCAAATACCCTTCCATTTCGAGCGACAAGTGTTATAAAACTAAATATTATTATTACTTTTTGGAATCTTTTATTTTATATTTTCTATTTATATTTTAAGAAAAAAACCTTTAAAACTATCCCGCTCTGGAAAGTTTCAAATAACACAAAAGGAGTCTATCCTTTAGCCATATTAGTAATTTTATTTTTATCGATTGCCATTATTTGGAGCCAATATGATTTTATTATGGGAAAAACTTTTTTTCATGAATCGGGTCTAGAAGAATTTTCGACTTCTAAAATTTTAATCGTGATGAAAACGCTCTTTAGCATTCCTTTTATTGGCTTGATCATGAGCCTAGTTTATTTACGGAATTCTAAAAAATTATCAGCAAACACCTTGTTTATTTTTGTTTCGCTTTTGCTTTTATTTGTGTTATTTCTTTTCGTTAAAAATCCAATTATGGAAAAAAGAAATGCGCTTGGACCTATTTTCATAACACTGTTTTTATTTAGTATTCCTAAATTCTTTCAAACAAATAAGCGTTTTTTTTCCTTTCTTTTCTTATCCATGATTGTTGTTTTTCCGTTGATATCAATTTTAACGCATGCCAAGGTTGGTATTTCAGTTCTACTAAAAAATCCGAAACTCTATTTCAAATCTTTTGAAAAATCTGATTTTTTATTAGAATTTAATTCACTACACTATGATGCTTACGCCAATGTTTTAGCTACAATGGATTATGTTACACATCATGGAATTGTTTATGGAAAACATTTTTTTGCAGGAATTTTCTTTTTTATTCCAAGATCAATCTGGACCTCCAAACCTGAAAACACAGGGCAATTTATTGGTCAATATTTGATGGAAAATTACCATATGTGGTTTGACAATATCTCTAACCCATTTTTATCGGAGGGTATAATTAATTTCGGATTGCTTAGCTTGGTGATTCTTCCAATTTTACTGGCTTGGTTTGTTGTAAAAATGTTACAATGGCAATTTACCAATGATTTGTTCAAACAAGTTGTGGCGATATATTTTTCCATTCATCTGATCTTTTTTTTACGTGGAGATTTCACTAATGGTTGGGCTTATTTCATCGGGACAGTAATTGGTATTTATGTTATTCCAAAAATGATCATCTTTGTACTACAAAAATTGCCAAAAAAAAGAGTTGAAAATTGAAGAAGAAAATCGTTTTTATCGGTCCGTTTTCTATTCCCGTAACCGGAAATTCTATCGTAAATGATACAATTTTTGAAAAATTAGCCCAAACCTCTTCCTTTCAAATAAAAAAAATTAATACTTCGTATCCTGAGTTCAATGAAGATGCAGGTACATTTTCTTTTTCTAAATTCCTGTTTTATTTGAGTTCTAACTTGCAAACTTACAAACTTTTAGGAGCTCATATAATTTATATTTCAATCGGTCAAACCTATTTGGGTATTTTGAAAAATGCATTACCCATGTTATTGGCAAAACTTTTTCATCAAAAAATAATTATTCATCTTCACGGTAATGAATTGGGTCATAATTATGAAAAGACATCTGATTTTCATAAAAATATTTTTCGTTTTTTTTTAAAGCTCCCTGACAAAGCAATAGTTCTTTCACCACATTTAAAGCACAATTTAAGTCCTTTTTTTGAAGATGAAAATATAGAAGTCTTGCCCAATTTTGCAGTAGACTCAATGATTGCTACTAGAAAAGAAATAGGGGGGAAAGATTACTCCACATTGAAATTATTCTTTTTAAGCAATTTAATGACTGAAAAAGGCATCTTCGAACTCTTGAATGCTTTGCAATTATTGCAAGATAAAGGGGTTTATTTTTCAACAGAATTATATGGAGCAATTGATAAAAAAATAGAATCTAACATATTTTCTTTGATTCAAAATTTGGGCAATTTTGTAACCTATAAAGGAATAGTCTCGAAAAACGATAAAAAAAATACATTTCTTAAAAACAATACTTTTATTTTACCATCTTATAACGAAGGTATGCCTTTAGCGGTTTTAGAGGCGATGGCTACCGGAAATATTATTATAATAACGCAATTACCCGGTTTAAAAAATATATTAATCGATGGCGAAAATAGTTTCTTTGTAAAAAAGAAAAATGTTCAGCAAATTGCAGAAACATTAGAGAAAATAAATACGAATCCTGAAGTTTACACGACTTACTGTGAAAAAAATTATACCACTATTTTAGAAAATTTTACTGAAAAAAAATTCTTCGAGAGATTTTTCAAAATAATTGACGAATTATGAAGATTACCATTATAAGCCTTAATTATTACCCCGAAGATACTGCTATAGGCTTATACAGCACAGAAATGGCTGAATATTTAGTGCATAATGGTTGGGATGTTACGGTAATTACCGGATTTCCATATTATCCGCAATGGCAAATTTGGGATTCTTATAAAAGCAAAAATAAATATGTTGAAGAAAATATTCATGGAGTTCGGATTCTTAGGTTCCAACAATTTGTTCCTTCCAACCCAACATTTTTTAAACGAATTTTTCACATTTTAGATTTTACATCCGGCAGTTTAACCAATATTAAAAAAGTGGAAAATACAGATATTGTTTTAAGCATTATTCCGTTTACAAGTTCTGCTTGGCTTGGCAAAAAATTAGCAAAACGGTTACATGCTAAACACTGGATTCATATTCAAGACTTTGAATTTGATGCCGCATTCGAATCTGGATTGGCATCAAAAAAATTGTTAGGAGCATTTTTACCGAAAATTCTGTATAATCTTGAGAGTTCCTTATTAAATTCGTCTCAAATTACCAGCACCATTAGTCAAACTATGCTGCAAAAATTACAAAAAAAATCAACTACAGAAACGTTTCTATTTCCGAATTGGATTGATTCTAACTTTATTAATCCGGATCGTGCAAAAACACATCCATATTTGCAAAAAAAAACCTTTAAAATATTGTACTCGGGAAATATTGGTTTAAAACAAGATTGGCAATTTTTTCTACAAATTGTTACTAATTTTGAAAAGGTTAACGATATAGAATTTATTGTTATCGGCGATGGATCTAAAAAAGCCTTTGTAGAAAATTTAGCTGCAAAATTTAGTCATGTAACTTATCATCCAAATATAGCCTATAAAGATTTAAATGATTTGTTGTGTTCTGCGGATTTGCACATTTTATTTCAGGAAAAAGGGATTGTAAACGCCGTTATGCCATCAAAAATATTGGGCATGTTTGCCAGCGGAAAACCATCAATTATTACCGGAAATCGCAACTCGGAAGTAGCAGCTATAATGCAAAAAGCAAATGCAGGTAAATTTTACGATGCATCGGATTTTCAAGGCGTAATTGAAGGTATTTCTTTTTATAAAAATCAGTCCCATTTAGCTAAAAAAATAGAAGAAAATGGTCGAAAATATATCACTGAAAATTATGCCAAAAATAATATCCTAGCCTCATTTTTAAAAAAACTTAACCAACTTTTACATGCATAAATTCTTTTCTTTTTCTATATCATTTTTATGCTTTCTACCAATAATTCCAAATAGAATTAAAGGTTTGCCGGTTATATTATTCGCCATAAGCTCACTTCTACTTTTTGTCAAAACCAAAGAAAAAAAGAGCAACCTTAAAGTTATTTTAATCAATAGTGGCATTCTCTTATTTTATGTAATAAGCTTATTTTATAGTGAAAACATGACCCACGCATTTAATCTGTTAGAACGGAGTGTTTCATTTTTGCTATTACCCATTTTATTTTTTTGGTTTCTTTGGGGAATACCATTTCAAAAACAAGACATTGTAAAAATAAAAAACAAGGTGTTACACTCATATCTTATTGGGGTACTTCTATTTTCAGTTTTAATGATTTTGAACTTTTTCCTATTTAAAGATCCTTACACAACGTTTCCAACTAATATTTATGTTAGAGCGTCTGTTTTACATATTCCTCTTATCGGACAGCATTCTATTTATAGCTCAATTTATTTAGCTATAGGGGTGATTTTTAGTTACTATTTGTTTTATATTTCACGAAAAAAAATCTATATCTTCCCATTAATTATGTTCTTACCACTGCTTTTCATGCTGGTTGGTAAAGCAACAATTTTAGCTCTTCTGTGTATTTTGATTTTTGTTTTATTAAAACAAGGTCGAAAAAAAATTATCATTCCAGCAGTAATTGTTTTACTGCTTTTGGGGGTTTTAATTCCATCTGTACGTTTTCGAACAGCAGAATTATTTCAACAAAATACTTATGTACAAATTGACAACAACAACTCTTCTAGCATTCGTTTTTTTTTAAATAAATCTTCCATATCACTCTTAAAAGAGAATTGGTTATTTGGTTTGGGAATTGGCGATGTTAACGACATTGTTAGTAAGACATTTCAAGAGAAATTTCAAGGAAAAGGGAATTACGGAACACACAATCAATTTTTGGGTTTTTGGCTCGGAACCGGAGTTTTCGGACTTATAGCATTCTTAGTATTTCTTTTTTATAATTTCAGATTGGCGTGGCAAACTTCTGATTTACTTTTTCTTTCCTTACTTATTTTATTTTTTGTTAATTTATTAACAGAGAATATTTTAGAAAGACAAACAGGAATTATTTTATTTCTTTTTCTGATCAACTTTTTTGGATTTATTAATTTGAAAGAAAAGAAGATTCAAGCAGAAAACTCATAAACTACTCTGACAAAAGCAATCTAACAATGTTTTTACACCAACATCCATATCCACCATTTTTTCCTAAAAAAGCATCGAAATTAATCGTTGGTACTTTACCTCCACCACGATTTTCAATGGGGCAATTATTTAATGAAGATGTTGATTTTTGTTATGGCAGCAAATACGGACTACTTTGGCCAATTTTGAATACCATTTTTGATTTAAATTTGAATTTTGAAAATACCCAGCAAGCTATTGATCAGCGTAAAACATTTTTAAAACAGCACAAAATTGGCATTTGTGATATTATTGAAAGTTGTGAAAGAACAGCTATAAATGCATCAGATTTAGGTATGGGAAATATTATTCTTCGTGATTTCTTGTCCTATTTAGAACAATATAAATCTATAAAAAGAATTATCTTTTTAGGGGGAAAAAGTAAAAACGGACCAGAGTTTCTCTTTCGAAAATTACTCCATTCCCATAAAATGAGTTTAAAAAAAGTATTATCTGAAACTCAAAATATTCATCAATTTAAGTTTCAAAACAGAATTATAACTACCAATACCTTAATTTCTCCTTCTAGTGCAGCAAATCGTTCTATCGGTGCCAATCTAGAATACAAGATTCTTAAACAGTCAAATCCTGATTTTTCTACTTTTGATTTTAGAGTATTGAAGTACCGTAAAGCTTTTGAAAATTAGAGCTGTAATTTATACTTTAAAGCCATTCAAATAATCTCGATTTTGACAAATATATTGATCTATAAAATAAACAAGAAAACTCGTAAGGAGATCATTATAAAATGAATTTCTATTGCTTATAAATCCGATGCTTTCTTTGAATTATTATCCATTATTATTTTCCACCTTATTTAAAAGAAATATCACTAATTCATACTACATTGATCGTAATAAAAAAAATATAATTACCTGGTAGTTAGATGCATTCCTTTTTTTAAATAAAATTGTTTTTACTTCCTATTTTAGGACATTAGGCTAAAGAAAAAAATTATCTTTGCGAAATATTTACAAATTGTTATTTAGTAATTTTTCTCGAATGAAAAAAATCTTTTTTATTTCAACCCTACTTTTTTCAAGCTATTTTTATTCTCAAAAAAATATTACCGAAATAGAATTAGAATTAATTAATCTCAGCTTAAAAAAAAGTTATGTTTTAAAAAATGCTCAAAATGACCTAGCAATTGATAGTATTGATAGTAAAGCAATAAAACAAAATTTCATTCCAACCCTTTCAATGGATGGATTTTACAGTTATGGAGTTAGTAATTTTAATGTCGACATACCTTCTTTTCAATTACCAATAGCCGATATAAATCTGTTTGAAGGAGATTCAGAATTTCAGGCTAAAGGAAATATTTTCAATACCAATCTTACCGCTAAAGCATTATTGTTTTCTGGCATGCAAGTTTCCTATGGCTCCAAAGCAAGTAAAGAAAAAATAAAAGCAAAAAGCTTTTTACTTGAAAAAGATAAGGCGGAAATAATTATTGATGTTATCGATACTTATGACAAAATTGAGTTACTGAATAAATCAAAATTCGTATTAGAAGAAAGTGAAAAAAGGTTGGCAAAAGAAAAGGAAAAGGTTCTAAATGCAATTAAAAATGGATTAGCCACACCATATGATAGAGAAAAAATAACAGCTGCAGAATTAAAAATAGCATCTAAAAAATTGGAATTATTTGGTAATTTAAGCCTGTTGTATTTAAAATTATCCATGCATACGGGAGTTGAACAAACAACCCTAGAGAATTATAATTTTGAATTGAAACCATGGGTTCTTCATGACAATTCTCAAACTTTTGAAAACAGACCAGAACTAAAAGCTTTGGAGGCTTCGATAAAGGCTTATGAATATAAGTTAAAAATGAATAAATCATTGTTTCTACCAAAAGTTCAAGCCTTTGCAACGCTTTCTTATTTTAACTCATTTGACACATCTATTAAAACACCATATAATGGTCTCATAACCAATCAACCTATAAATTTAGATCTAAATTATTTTAAAAGTTTTCCCACCTATCTTGTTGGAGTTGGTTTTCAGTGGGAAATTTTTAATGGCTTAAAGCATAGTAATGAAATTCAAAAAACAAGTATTGAAAAAAATATTGCTCAAAATAATAAAATAGATGCTACCGAAAAACTAGAGTTATTCGAAAAGAAAGTTAGAATTGAATTTGATATTAAAAATAAGCAAATAAAGATGAAAGAAAAAGAAATGGAAGTCGCTTCTAACACTTTAAATTTAGCTATTAAAAGTTTTCAAGAGGGCTTAATATCTATAACAGATAGATTAGACGCCGAAACTAGTTATCAAGAAGCAATTTTAGAGTACTACAAGGCAATTGTAATGCAACGTAGAGCTGCGCTGGAGTTGTTAAACGCAACAGGAAGTCTTACAACTTTAAATCTCAATTAATATATTTTCAGATTAATCAGATTATAAATTAACTTTTATGAAAATCAAAAAACAATATTTAATATTAGCCACACCAGTTATTATTGTGTTATTAGGTATTTTAATTATCTCTTTTTTTAAACAAGATAGTAATGACCAAAGGGTATTTGTAGGTCTTTTTGAATCTACCGAGATTAAAGTAGCCTCTGAAATACCAGGAAGAATTGAAACTATTTATGTAAACCTTGGCGATGAAGTTAAAAAAGGACAACTATTAGCTTCTATTGAAAGTGATATTTTAGATGCCAAAGTTCAGCAAGCAGAAGGCGCATACCAAGCAACAAAATCTCAAAATGATAAAGCAAAAAAAGGGGCAAGACAACAAGAAATTAGTGCCGCTAAAAACAATTTTGAAATGGCAAAAAGTCAATTTGAATTTGCCGACAAATCCTACAATAGATTATATAATTTATCGAAAGATAGTTTAATTTCTACTCAAAATTTAGACGAAATTATATTTAAAAGAAAAGCAGCCGAGGAACAAATGTTCGCAGCAAAATCAATTTATGATATGGCTGTTGAAGGTGCTAGAAATGAAGATAAAAAAGCAGCTCAAGGTCAACTAGATGCCTATGAAGGAAAAGTTAATGAAGCCAAAGCTTATTATAAAGAATTGAAAATTTATGCACCAATCGATGGTGAAATTGCATCAAAATTAGCACAAGAAAGTGAGGTAATGCCTGCCGGTTATCCAATCTTTACAATTCAAAATAACGAAAATATTCATGCTATTATTCACATTAGAGAAGATTTTCTGAATCTATTTCCAAAAGGAAAAGAAATTGAAGGGACGCTTCCAGCATTTGATAACAAAAAAGAAACATTTGTAGTAAGTTATATCTCTCCATTGGCAGATTTTGCAGATTGGATTCCTACGGCAGATAAGGGTAGATTAGATATGAAAACTTTTGAAATTCACTTAAAACCAAAACAAAAATTGAATGATTTAAGGCCCGGAATGAGTATTAATATTAAACTGTAATACTTTGAATATTATTTTTAAAATATTTAAGCGAGAATTTTTATTACTAAAAAAAAGGCCTTCAGCTTGGATTTTAACTCTTGCTATACCCATAATCATTTTTACCTATTTAGGTGCTATTTATTTCCAAGGCACTATAGATCATGTTGAAATAGGAGTTTTAGATCATGACAATTCTGAGTTAAGTCAAAAAATTATTCAACAATTAAAAGCTTCTCCCAAATTAAAAATTATCAAATATCTGGATTCGGAAGACGCGATTGACAGAGTTTTTATTGATAATCCAGATATCAAAGGTTTCTATTATTTTCCTAAAGATTTCTCTAAAAACATTTTTCTTGGATCACAAGAAAAAATAATAGTTTATACCAATTCATCGAATATCGTATATGGAAATTTAATTTATAAAGAAGCTGCAACTCTAATTAATACTGTATCCGCAGGAATCAATTTAAATCGTTTAAAAATCAAAGGTATCCCACAAAATAAAGCAATGAATATGGTCATGCCTATTCGCGTAATTTCAAAACCTTTATACAATCCTTATTACAATTATTTACAATACCTATTACCCGGATTGACCACAGTTTTATTACAAATGATTGTTTTTTTACTCGCGGCTAGATCGATCAATTCAGAAATTTCAAACAATAGAATTTCAGAACTATTTAGCATTGCCAAAGGAAGTATCTTAAAAATTGTATTAGGAAAATTATTACTATATACTCTAATCGGATTTAGTATTGGATTGGTTACTTTAGTTTTTTTTCATCCCTTTATGGGAATTCCGTTTTCTAATAGCACACTTTCATTTTTTCCTGTAGTTCTCATTTTTGTAATGACAAATGCGATGCTCGGAATGATGGTTTCCTGTATGTTTGATAAGGAAGCCATTGCTATGGATATTTCGTTTGTATATAATTCTCCGGCATTTGTTTTTAGCGGATTTACCTTTCCGATAATGGCCATGCCAGCTTTTGATGCATGGTATGCACAATTAATACCATACACTCACTTTTTAAAAGCATACACAAAATGGGTTGATATGGAAGTTCCGCACCATTTCTCTTTCAACCATATCATAGCTATTTTGATTTTTTTCATCATTGGCTATACAATCACGGTAATTTTATTAATGTTAAAACAAAAAAAAATAGTCCTTGCATAGTTGGTTATCCATAGTAAAAAACGAACTTCAATTAATCTTTGATGATAAAAGCATTTTGCTAACATGTCTTGTTGCTCCCATTTTATATGCTTTTTTTGTTGGATCTATTTATAGCAATAAAGAAGTTTCTGAAATTCCGGTTGCTGTGGTTGATTATGACCATACTAGCTTATCTAGAAAAACATCCAATTTAATTGGTACAAATGAAAAAATTAAAATTACCGGACATTATTCTTCCATAGAAGACGCCATGATTTCCTACAATAATTTAGAGGTTCAAGGCATCATAATAATACCAAAACAATTTGAAAAAAGAACCTTAAATTTAGATGGTTCTGTAATTGAATTAATTTTAAACAATACTAAATTTCTTACTTCCAATGAAATCAATAAAGGTGTTCAACAAGTAGTTTTAACTATTTCGGGTGGGGTTAGAATGCAGTTTTTAATAAGTCAAAAAGTACCTCTTGAATTAGCAAAACAACAGGCCCAACCAATTCTTCCTGTAATTAAATCTATTTATAATGCAACCAATAATTACGGAGATTATTTATTACCAATTTTGTTAATTTTAATATTGCAACAAACATTAATTATAGGATTTGGCCAAAGTATGGTTCATGAATTTAGGCATGGTTTTTTACAAAATATTAATGAAATTTCAAGTCTTGATTTTTTTAAAATAATCTCTGCAAAAAGTATCTTTTATTTCATTTTATACGCATCGTATTTCTTTATTTTTTACACTTTAATTTTCCCATTTTTCAACTTATCCCTGAGAGGACCAATGATTTCTCTATTCTTAGTAAGTTCCATTTTTATTGTCGCCATACTTTTATATACCATTTTTTTTGCATCTCTTTTTAAAACTACTATTGGGTGGACAGAGGTTTTGGCATTTTCAACATATCCATTATTTCTAATTTCTGGTTACTCTTGGCCCATTGATGCCATGCCAAAATTAATGCAGCTAATTGCCAACTTATTACCTACAACACCCTATTATAAATTATTCTCAAACTTCTCACATTCAGGAACAAACCTCAGCCATACAGCACCTGCAATTATTCATTTATTATTTTTACTGATCTTAGCATATCTGACTCTTTATTTGCGTTTTACATTTATGCGAAGAAAAAAAATAAACCAAATACTTAAAACTTAATTCATTTTGCCCTAATTTTTTTAACCTTTAGGTACAAAAAAACTCCTTAAAAAATTTCTAAGGAGCTCTGTATTAATGAATTTCTGAATTTTACAAATCCAATGCTTTTTTCGGATTATTATCCATTAAAATTTCTACTGGATTTTCGAGTGCTTCTTTGACAGCTACCAAGAATCCTACCGATTCTTTTCCGTCGATTACTCGATGGTCATAAGACAATGCCACATACATAATCGGACGAATAACAACTTTGCCATCAACAGCTACCGGGCGTTCGACAATATTGTGCATACCTAAAATACCACTTTGAGGCGGATTTATAATTGGTGTTGACAACATCGAACCAAAAACACCACCATTAGTGATTGTAAAAGTTCCTCCCGTCATTTCATCTACTGTTATTTGTCCATCTCTTGCTCGAATAGCCAAACGTTTTACTTCATTTTCAACCTCTTTAAAAGATAGATTTTCTGCATTTCTAATTACAGGTACCATCAAACCTTTTGGTCCGGAAACGGCAATAGAAATATCTGCAAAATCATAAGAAATTTTGTAATCACCATCAATCATTGAGTTTACGTCAGGAAATAATTTTAACGCTCTTACCACTGCCAAAGTAAAGAAACTCATGAAGCCTAAACTTACTTCATGTTTCTTTTTAAAATCTTCTTTATATTTTTTTCTTAAATCAAAAATTGGCTGCATATCTACCTCGTTAAAAGTAGTTAACATAGCAGTTTCATTTTTAACCGCCACCAAACGTTCTGCAACTTTTCTACGAAGCATAGATAATTTCTTACGCTCACTTTTTCGGTTATCTTCATTCATTGCTACGCCCATTGAAGGAACAGCATTTACAGCATCTTCTTTGGTTATTCTACCATCTTTTCCTGTACCAACAATAGCTTCTGCTTCAATCCCTTTTTCTGCTAATATTTTTTTTGCAGCCGGAGAAGCTGTGCCTGTAGCATATGTTTTATTTGCTTCTTCTTTTGGTTTTTCAGCAGCAACTTCTTTCTTTTCTTCTACCTTTTTTTCCGGTTTACTTTCCGGTTTTGTTCCGTCAGGTCTTGCCGCATCCATATCGATCAAACAAACTACTGCACCAACAGCAATGGCGTCACCCTCTTCTGCTTTTAATGTAATAATTCCGCTTTCTTCAGCAGGCAATTCTAAGGTTGCCTTATCAGAATCAACTTCTGCAATCGGTTGATCTTTTTCAACATAATCACCATCTTGAACTAACCAACTTGCTATTTCAACTTCGGTAATGGATTCTCCCGGAGAGGGAACTTTCATTTCTAAAATCATTTTTATTTATTTTTTGTGAAAATAATTTATTTTTAAAGGATAGGTTTCTACTTCTCCAATTTTTTATTGATTATCAAAAACACTTTCAATAACTCTTTGATGTCTTCGCTTAAATCTTGTGGAAGATCCCGCTGCCGGAACAGAATAATATTTTCTAGATCTAACTTGTAATTGAATTTTTTCTCCTTTTGGATTTTCTAATTCACATCGTTGCAACAAATAACCCCAAGCACCCATATTTCTCGGCTCTTCTTGTGCCCAAACATAATCCACAACATTGGTATATCGATTTATTACTCTTTGCATTTTATCGATATGCAAAGGAAAATATTGTTCTAAACGAATCAAAGCGACATCATCTCTTTGTAAATTTTCACGTTCTGCCAATAAATCATAATAGAATTTACCACTGCAAAGAACAATTCTTTTTACCTTTTCCGGATTTATAGTATCATCAATAACTTCTTGAAATTCACTAGCATAAAACTCTTCCATTTTCGAAACTGCAGCTGGATGACGTAGTAAACTTTTTGGAGTAAAAACAACCAATGGTTTTCTAAAATTACGTTTCATCTGACGACGCAATAAGTGAAAGAAATTTGCAGGCGTTGTACAATTTGCAACGGTCATATTATCATTGCCACATAATTGTAAAAAGCGTTCTATTCTGGCAGAAGAATGTTCAGAACCTTGACCTTCATAACCGTGAGGCAGTAAAATTACAATTCCGTTCTGCTGTTTCCATTTATCTTCAGCAGCCGACATGTATTGATCGAAAATAATTTGAGCACCATTGCTAAAGTCTCCGAACTGAGCTTCCCAAATAGTTAGTGTGTTTGGCGCTGCCATTGCATAAC
This sequence comes from uncultured Flavobacteriaceae bacterium, assembly GCA_965363545.1. GTDB lineage: Bacteria > Bacteroidota > Bacteroidia > Flavobacteriales > Flavobacteriaceae > Lutimonas. The sequence continues at coordinate 5,426 of CBDTUD010000031.1, read as the reverse complement.
CATAATCAAAACCTAAAACACCATATTCAGATAAAGTGGAATTGTATATAAACATTTCTCCTTTATTTTTCGGATTCGTATTCAAAAGATTGTATTTCTTGGTAGAAATTTCATCTCTTAAAACGGCATGTCGATGTGAAAAAGTTCCTCTTTCCACATCCTGACCAGAAAATCGAATATTATAGCCTTCTTCCATCAAACTACCAAAAGCGAAAATTTCGGCCATACTCCAATCCAATTTATTGGATTCAAAAACCATATTTGCCCGATCCCGTAAAATCTTTTCCGCTTTACGTAAAAACTTCACACCATCTGGCACTGTGGAAACTACTCTTGCAATATTTTCTAAGTTTTTTATAGGATATTTTGTACCAACAGAAAGTAACATGCCTTCTACATCCCCTTCCATAAATCCACTCCAAATATTCTCCATAAATGGTCTTACTTTGGCAGCAGAGTCATCTTTCGCCTTTTCGTATTCTTTTTCTAATAAATTTTTAAAATCAGAAATTAATTTAGGGGCATAATCTTCGTCAATTATACCTTCCGCCAACAATTTTTTAATATAAATATCTCTCGGGTTTGGTTGTTTTGCAATAGAAGCATATAATTTTGGCTGGGTAAACCTTGGTTCATCACCTTCATTATGACCATATTTTCTATAGCCCAACAAATCGATAAATACATCACGCTTGAACTTCATTCGAAAATCTAAAGCCATTAAAACGGCATGAGTAACCGCCTCAACATCATCTGCATTCACATGCAAAACAGGAGATAAAGTTACTTTTGCTACATCTGTACAATAAGTACTTGAACGAGCATCGAGATAATTGGTTGTAAATCCGATTTGATTATTTACCACAATATGCACAGTTCCTCCAGTAGAATAGCCTTTTAACTTACTCATTTGAATCACTTCGTACACGATTCCTTGTCCGGCAACCGCCGCATCTCCATGAACAATAATTGGTAAAATTTTAGAAGAATTACCATCATATTCTTCATCTATTTTTGCCCTTGTAATTCCTTCTGCTACAGATCCAACAGTTTCCAAATGTGATGGATTCGGTACCAAATTCATGGTAATTTGTTTATTGCTTTTCAGAGTTTTTTGAAGAGTTGATCCCAAATGGTACTTTACATCTCCATCAAAATCATCTTCTTCATAATCTTTTCCTTCAAATTCATTAAATAATTCCCGAATAGGTTTTCTAAAAATGTTTACCAAGGTATTTAGTCTACCCCGGTGTGCCATTCCTAAAACAAATTCATCCACATCGTATTGCTCCGCAGCAATTCTCACCAAACCACCAAGAGCTGGAATTAATGTTTCACCACCCTCGAGTGAAAAACGTTTTTGACCAACATATTTCGTTTGCAAAAACTGCTCAAAAGTAACGGCTTGATTTAATTTGGATAGGATGTATTTTTTGGTATCCGGTGTATAATTCGGGTGATTATCATTTTCATTCAATCGATCTTGCCACCACTGGATCTCTTCCGGAGTTCTAATATACATATACTCTACTCCAATAGAACTACAATAAATTTTCTCTAAATGGTTGATGATTTCTTGCAAGGTAGTTGGAGGTAAACCAAGTTTACTACCTGCATTGAATACCACACTTAAATCTTCTTGTGTGAGTCCGAAATTCTCTATAGCTAAAGTTGGCGAATAAGTTCTTCTGTTTCGAACTGGATTTGTTTTGGTGAATAAATGACCCCGAGTTCGATACCCGTTAATCAACTCAACTACTTTAAATTCTTTATATACTTGTTCTGGCACATTAGTAACTTGCTCTTCTTCACCATCTAGCGAATAATCCGTATTTGCTAAATCATACCCTTGAAAAAATGTTCTCCAACTCGGCTCAACGGCATCTGGATTTTCTAAATATTGCTCGTATAAATCAGCAATAAATTCGGTATGTACTGTATTTAAAAAGGAAAATCTATCCATTATTTATGATATTATCTCAATTTTTTACAAATGATTGACAAAAATAAGGTGTTTTAAGTGAATAGTTGAGAAAAAAATGAATTTTATCATGAAAACTCTAAAAAATATTTTGTGAAAGTTTAATGAGTAATCATGTTTAGAAATCTACCTTAAAAATAAACCTTAAGAGAAAAATATTACTATTCTCTTTTCTGTTTTAAATAGACACTATAAAACGTTAAATCGATTTTTCTTTTATCATAAACGATAAATTGAATTTTATGCTTTGATAAACAATTCGTAACCTTCGGACAAAATTTAGCACTCCTCGTCCTAAATCAATTGCAACAGGTTTTAAATTTTTCTTCCTTTATAAAGTTATAAATCAACAATTTAATTTAATTAAACTTATTTATTATGACTAAAAAATATATTTCATTACTAATGATGGTTGCCATATCTTTTGGAGCCATTTCGACTGTTCAATCCCAAAATTCAGATTCTAAATAGTAAGATGTGGGAAGATATTATGATAACTCCCGATTATACTAAATTAAAGATTTTAGGTGAGAATATGAGAAAACACAATCAGAAATACCATAAAAGTGGCACCTACAAAGCAACTGTTTATAATATTGCGACTGGTCCAAATTCTGGAAAAATGATTTGGGAAATGGGTCCGATGACATATACCGAATTAGATTCTAGACCTTCTGCCGGTGGGCACGATGAAGACTGGAGGGATAATGTTATGCCATATATTAAGAAAATTGAAACAAGTGAATATTGGAAAGAAGATGGTAAGCTTTCTAATGTTAGCATGTTAGACGGTGACAACTCCAAACATCCTTTACTTTTTATCAGATACCATGAAGTTAGCAAAGGTAGTGGTGATAATACAAAAGATTTATTATCGAAAGTAAGTGAAACCATAAAAGCAATGGATGAAGAAAAACCTTGGGGAATTTATTATAACGAATTTAGACAAGGAACTCAAATTGGAAGACATATTCAAACTATTAGCTTTATGAAAAATTGGGCAGAAATGGATGATAAGAGCAATAATTTTAAGAAAACATTTTTAAAAGTACACGGAGAAGATTCCTGGGACGGTTTCATAGAAACCTGGAAAAACACTTTTTCAAATAGTTGGGATGAAATTTGGGAGTATAATCCCAATCTTAGTGGCAGATAATAAGAAAAACATTAAGAGCCTCTTTTACATCAGGCTCCTTTACTTTAATAATCCAGTAAAAAATAATTCCTTTTTCTAATCATTTTAAAACCTTCAATAAAATAAAATCTTTTAAAAATAAGGAGAAGTTTTGGATAATATATTAATTCTACACCTCTGATTTCATAATATATTGTTCTAAAAATATTCCTATTTTATTTTATTAATCACAAATTATTCGCAGAATGGTTAAAAATTTTCAAATAGTTTTATTGATTTTTATTACAATACTGCCAATCTATTTAAGTGCAAATAATTATTCGGCAATTAACTTAACGGATGGAATAATAACAGGTAAAGTGGTTGATCAAACTACAAAAGAACCAATAGCCTTTGCTACTATCATTTTAAAGGATGCTGAGAATAAATATATCGCTGGCGGAATTACCGATGACAATGGAGATTTTGAATTAGATATGATCAAATTAGGAAAATACACATTAGAAATACAATTTATAGGATATGAAAGTATTATAAAAACCATTGAGATTTCTTCTAAAAATAATAGTGTCGATCTAGGAACCATAGCAATAAGGGATATTGGTCAAACCTTAGAAGAGGTAACAATAAAAGCAGATAAACCCTTATTTGTTCAAAAAGTTGACCGAATGGTAATCAATGTTGAAAGCAGTATTTTATCTGCCGGATCAACCGCTATGGATATTTTAGAAAGATCTCCAGGAGTAACAGTCAACCGTCAAAATAGTAGTATTTCTTTAGTTGGAAAAAGCGGCGTGATGGTAATGATCAATGGTAAAATTAGCTATATGCCACAAGAAGGAATTGTTCAATTACTGGAGGGAATGAGTTCTGACAATATTGAAACAATAGAATTGATCACGACTCCTCCGGCAAATATGGATGCCGCAGGAAATGCCGGTTTTATAAATATTGTATTAAAAAAACAAGCTGATGTAGGCATGAACGGATCATATTCATTATCCGGTGGTATCGGTAACGGTACAACGACACAAGACAATATCAATTTTAACTATCGAAAGGATAAACTCAATCTTTTTGGTAATTATTCTTTTGTTCGAAGAAATCAAGATCAGGTATTTCAATTAGGTAGAAATGTTACCGATGAAGATGGTAATGAGAATGATTTGCACACTATATCGAATCGAGATCCGATTCAACTTAATAACAATCTTCGCATTGGCTTGGATTATGATTTAACCGAAAAAACCATCGCTGGCGTAATTATAGATGCCTACAATCAAAAGTGGACAATGGATGCCTTAGGTAAAAGTATTGAAACTGATAATGGCACTCCTACTTCTTTAGTAGAAATTCAACTAAAAGAAAGAAATCAAACGAAACATTTTGGCTCTAATATAAACCTAAAACACAGCTTTAAAGAAAAGGAATATATAAGTGCAGATTTCGATTATCTCTATTTTTATAATGAAAACCCTAACGATTATATTAATAATTATAATGACGGAGATTCTAACTTTTTATATGAAGAGCTAACAAAATCAACAAAAGAAACTCCATTGAGTGCTTACGTTTCTGCGGTAGATTATAGCAATCAAATCAATGATAATTTCAAGTTACAATCCGGTGTCAAAGCTTCTTTTTCTTCACAGATAAATGATGTAAATGTATCTTATTTTGTTGGGCAATCTTTTATTGAAGATCCAGAGTTAACCAATAAAAGCAATTTGGATGAACGCATTTTTGCAGTATATGCATCTGCCGATTATAGCATTTCAGAAAAAACAAAAATAAAGGCAGGTTTACGCTATGAACAAACCGATTCTAAATTGACAACCGATACGAACGAAACGTTGGTTGACAGAAATTACGGCGAACTTTTTCCAAGCACGTTTATCTCTCATGCGGTAAACGACTCTTTAAGTTTTAATTTGGCTTATGCCCGTCGAATTACAAGACCGTCATTTAATGATATGGCTCCCTTTGTTTTATTCTTTGATCCTAATACTTTTTTTGCAGGAAACCCCTCCATTCAACCCGCAATTTCAAACGCTTTTAATTTTGGTGCGAATTACAAATCCTATGTAATTACCCTACAATATACTTTAGAAGACGAATCTATTGCCCGATTTCAACAACGATATAATGCAACAAATGGTCGTTTAATCTATGAATCAGGCAACATTGACAACACTAAAATATTTTCTTTATCATTAGGTTTACCCATAAAAATTACACCATGGTGGAAAACGCAGAATACATTAATTTTTATCAATAATAAGATTAATGATACCGCAGATGATGTGACGA
>CBDTUD010000030.1:0-32714 GCA_965363545.1 uncultured Flavobacteriaceae bacterium | reverse complement strand
TATTCTTATCGTCAGGTGTATCTGATTCATTATTCTGTTCACCAGATTTTCCATCGACAGCATCTTCTGCCTTATCAAAAGCGTCATCAATTGCTTTATCGGTTCTTTTTTGCGCACGGCGATCAGCTTCTCTCTCAACTTTATCTTCTACGCTTTTTTGTAGTTTTTTTAAAAATTGAGCTTCAACGTTTTGAGGAATTGTGAATAATAGTGTGAAAAAAATTAGGGAAGATATATACTTTTTCATGGGATTATAATTAATTAATATCCCAAAATTAGTTTAATATGAAAAATAAACCCTCGTACTTTCGGTCAAAAATAGCTCATACTTAAGTATGATTTTTACCGTAGATGTAAGAATTTATAATACTTGTGCCTTTTGTACAGCCTCAATTCGATTGCGTACTTCTAGTTTTTCGAAAATGTTTTTTGTGTGGGTTTTTACGGTTGACAAAGAGACAAACATGGTATCGGCAATTTCTTGATTTTTTAAACCTTTTGCGATATGATTTAAAACTTCGGTTTCTCTTGAAGACAGGCCATAATCTTCTCCTTTTTCATGCAAATTATCGCTGTTTTCTAATTGCGCAATCTGTTGTAAATAGATTTCTATTTTATGTCGCATAGATATAATCTCCAAACTTTTATTCTTTAACCGCAAGCGATTATAAATAAAGAAAAACAGGATTCCAAGAACTAATAGGCCAATCGCTAAAAATTGGGTTATGATACCACTTTTTTGGATTTGATTTTTAAGATGTAACTGCTGTATTTGTTCGTCTTTCTTTTCAGAATCGTATTTAATTTGCATCGCGGCAATGTTATTTTCGCTTTGAATGTTAAAAATACTGTCTTGATAAGCAGTCATCAATTTATACTCTTTCAAACCATCTTTAAATTGACCTTTTACTTCTAAAAGTTTTGATAAGGCCTGATATCCTAAAACGATGTTTTCTTTAGATCCAATTTCCATAGAAATGGCAAGTCCAGATTTTATATTCTCTTCGGCTTTTTCAAAGTTTTGAAGCTGTTGATGCACCATTCCAACATTAATCAATGAAAAACTAAGTAATCTCTTACTTCTATTTTCTTCTAAAATAGGAATCGCTTTTCTATAATAGTCTAAAGCTTTATAAAGTTCTTCTTCATGCTGAAACGTTAAACCTAAAGAACTATATATTATAGCTTTATCATTTTCATTATTGGATTTTTCCGCAATAGCGAGAGACTTATTATGGTAATAAAAAGCAGAATCATATTCTTTTTTATACATATAGGCCTCGCCTAAATTACTATAATTATACCCCATACCTCTTTCACTGTTGCCTAACTCTTCCATTTGAAGTGCCAGCTTGAAATATTTTATGGCATCATCGTATTTTTTTAAAGTGACATATGCATTGCCTATTCCATTTAGGGCAATCGCCTTACTCTTTATATGATCAGGCTCTTGTGATAACTTAAGAGCTTCCAAATAATATTTGATTGCCTCCTCTTCGATATTCAGCCTTCGATATGAAACTCCCAAATTATTCAGATTTTTAATATAAGAAGCCACATCCCAAGAGTTAGCATAATATTCTAAAGCTTTTTTATGCAAGATGACCGATTTCAAATAATCATGTTGGTATCTTTCATTTACCCCCTTGACGCTTAGCGCATTCGCTATTCCGGTATCATAATTAATTTTGGTGGCAATAGCGCTGGCTACTTCTAAAATATCATAGCGAATTGGTTTATTCTTTATAGATAACTTAAAAATAGTGAGCAAATCATTTACTTTAAGGGTATCGTCTGGTCTTAAAGAAATAACGTGAAACAGGCTGTCGATATTCGGTTTATTCTCATAATTATAAGCGTCGAAATCAATAGGATTTGAAATCTGTTTGGAGATATCTTTAATTTTTGTTTCTTGACAAGAAACAACAAGTAGAAATACAAGTAGCAATTTGTACATTTTAATATAAAATTCTGAGAAAGACAAAGTATGAACTATAAAAATAATCTTTATAAAACTAGCTTAACGTGACTTATGTCACGTTTTGAATTTTTAAATACAATAGAATACCACCCATTTATATTAAAAAAGATGTGGCTTTTATTTAATTTTGGAAGTCATCTTTATTAAGTATTTTAGCTTTTCATTTTATTCAAAACCAATAGTTTAGTTTTTCAAACATTTATTACCATGGAAAAACATAGAAAACATAGCCAACTTACCAAACGAAATAATGGATTTTTCGCTCCCAATGAAATCGCAATTTTAGGCGTAAAGTGTTCCGTTATTAGTGAATTAGTCCAAAATATTGCTGAAAATGTTAAAAAAGAGACAAAAATCGCTTATTTGGATGCCTCTCACAATACGGATATTTCTGTTCCAAAAGTAGATAGTTTTACTTTTCATCACTCTGGAGGTTTAGATCAAAATATCAGTGGTGTCATGAATCGATACAATGATAAAATTCTATTTTCCGGATATGATTTAGTGTTCATTAACGGAAATCATTACCAAGGCGAACAACAAATTTTGGTTTTAGATAATGAAAAAGAAAGCTCTGTTTTAAAACGGATTGACCAATTACAAAACATACAATTTGTTATAAAATTAAATCAAAATTCAAAATTCTTTGATTTTCTGTTAGAAAAATATCCAACTATTAAAAATTTACATTGCTATAATATTTCTGAAATAGATAAAATTAGCAAGCATATCGAAAACTTAATCGAACAAAAAATCGCACCAATTCAAGGTTTGGTTTTAGCCGGTGGTAAAAGTTTACGTATGGGAAGTGATAAAGGTTTACTAAACTATCACGGAAAAGCACATCGCAACTTTAGTATTGAAATTCTACAAAAATTAAAGCTCAATACCTTCTTATCCGTTCGCAAAGAACAAGAAATTACCGATATACAAACTATTGAAGATGTTTTTTTAGGGCTAGGACCGTTTGGTGCAATTTGCTCAGCATTTCAATCGAACCCTAATTCGGCCTGGCTTGTTCTGGCAACCGACCTTCCTTTTGTAGATGAAAATATCTTGAAAAAGCTCCTCGAAAAGAGAAATCCTTCAAAAATTGCTACCGCCATCAAAGGAAAAAATAAAGATTTTCCAGAACCTTTAATTACTATTTGGGAACCAAAATCGTACCCAATTTTGCTTAATTACTTGGCGCAAGGTATTTCTTGTCCGCGAAAAGTTTTGATAAATAATGACGTCGAAATTGTAGAAATCGATGATGCAATCATCCGAAATATCAATACACCTGAAGAATTTGATGCCGTAAAAAAAGAAATAAATGACTAAGATTTTACATATTCTCAACGGAGACAGTACCAAATCTATTTTCAAAAAATCAACTTTAAAAGGAGATATTTTGGTTTGGAGAGAAATGCTCTGTGAAGGTGAAATTGATTTGAATGTCGGTACCGATGCATTTTGGACGAAACGTTACGCTTTTTTTGAGAGAGAACTAAATATTTCAAAACTTGAATATTACGATACCACCATAAAAGAAATTTTGCCAATTGAAGATCTTGAAGGTTACGACGAAGTGGTTTTATGGTTTGAATATGATCTATTTTGTCAAATAAATTTAATCGCTCTTTGCACGTATTTATTGCAATCGTATCGAAAAGATATTCTATTTTATTTGGTTTGCACCGGAAAAGAAAAAGGAAAACCAAATCTGCATACTCTTTCCGATTATGCTCCAGAATCTTATACAAAACTGTATGATAACCGCTTAAAATTAACTAGAAATGACTTGCTTTTTGCTCAAAAAAGCTGGAATTTATTTGTTGAAAATAACCCGAAGAATTTAGAAACTTTTGATTTTAATAAGAATAAAAAATTCCGTTATTTACAAAAAGTAATAACACAGCATTTAAAAAGATTTCCTGATGAAAATGGCAGAAATCAAATTGAAAATAAAATGCTAGATTTTATCGATTCTGAAAAGTTTACAAAGAAACAAATGATCAACGAAATTCTATTGTGGCAAAAAGAAGAGACTGTATATGGTTTCAGTGATGTACAGTATGGTCTTATTTTAAAAAAGTTGCAGCATTTTTATTTTGTTGAAAAAGGCATCTTAAAATTAAACGATTTAGGTAAAAAAGTTACGCTATGAATTTTACACGAGAACAATTTTATCGTCGCCAAACCATTATCGAAGAATTTGGCAAAGCCGGACAACAAAAATTACAAAATGCCAAAATTTTGATTGTTGGTTGTGGTGGTTTGGGCAATCCAGCTGCAGTTTATCTAGCGGCAAGTGGCATCGGAAATGTCCATTTGGTTGATTTTGACACCATCGATATCACGAATTTACATCGACAAGTATTTTTTAAAGCTAACGAGGTAGGTAAATCTAAAAGTAAGAGCCTGGCAAAACATATCGAGCAAATTGCACCTCTAGTAAAAGTAACCTATAGCCAAGAACCCATTTCCAAATTAAATGTATTCAAAACTATTGAAAATTTCGATATTATTGTTGATTGTACCGATAGTCTTGCTATAAAATACCTTTTGAATGACGTTTGTGTTTTAAAAGATAAGCCTTTGGTTTACGGTTCTTTATATAAATTTGATGGTTATGTTGCAAGTTTCAATGTTTTGGATAAGTCCGGTAATCGAACAGCAAATTTACGTGATGCATTTCCTGAAATTCCAACAAATAATATTCCGAATTGTTCTGAAGTTGGCACTTTAAATCCTGTTGTAGGTATCATTGGCACGATGCAAGCAAATGAGGTTATAAAAATAATTACCGGAATTGGAAAACCTCTTGTAAATCAAATTTTGATTTTTAATAGTTTAGATAATTCTCAATTTCAAATGCGGTTGAAATCGAAATTAACGAAAACTCAAATCGCTGAAATAATAGCTAAAAGTGATTATTTAGATCCGAATTGTGAAATTCAAGAACCTGATTTGGTCATTGAAAAAGAGAAATTAAAACAGAAAATAAACACTAAAAATATTACGTTAATTTCTGTCATTGAAGATGTTAATCATCCAATTCCATTTGTAGTAGATTTTAAAATTCCATTGACTCGATTCTCTGAATGGATTCAATCTAAAGAGCATCAAGATTTTATCGCCCAACATCCAAATAATGAAATTGTTATCCTTTGTAAAAAAGGTATTTCAAGTTATACAGCCACAAAAATATGGAAAGATACCTATAAAAACGCAGCTGTTTTTAGTCTGAAAAACGGTATTGATGCTTATGAATAATGCTTATTTTTGTTTTTCTGTTTAGATAATATACATGCAAAATCCATTAGAATTTTACCAATCCGAAAAAAAACACTTTGAAGAAAATCTTGCGAATTTGAAACAAAAATTAATGCACATAAGCGCATTTCGTCTATCTGTTTTTTTACTTACCGCATTTGCCATTTACTTTTTCTTTGGAAATACTCCTTTTGTTTTAGGCTCTCTTTTTATCGGGATTTCTCTTTTTATTTTTTTAGTCACAAAACATAGTAGTTTAGTTGCACAGCGTCGAGAAACAGAAGAACTTATCCACATTAATGAAACCGAAATAGAATGCTTTAATGGGAATTTTTCAACACTCGATCAAGGAAATGAATTTATAAATCCACAACATTTTTTTAGTTATGATATCGATTTATTCGGAAAAGGATCCTTTTTTCAATATACCAATCGAACATCCATAAAATCAGGTAAAGAAAAATATGCAGCGCTCTTAACAGAAAATATCACCATCGAAATTGCAGAAAAGCAAGAAGCCATCAAAGAATTAGCAATAAAACCGAAATGGAGACAGAAGTTTTCGGCTATTGCAAAAATAATTCATGTCGATACAGATAGCCAAACCATAATAAATTGGATTAATTCGTATGTGTCTTTTTTGCCCAAATCCATGCAATTTATTCCAACGGTTTTCTCTCTTATTTCTTTAGTTTTTATTGTTTTGGCCGGTACAAGTTTTATTCCGTTTTCTCTATTAGTAGTTTGGTTTTTTATCGGATTGGGAATTACTTCTATATACTTAAAAAAAATCAACAAATTATACGAAAATGCCAGCGACGCAAAAAGCACTTTCAGCCAATATCATAAATTATTGCAAAAAATTGAGCAAGAAAAATATACTTCTAAAATTCTTATAAAAAAACAACAAGGTATTCAAAATGAAAGCAAAAAAGCTTCGCAGATTTTTAAAGAATTTTCTAAAGTATTAGATGCTTTTGACCAACGATTGAATATGTTGTTTGGTTTTTTAGGTAACGGACTCTTATTATGGGATTTGCAACAATGTTACAAAGTCGAAAAATGGATAAAATCCTACCATACTCAAGTAGAAAAGTGGTTCGAGGTTATCGCTTTTTTCGATGCGTATAGCACTTTGGCAAACTTTGCTTTCAACCATCCTCAAACCGTATTTCCAACAATTAATGCGGATGAATTTGTGATTAATGCTAAAAATTTAGGTCACCCTTTGATCCCTAAAAAACAGCGTATTGATAATGATTTTACAATAAAAAATAGAGAATTTTTTATCATTACAGGAGCAAATATGGCCGGTAAAAGTACTTTTTTAAGAACAGTTTCTGTAAGTATTATTATGGCAAATATTGGTTTACCTGTTTTTGCTGATAGTTTTGCATATTCTCCTATAAAGTTGATAACCAGTATGCGTGCTACGGACTCATTATCAGAAGATACATCTTATTTCTTTTCCGAATTAAAACGCTTAAAATTTATTGTAGATGCGATAAAAACCGATAATTATTTCGTGATTTTAGATGAAATCTTAAAAGGAACAAATAGCACAGATAAAGCAATCGGTTCAAAAAAATTTGTCAAGAAACTCGTCGCTTCGAATTCTACGGGAATAATAGCAACACATGATTTAAGTTTATGCGAAATTGAAAACGAATTAACTCAAATCAAAAATTTCTATTTTGATGCCGAAATTAACAATGACGAATTGCATTTTGACTATCATTTAAAAAACGGTGTTTGTAAAAATATGAACGCCTCTTTTTTACTAAAGAAAATGGAAATTGTATAATTTACGGATGCGCGTTGACCCAAACTTCACCATCTTCAAAATGCTCCTTTTTCCAAATAGGCACAGTTTCTTTTAGTGTATCAATTGCAAATTCACAAGCATCAAAGGCCGCACCTCTGTGTGCAGAAGAAACCGCAATAATTACAGGTATATCTCCTATTTGTAATTCTCCTTCAGCATGGTGAATTGCAATTTTTAAAATGTCATATTTTTTCAAAGCTTGTTCAGCAATTTTTTGTATCTCTTTAATTGCCATGCTTTTATATGCTGAAAAATCTAATCGAATTACTTTTTTTTCCTTGGTTTTATTCCGAACCGTTCCAACAAATAAGGCAATTCCTCCGCAAGAAGCATCTTGTACAAAATCATAACAATTTTGCATATTCAATTTTTCAGAAGTAATAATAACAGAACTATTTTCTTGCATTTTAATCTCGTTAATTTTATTATTTAACCTCCACTAACCGGAGGAATTATAGCGACAACATCATTTGCTTTTAAGACTGTTTCAATTTCGGCATATTCTTCGTTTACGGCGGTTGAAAACTCTTGTATGTTCTTCATTTTTGGATATTGTTTTTGTAACCGCTTCAAAACATCGGCAATTTTAGAATCTTTTTCCAATTCTAATTCCACCGAATTTTCTTGAGCTAAATCTCTGGCAATTCCAAAAAAAAGGATTTTAATTATCATGTTTCTCTTTCTAGTAAAGGTTTCTTTCTTCGATGAAGTCTTCCTGTAAAAGTAAAAATAAATGCACAAAAACTTGCCTTAAAAAGGTTTAAATGCAAAGTTATAAAAACAAATTTTCATAAAAATTTAAAAGTAACTAATGTTACAAGAGATATGTCTTTTTTAGTTAAATTTGAAAGAACATCTAAAAAATCAAAGCCAATTTATGAATGACTAGAAAGTTGCTTTTTTCATGTCGTACATAAATATCTACTAATCAAAACACAATACGTATCTTATGAAGTACGGTTTTATCATTGATAATCGGAAATGCATAGGTTGTCACGCTTGTACAACTGCTTGTAAATCAGAACATGATGTCGCAGTTGGAGTAAATCGAACCTATGTAAAACAAGTTGAAAAAGGAGAATTTCCTAACACCAGAAGAATTTTTTCGGTCATGCGTTGCAATCATTGCACCGATGCGCCTTGTGTAGAAATTTGTCCTGTTGAAGCCTTATATACGCGAGAAGATGGCATTGTCGATTTTGACAATAATCGATGTATCGGATGCAAATCTTGTATGCAAGCTTGTCCGTATGATGCCTTATATATTGACCCAGATAATAGCACCGCGGCGAAATGTAATTATTGCGCACATCGAATAGATGTTGGTCGAGCACCGGCATGTGTTGATGTTTGCCCTGAGCACGCTATTATTGCTGGTGATATGGATAATCCTGATACTGAAATTTCACTTTTACTATCGCGACAACAAGTAATCGTTAGAAAACCAGAAAAAGGAACAAAACCAAACTTATTTTATATCGATGGTGATTACCAATCTTTAAATCCGGAAGCTACCGATAAATCAGGTCCTGGATTATGGAATTCTCAAGCTCGAGGTGTTGGTCATTTCGCGAAAGCCGCCGAAAAAATGATTCATACTAATGACGATGTAAATTTATTACAATTATCGATTGACAATGATTTACAGGCAGCATACCAAAGAAAAGATGCCGAAAATCCTAATTATATTGATGTATTGAACGGAACAGCTCGAAGAGTTTACGACACGCCTGACAAAGGTATTTTATGGGGTTGGGAAGTTTCAGCTTATGTTATGACGAAAGCCATTTCTGCAGGAGCATTTTTGATTCCTTTTATTGCTATTCTATTAGGTTTCGATGTCTCGGATAACACCAAATTATGGTCAGCCGGTATATCCTTAGTTTTTCTCGGTTTAACCGGATTATTCTTGGTAATGGATTTAGACCGACCTGACCGATTCTTAAATGTTTTACTACGACCACAATGGAATTCTTGGTTGGTAAAAGGTGGCTATACCATAACAGTTTTTGGTTTATTAGTTACTATCTGGGGTGTTGCAACATTCTTTGAATGGAATATTCCGGAAATGCCATTACTTTGGGTAACCGCATTTTTCGCTATTTTACTTGCCGTTTATACTGCATTCCTATTTGCACAAGCTAAAGGAAGAGATTTTTGGCAAAGTCCAACGTTACCATTGCACATGTTAGTGCACAGTGTTATGGCTGGAACTGCAATTTTTGCTTTAGTTTCGTTACTTTTTGGGACTGAAAATTGGATGGACATTTTAAGAAATACAATGGTAATCGCCTTACTAGTCAATTTATTTACCTTGATTACCGAGTTAACCATTACACACCCAACAACTGCAGCAAAAAGCGTAGTTAAAATGATTACTAAAGGTCGTTATAAAAATATTTTTTGGATTGGAACTGTACTTATCGGAAATATAATTCCGTTGGCTTTAGTGTTTTTCAGTCCTAGTGTAAGCACCATTGCAATTGCAGGAGTTCTTGTTTTAGTGGGAATTTATGCAACTGAAAAAATTTGGGTAGAAGCACCACAACGAATTCCGTTAGCATAGTTTTTTAACCAAATGGGGTCACTTTAATTAAAATAAATAATATAGAATTTAAGTTTTAAAATCATCAATCAAAATGGGCTACAAAAAACCATCTTTTATAGAAAATATAGCAGAAAAACTAGGAATCATTCCTAATCTGCATAAAGAAGGCTATCAAGAATTCGATAAAGATATGCGTCATTTTTCCGATGAGGAAGTTGCGCAATTATATGAGAATTTTCCACCACCTGAAAAATGGGATAATTGGGTAGAATACGATCCAAAAACTTGGCCTAAAAAAGATAAAAAAACATATCAAATTGTACCAACAACTTGTTTTAATTGTGAAAGCGCTTGTGGTCTAACTGCTTTTATCGACAAAGAAACACAAGAAGTTAAAAAGTTTGAAGGAAACCCATACCACCCAGGAAGTCGAGGCAGAAACTGCGCCAAAGGTCCGGCAACAATAAACCAAATAACTGACCCTGATCGAATTTTATTTCCTTTAAAAAGAAAAGGAAAAAGAGGCGATGGCGAATGGGAACGCATATCTTGGGATGATGCTTTAGACACTATTGCAAACCGAATAAGAAAAGCGATTAAAGAAGATCGTCATAATGAAATTGCATACCATGTTGGAAGACCAGGTAATGAAAAATTCATGAACTGGATTTTACAAGGTTGGGGTATTGATGGTCATAATTCACATACGAATATTTGCTCATCAGGTGCTCGTTTTGGATACAATCTTTGGTATGGCTACGATCGCCCTTCTCCTGATCACGCAGAAGCGAAGTTCATTTTATTGGTTTCGGCACATTTAGAATCGGGACATTATTTCAATCCACATGCGCAACGTATCATTGAAGGAAAAATGAATGGCGCCAAGTTAGCTACTATGGATCCTCGTTTATCGAATACCGCGTCTATGAGTGATTATTGGTTGCCTTCTTATCCTGGAACGGAAGCTGCTGTTTTATTGGCTATGGCGTTGATTATTTTAGAAAAAAATCTCTATAATCGCGAATATTTAGAAAACTGGACGAATTGGAAAGAATATCTACAAGCAAGACACAGCGATAAACCAATTACTTTTGAAAATTATATTGCTGCAATGATTGATGAATACAAGGAATTTACTCCTGAGTTTGCAGAAAAAGAATCCGGTGTAAAAGCTGAAATGATTATCGAAATAGCGCATAAAATTGGTGAAGCTGGTGAACGCTTTGCTTCTCATAACTGGCGTGCTGCCGGAGCATCTAATTTAGGTGGTTGGGCCGTTGCACGATGTTTGCATTTCTTAACCGTTCTAACCGGAGCGGTGGGAGCAAAAGGTGGAACTTCTCCAAATTCTTGGAATAAATTCAAGCCAACACAACCGAATCCTCCAAAACCTCAAAAAAAATGGAATGAATTGCATTTTCCTAAAGAATATCCATTGGCATTCTTTGAAATGAGTCAATTATTACCACATTTTTTAAAGGCAGGAAGAGGAAAAATGGATGTGTATTTTTCAAGAGTATTTAATCCTGTTTGGACCTACCCTGACGGATTTACATGGATGGAAATGTTCTCCGATGAAACAAAATTTGGTCTACATGCTGCCTTAACACCAACATGGAATGAAACAGCTTTTTATGCCGATTTTGTTTTGCCGATGGGACTAGCATCTGAACGTCATGATTTGAATAGTTACGCAACTCATGGCGGAACTTGGGTCGCTTTTCGACAACCGGTTTTGCGAGAAGCTGCTCGTAGAAACGGAAAACCAGTCAAATTAACGTATGAAGCAAACCCAGGAGAAGTTTGGGAAGAAGACGAATTCTTTATCGAACTTTCTTGGAGAATTGACCCTGATGGAAGCATGGGAATTCGCAAACATTTTGAATCCCCTTATCGTCCGGGAGAAAAAATTACAATTGACGAATATTACCAATATGTTTTTGAACGTGTAAAAGGATTGCCGGAAACTGCTAAAAAAGAAGGCTTGACTGAATTGCAATACATGCAAAAATACGGTGCTTTTGAAATTGAAAAAGGAGAATCCTATAAAATGAATGAAAAATTGCTTTCAGATGAGCAATTAAAAGGCACAAAAGTTGACCCAATTAATGATGTGATTACCAAAGATGGAAATCCAATTGGAGTCATGGTAAATGGTAAACCTTGTGTAGGATTTCCAACGCCATCGCGTAAAAATGAATTCTATTCACAAACCATGGTCGATTGGAAATGGCCTGAATACGCAACGCCAAGCTATATAAAAAGTCATATTCACAACGAAATTTTAGATAAATCGAAAAACGAATATGTACTTGTTCCTACTTTTAGATTACCAACTTTGATTCATACCCGTTCCGGTAACGCAAAATGGTTGGTGGAAATTTCTAATAGAAACCCAATTTGGATGCATCCGCAAGACGCAAAAAAATGGGGATTCCAAACTGGAGATTTAGTGAAGTTAAATACAGATATCGGTTATTTTATAGACAAAGTATGGGTGACACAAAGTATGAAACCCGGTGTTGTAGCCTGTTCACATCACATCGGAAGATGGAGAAGACCGCAAGATAAAATTGGAAATCGTTGGGCAACAAATACAGTAAATATTGAAGGTGACGGACATGGAGGGTGGAAAATGAATACTATTTCTGGAATAAAACCTTTTGAATCAGAAGACAAAGATTCTAAACGTATTTTCTGGAAAGATGGTGGAGTACATCAAAATATTACACATGCCGTTCATCCCGACCCAATCAGTGGAATGCACTGCTGGCATCAAAGAGTTCGCATTGAGAAACCAGAAAAAGATGAAAAATATGGCGATATATTTGTAGATACCAATAAATCGCACGAAGTTTTTAAAGAGTGGCTTGCGATGACTCGACCAGCACCTGGACCAAATGGAGAAAGAAGACCTCTTTGGTTTAATAGAGCCTTTACACCGGATAAATCAAAAGGTGGTTGTTATTATATTAATGACGATAAAAAGAAAAAATAATTGTTCTTGGAATATTCCCGCAAAAGCGGGAATATTTTTTTAAAATCTCAAAATTTAGTACTTTCATAAAAAACTTTCATGCTTCGTAAATTCTTCCCATTTTTAGATTGGCTTCCATTAGCAAAAAAAACATGGAAAGATGATCTAATTGCAGGTTTAACAGGTACGATTATTGTAATTCCGCAAGCGGTTGCTTTTGCTATGATAGCAGGATTGCCACCAATTTATGGTTTTTATACCGCCATGATTTCTCCGATTATTGCAGCCTTATTTGGTTCTTCCTATCATTTAATTTCCGGACCAACAACGACAAGTTCCATAGTTCTTTTTGCAGTGATAAGTCCGTTTATCAATCCGGAAAACGATTTAGAAGCGTTTATTAGCTTGGCAATATTGCTCTCCTTTATGGCTGGGGTAATCAAGCTTACAATGGGATTGCTCAAAATGGGTCGCCTTGTAAATTTTGTTTCCAACTCGGTTATAATTGGTTTTACTGCAGGGGCAGGAATTTTAATCGCATTCAAGCAATTAAAACATGTATTTGGAATTGACGTTCCGCAGGGAAGTTCATTTTATGAAATAATTGCTTACATACTTAGTAATTTTTCAGAAACCAATTGGTTTGTTTTTATCGTTGCTTTCGGAACACTTGCTATTGCCGTGATTATAAAACAGTTTATTAAGCCTTTAGCCAAGTACAATTTATTGATTGCAATGGTTGCAGGTAGTTTTATTGCCATTGCTTTGGGAGCCAATGTTCATCATATTGAAACTGTAGGAAAAATCCCGTCTCATCTTCCTCCGTTTAATGTTCCTGATTTCAATTTCAACAATATTAGATTATTAAGTACTGGTGCTGTAACTCTAGCCTTTTTGGGTTTGATCGAAGCGGTTGCAATTAGCAGAGCAGTAGCCTTAAAATCACACCAACAGCTTCATAATAATCAAGAATTTATCGGTCAAGGTTTATCAAATATTATCTCCAGTTTCTTCTCTTGCTATATAAGTTCAGGGTCGTTTACCCGCTCAGGAGTGAACTATCAGGCAGGTGCAAAAACTCCAATGGCAGCTATTGTTTCTTCCGTAGGCTTGATGGTTGTAGTATTGCTTTTTGCTAGATTTGCATCGTACTTACCAAAGCCAGCGATGGGAGGTATCATCTTATTGGTAGGTTATAATTTAATCGATTTTCAACATATAAAAACTATTGTTAAAACAAGTGGTAGAGAATTAGTTATTCTTGGAGTTACCCTTTTCGGTACCTTATTTTTTGCCTTGGAAGTTGCCCTCTTTTCAGGAATTATTTTGTCTCTATTTTTCTATTTGGAAAAAACTGCTAAACCAAATATTGCTGTGTTAGGCGCTTCAAAAAAGCATCAGTTTATCAATCTTATTAGAGACTCGGATGCAATAGAATGCCCGCAACTTAAAATAGTAAGAATAGATGGTTCGATCTATTTTGCTGCAATTGAAGTTATATCCGATTTTTTTTCGAATCTCTACAAAAAAAGAGAAGTTAAAAATATACTGATTGTGGCTAACGGAATTAATTTTATCGATTTATCGGGAGCTGAATGGCTGACTAATGAGGTTTTAAAATGGAGAGAAAGAGGAGGTGATATTTATTTTAGCGGTTTGAAAATTGTGAGTCAGGAAACCTTAACAAAAGGTGGGTTTAAGGAAGAAATCGGAAAGGAAAATTTTTTTAAAGATAAAAATGCAGCCATCCATGCTATTTATCAAAAATTGGACAAAGATATTTGTGCAGCTTGTACTGCTAAAATATTTTCAGAATGTAAATAAAATTTAATCCTTTTAAAATCTGTTACAAGAATAATACAGAATTATTTTTTCAATTTTGTACCTTTCCTCTAAATTAGAATGGAAGAAAAAATCTTCTAATCCATTAAAAAACAACTAAAAAAAAATTCTTGTCTGTAAAAAATTATATTCCCATTTTAGATTGGCTGCCCAATTATCAAAAATCATGGCTTAAAGGCGATGTTTTTGCTGGAATAACGATTGGTGTAATGCTTATTCCGCAAGGTATTGCTTATGCTATTATTGCAGGTTTACCGCCTATTTATGGTTTATATACGGCAATGATTCCTCAAATTGTTTATGCTTTTTTAGGTACTTCTAGGCAGTTAGCAATTGGTCCCGCTGCTATGGACTCATTAATTGTTGCATCGGGCGTGGGTGCTTTGGCAGCCATTGGTTCTGATCATTTTATTGTTTTGGCCATTTTACTTGCTTTTATGATTGGTGTTTTTCAGGTAGCCTTTGGTATGTTACGTCTTGGGTTTTTGGTTAATTTTTTATCCAAACCGGTGATTAGCGGGTTTACATCGGGATCGGCAATAATTATTGGTATGAATCAACTTGGTAATTTACTGGGAATTAAAATTGATCGTAATAATCAGTTACACACCATTGTTATAGATGCTTTTCATGAAGTTAAAAATATTCATTGGCAATCTTTTTTACTTGGCGCATCGGCAATTTTTTTACTAATTTTAATCAAAAAATATCTTAAAAAATTACCGTCATCTTTAGTTATTGTAATTTTAGGTATTGCTGTGGTATTTTTCTTTCGTTTAAATTCATTTGGGATCAAAATTCTTGGAGAAATTCCGCGTGGTTTACCTTCTTTTAAAATGCCCGCCTTTGATCAAGCATTTATGCAAGAACTTTCAGGATTGGCACTAACATTAGCTTTAATTGGTTTTATGGAGGCTATTTCAATCGCAAAAACCATTGAGATAAAACACAACGATTACAAGGTCGATGCCAATAAAGAATTAGTCGCGTTGGGTTTTAGCAATATTATAGGATCCTTTTTTCAATCGTATACATCTACCGCTGGTTTTGCTAGAACAGCAGTAAACGACCAATCTGGTGCAAAAACACCATTGTCATCGTTGATTGCCGCATTGGTTGTTGCCATTAGTTTATTATTTTTAACTCCGGCATTTTACTATTTACCAAAAACCATTTTGGCTGCAATCATTATTGTTGCCGCTTATGGCTTACTAGATTTTAGCATGCCTAAAAAATTATCCTATTTCGATATTAGAGATTTAATCATTCTAAATATAACCCTACTTATAACAGTTTTTGTAGGAATTAAAGAAGGAATTTTAACCGGAATTATTTTATCGATTATTATGCTTATCTATAAAACAACCAAACCGAATATGGTCATTTTAGGCAATGTTCCAGGAACTCATTTTTACCGAAATATAGAACGCTTTGATAATTTAATAATTAATGACGAAATTTTAATTTTCAGGGTGGATGCACAACTTTATTTTGCAAATACAACTTATTTTAAAGATACATTGCAAAAGTTTACCAAAGAAAAAGGAGATAAATTAAAACTGGTAATCATTAACGGTGAAAGTTTAAATAATTTGGATAGCAGTGCAGTTTATGCCTTAGATGAAATCTTAAATTATTATGAAAATAAAAATATTTTGGTTGCTTTTACGAGCTTAAAAGGACATGTTCGCGATCATTTGGCAAAATCCGGACTCATGAAAAAAATACGATATGATCGTTGTTTTATGAGCATTCAGGAGGCCGTTGACTGGTTCGAAAAAAACAGACAAGAAATGCCAAATAAATTTCACTTTCAAGAATATATCAAACAATCTAATAGGTAAAAGCACTCATAATCAAGGTAACATGTGTTACATAATATTGACGTTGATTCGCTAATTTTGAGAAAATCACTTTAGAATAACTAAAAATCAAGATACGATGAGAGTAGAACAATTATTTACCGGATGTCTTGCCGAAATGGCCTATTATATAGAGTCAAATGGCGAAGCTGCAGTTGTTGATCCTTTGCGAGAAACAGAGCCTTATACGCGAATGGCTGAAGCGGATAATGCAAAAATTAAGTATATATTCTTAACACACTTTCACGCTGATTTTGTTTCGGGACAATATGATTTAGCACAAAAAACAGGCGCTAAAATAGTTTTTGGCCCAAATGCTACCGCAGAATATGATATTTATAATGGTGAAGATGGTGAAGTTTTTCCTTTAGGAGATGGTAAAATTACCTTATTGCATACACCTGGTCATACTATGGAATCTTCTAGTTATTTGATTACCGATGAAAAAGGCAAAACACCTTATGTTTTAACAGGTGACTGCTTGTTTATTGGCGATGTTGGCCGCCCTGATTTAGCCGTAAAACAAGGTAAATTAACAGAAAAAGATTTAGCAGGTCATTTGTTTGATTCTCTTCGAAATAAAATCATGACATTACCTAATGATATTATTGTTTACCCAAATCATGGTGCTGGTTCTGCTTGTGGTAAGAACATGAGTTCAGAAACTTTTGATACGCTTGGTAATCAAAAGAAAACAAATTACGCTTTAAGAGCGGATATGACCAAAGAAGAATTTGTCAAAGAGGTAACGACAGGTTTAAAACCACCACCACAATATTTCCCGAATAATGTAAAAATGAATAAATCCATCAATACGAGTATTGATGATATTATTCATAAAGGTTCAACCCCATTAGATCCGCCAACTTTTAAAGAAATGAGCGAGAAAAAAGATGTTTTGGTAGTTGACACCCGATCTAAAGAGACCTATACCGAAGAAGGAACTGTTCCTGGAGCCTGGTACATTGGTTTAGATGGTAATTTTGCTCCATGGGTTGGTGCTTTGATTACAAATATCAACCAAAAAATAATTTTTATTGCTGAAGATGAAACCAGAGTGAATGAGATTGTAACTCGTTTTTCTAGAGTTGGTTATGATAATACTTTGGGTTATTTATTTGGAAGTATTAAAAACTGGGTAGACCATGGTTTCGAAGTAGATAAAATCAAATCTATTTCTGCCTATGAATTTGTTAAAAGATTGGCAAAAGGCACAGTTGAAAAACCACTAGATGTAAGAAAAGAAACTGAATTTTTATCTGAACACGTTGTTGGAGTTGAGAATTTTCCTTTAGATTTTATTCATTCAAATTTTTCAGAAATTAATCCAAATAAGGAATATGTTTTGCATTGTGCAAGTGGATACAGATCTTTAGTAGCAGCTTCTATTTTTAAAGCAAATGGAGTAGATAACGTAACCGATGTTAGAGGTGGTTTTATAGATATTAAAGAAACTGAAGCTCCGTTGACAGCGTATGTTTGTCCAACAACATTATTATAAATTTTATAAACTAACAGCAATTAAAAGGGGTTTAATTACCCCTTTTTTTGCGTAATTTTGCATACTAATTTTTATTTATGATACGAAAACAAGTTACTATATTTTTTATGGTATTAGTAAGTTTTGCTTTTTTTAGCTGTGCTCAAGACACCAAAAAATCATCTCAAAACGGTGAACAAGTTATACAGTATATTTCACCGCAAGAGCTTCAAGCTAGAATAGATACCATTCAATTGATTGATATTAGAACTTCACAAGAGTTTCAATCGGGGCATTTGAAAAATGCAATAAATATCAATTATTTTGATCGTGATTTTTTGAGCAAAATAAACCAATTAGATAAAAATAAAGAAGTTTATATTTACTGCAGAAGCGGTAACAGAACTAGCAGTGCAATTCGAAAATTAAAAGATTTGGGGTTTCCTAAAATTTACGATTTAAAAGGTGGTATTTTAAATTGGAATAGAAATAATTTAAAAACAGTTAAATAATTTAATCATGAAAAAAATAATTTTTTTATCATTAACTGCTTTAATTACATTTAGTTGTTCTACTTCTTTATCCGATAAGGAAATCAAAGAATACACAATAAAAGGAAAAGAAATTGCTGAAGCCACAGCAAATAATTTAGTGACCAATTTGAGTCAAAAAATGAAAAGTGGTGGCGTTACAGAAGCGGTTCCATTTTGTAATACAATGGCTCACCCGTTAACGGAAGAAATTGAGAAAAAATATGATGTCACGATAAAAAGAACATCCCTTTCCATCAGAAATGAAAAAAACAAACCAACAGAAGGGGAAATCATTGTTTTGAATCAATACAAAAATTCTTTTGCAAATAATGAGAGTTTAAAATCAATTGTGAATCTTGACAGTACCGAAAAACCTCACTTTTACGCTCCAATTTTGTTGCAAAAAAAATGTCTCACTTGTCACGGAACTGTTGGTAAAGAGGTCACCGTGCAAACTGATTCTATAGTAAAATCATATTATCCAAATGATCAAGCTAACGGATTTAAAGAAGGTGATTTAAGAGGTATTTGGAGTATCACTTTTAACAAAAAAAATTAAATAAATGAAAACCTTTGAAATAGTAAATTTAAAATGTGGCGGTTGTGTAAATACCGTAAAAAAAGGATTGTTAAGTATTGATGGTGTCGACAACGTTGAAGTTGACTTAGAAGCATCAAAAGTTACCATCTTTACAGATGATGAAAATGTAATTGCTGAAACCAAAGCAAAATTGTCAAAAATGGGATATCCAGAAATTGGTGATGCTAATACCTTAATGCATAAAGCGAAATCTTTTGTGAGTTGTGCAACCGGAAAAATGAGTACTGAAACAGAATAAATTATGGCAACTTTTAATCAACTTATAGACCAAAAAGTGCCGGTTTTAGTAGATTTTAAAGCCGATTGGTGCGGTCCATGTAAAATGATGGCACCAGTATTAAAGCAGGTAAAACAAAACTTTAAAGATCAAATCAAGATTTTAAAAATTGATATTGATCAAAATCCGACTGTTGCGCAACGGTTTGATGTAAAAGGTGTTCCAACTTTAATTTTGTTCAAACAAGGAAAACCGGTTTGGAGGCAATCAGGAGTTTTACAAGTAAATGATTTAATCGCCGTGCTTAACAAAAAAATATAAGCTGGCATAATTTGTGTATTTCTACTTGCAGTTTTTTCTATTGTCATAATTTTTAAATAACTTTATGTCAATTATTTAGTAATTCATTATTCATTCATAAAAATTAAATAAAAATGAAAAAAACTGTAGGATCCGCTGACAAAATTATTCGTTATATTATTGCAATAGTTGCTATTTATGTAGCTTACACCGGCATGGTAGCCAGCCCTTGGAATTATGTATTATACATAGCTGCGGCTGTTATGATTGTTACTGCTTTAACAGGATTTTGTGGATTATATTCCGTTTTCGGAATCAATACATGCAAATTAAAAGAAAAATAATCCAAATCAAAGATTAGCAATATGTCAAAACACCATAAAGTACTCATTATTGGTGGCGGTACTGCCGGAATTATGGTTGCCGCTCAAATTAAAAGAAAAAATCCTTCCATTGAAATCGGCTTGATTGAGCCTGCAGTGAAACATTATTACCAACCTGCATTTACTTTAGTTGGTGCAAATACCTATAATTACGAAAAAACTATTAGAAGCATGGAATCTGTAATTCCGAAAGGAGTTACTTGGATTAAAGAATATGCAGATAAATTCAATCCGGATTTAAATAAAGTAATTACAAAGAAAGGCAATGAGTTTACTTATGACTTTTTAGTTGTTTGTCCGGGATTACGAATGGCACCTGAATTAGTAGAAGGTTTGACCGAAGCAATGGATAAAGGTGTTGTTTGCAGTAATTATACCGACCCACAACACACTTGGGAAGTACTGAAAAATTTTAAAGGTGGTACTGCATTATTCACTATGCCAACTACTCCTATAAAATGTGGTGGTGCACCTCAAAAAATAATGTATTTAGCTGATGAGCATTTTACAAAAAGTGGTGTTCGTAAGAAAACAGACATTTTATTTGCTATTCCTGGCGGTGTTATTTTCGCTGTAAAACCTATTGCTGATACGTTAATGACCGTAGTGGATAAAAAAGATATCAATGTTCGATTTTTTCATAAACTGGTAAAAGTTGATGGAGATAAAAAAATTGCATGGTATGAAATTGATAAAGATTTGACTGCTGGTGGTTGTGTAGTGATGTCTAATGACGACTCAAAAACGCTAGATAAAGATATTCAATACAATTACAAAGATGTAAAAACTTCTGTTGAAGGTAATCGTTTTGGAATTCATTATGACATGATGCATTTGGCTCCGCCGCAAGCATCTCCAAAATTTATTGCGAATTCTCCATTAGCAACTCCTGAAGGTTGGTTGTTTGTAGATGATAAAACAATGCAACATAAAAAATACAAAAACATCTTCGGTTTAGGCGATGTTGCTCAATTACCTACGGCAAAAACTGGTGCCGCTATTCGAAAACAAGTACCGGTTGTTGTAGCAAATGTATTGCAACTTATTGAAAAAGATAAATTGACTACCAAGACTTATGATGGCTATTCTTCTTGTCCGTTAGTTACTGGTTATGGTAAAATGGTTCTTGCCGAATTTGATTACAGCAAAGAATTTAAACCCGATCCGAAATTGAAATCGCAATTATTTATTGATGATTCTTCTAAAGAGCACTGGCGATTATGGATCTTGAAAAAGTACTTATTGCCTTATCTGTATTGGAATAAAATGCTGAAAGGTGTTGAAGTTTAAAATTGAATCATAAGGGTTTCACATTTTGTGAAACCCTTATTTTTTACCTTAGAATTTCAAATTAACTCCAAGTAAGAAATTTACTTCGGCTTGTGGATAATAACCCGCTCCAGTTATAGTGGTTATTTGATTAGCATCAGACCAAGTATCATCATAGGTGTAAAAATAACCATTAGAGACATATTTTATATTGAATAAATTATTGACTAGGCCTGAAAAAACGATGGATTTAAATAAATTTTTAGTTGTGATTTCATAACTTACATTCAAGTCATTTACAAAATAACTCTTTAGTTTTGAGTTAGGATGCTCAATATTACTCATGAATTGCTCCCCTACATACTTTGATAAAAAACTTATGTTTAGATTAGTCATCGGCTTATAACTCAAAATACTTCCAGCAATAAAACTTGGCGAATAAGCTAGATCTGTATTCCCAAAATCTTTTAGAACCCCATCAAATTGAAAATATTTGTCGACATTTTTATTCGCGCTTATCGCGATATTAGGTTGCCAATTTAGGCGATTTGTCAATTTTATAACGGATTCTATTTCTAATCCCAAACGATAACTTTTTCCTGCATTTCTTGCAATAGGATTGCCTACATTATCCAATTCTCCTGAAAGTACCAATTGATCTTGGTAATTCATATAATACAGGTTCGTGTTTAGGATAAATTTATCAGAATTATATTTCCAACCCAACTCAAAATCATCTAAAGATTCGGGTTTTACGTTACTATCTGCCTCATAATCGGCTCTTTTTGGCTCTTTATGTCCTTTTGCATAGGAAAAATAAAAATTACTTTTATCTAAAAAATAATTCACCCCAACTTTCGGGTTGAAAAAATTATTATCATCTTTTACTGCAATATTCACCGGCCCTTCATCAGTTCCGGCAATTTTGTAATTCACAATTCGATATTGCAAATCTGCGAAAAGGCTCCATTTATCGTTGAAGTTATAATCCGCTTTGGCGTAAATATTAAAATCGGTTTTTTCACCCTGATTTTCATAAAATCTCTGCTTTGGTGTGGTACTGCCATATTTTGCCCAGATTACTTCTCCGAAATGATCGCCAATATATTTGTTCCAAGCACCTCCAAAAATAAAATTAATTTTATCAAAATTTTTCAAGGCGGAAAAAGTCGTCCCGTAAAAATCATTATCCAACCACTTTTGTTGCACCAAATCCGTAGTTTCTATAAGGTCTCCATCTATTTGCATAGAATCAAAACCGTATAATTCAAAATCGGCATCATTTTCATATTCTTCGTAAAAACCACGACCGTAAGTATAGTGAAAAGCAAGGTTTGTAACCCAATCATTTTCAAATTGATGATTAATATGCAGCTGGTAATGGTCTTGTTTATAGTCATCAACTTGATTGTCATAAAAGTCAACAACGTTTCCATTGTCATCATATATTTCACCTGCCGGATTATAGGTTCTATCGGTTTTCAGAGTTTCCCCATCGATACCGTACCAAGATTGATAAGTAATTTCATGGCCTCCAAAAGCAATTGCTTTGATTAAGGTATTGTCGTTAAAAAAACTAGCAGACAAATACACCGATTTCAAATCGGAAGCTGCTCTATCAATATAACCATTTGACTCAATTTTAGAAACTCTACCTGTAAATTCTGCTTTGAAATTACCGAAACTATTTAGAGTTCCGGAACTAAATTGCACATTGGTTTTAAAAGTTTGATAAGATCCTGCGGAAAGAGAAACCTCAGCAAATGCCTTTTCTTGAATTCCGTTGGTTGACATGCTCAAACTTGCCCCAAAAGCTCCGGCTCCATTCGTAGAAGAACCAACACCACGTTGCAATTGCATACTTTGAGTAGAACTCGCAAAATCGGGTAAATTAACCCAAAAAACATTATGAGATTCACTATCATTTAATGGTATTCCGTTTATGGTCACATTAACTCTAGTTGCATCGCTACCTCGAACTCGAATGCCGGTATAACCAACACCTGCTCCAGCATCAGAAGTTGTAACGACATTGGGTAAGAAATTTAATAAAACCGGAATATCTTGCCCCAAATTTCGCGCTTCAATATCTTGCTTGGTTATATTACTTTGGGTGAAAGGCGCATTTTTATCAATTCTGGTTGCTTTTACCAAAACTTCATCCAAGTTAACTGTATCATTTAACGTAAAATTATCTTGTGCTACAGCGTAAAAACTACACAAAATAAATACTGTAAAGATTCCTTTTTTCATGTCTTTTTTCCTGTTAAGGAAATTTAAAAATTAGACTAAGCGAATGAAAAGGAGTGAAATTCGAAGGTTTTATTTGTTTCTTTCTGAATTGTGAATTCAGTTCATATTCCTTAGCAGCATTACCTGCTCAGGTTCTATGGGTGTTATCTCAGCAATTTCTTATAAAGAAAAAGCACCCCTTTCAAGATGTGGCAAAATTATAAATGTTTTTTGGATAAATGTACTTTATTCGCCTAATTTTTTTGAAAAGGAATCTAAATCGTTTTTCTTCTCAACAATTTTATCAATGGCATTTATCGAATTGTGAAATCTGGTTTTCATATTTCCTTTTAATAAAATATACGGTCGATTGAATTTTTTTAGAGTGTTTTCAAAGGCTTCAAACATTTCTTGTCGTTGTTCGGGGCGATCGCGTAAATCATCTGCTTCCCAAGGTGTGTCGATATAGGTTAACAGATATAAATCGTATTGATTTTGCATGGCCGCTTTATCCAATTCAGGATCGACAAAACCACCATAATACTCTTCGGAATATACTTTGGTTTCTAATAAATCGGTATCGCAAATCAATATTTTGTCTGCTTTTTTAACTAACTTATTCTCTAATTGCATTTGCCCGATTGCTATCGGAATTAGATCTTTATGTTCGCATGTTTTTCGCTCATTATTCCATTTTTCTTGCAAATAATCTCGCGCGAATTCTGGTACCCAAACTGTGTTATAATGCCGCGCGAGTTGCTCCGACAAAGTAGTTTTACCTGTAGATTCTGGTCCGAAAAGAACAATTTTTACGATGTTTGCGGGTTCTTGCTTAAGTTTTTCTTCCATGCTAAATAACCAAATATTGCTATAAATGTAAATCCAAAATATTGAAAACTAGTGAATGCCAATCCTTTATACAAATAAAGTGGTACAGAAATAATATCTCCAATAATCCAATAGATCCAGTTTTCTACTTTTCGTTTCGCCATAAGCCACATTCCAACAAAAAATACCGCTGTAGTAATGGTATCGACATAGGCTGTCCAACTTGTCCATTTATCAAAAACTTGATACACGATATAAACGAAAATAACTGTTGAAATAAATATAAAAACTGAATAAATATTTTCCTTTTTTGTAGTTCTGGAAATTGGTGTTACATGTGTTTCATCAACATTACGAGTCCAGATATACCAACCATAAACACTCATGATAAAATAGTAACCATTAATCATCATATCACCCAACAAACCCCATTTAAACAACAAATAAACGAAAATTGCTGTGCTGATCATTCCAGTGGGGAAAACCAGTATTTTGTTTTGTTTAGAGTACCAAACCGATAAAAATCCAAAAATGACCGCTATAATTTCTAAAACGATATCGATGGTTTCATAATCTTGGTATTGTTGAAATAAACCTTCAATAACTTGGGTCATGCTTGCTTCTGTCTTCAGTTACTATTTTTAAGATAAATACACAATTTTCTTCTGTTAGAAGTGCCTCATGAACATTTGAATTTACAAATTGCATCACTTCTAAATACTCGCCAAAAATTTGGGTACTTAAACCGTTTTCTTCGGTTTCGAATTTTGAAGACCGTAACTTTTTAATAAAGTCAATAATTGGTTTTTCAAAATCTTTATGCAGTGGATACATGGAAATATCAATGGAAACTTTCATGCTATAAAATATTGGTTAATAATTGCTTATTTTCTTCAAATCCGTTGCCAATTACCACCAAATCCGCACCATTTTGATATGCTTTTTGCAGTTGCTCTTTGGTTTTAATACCTCCACCAACAATAATCGGAATAGTTATATTTTCTCTTACTTCTTGAATAATTTTAGGATTCACCGGCTGTAAAGCGCCACTTCCGGCTTCCAAATAGATTACTTGTTTACCGGCATACATTCCCGCACAAGCAGTTTGAACTATTAATTTACTGTTCTCTTGAGAAATTGGTTTGGTATTACTCACGCGTTGCACTGCGGTTTCTTTGCCTCCATCGACTAAAATGTAACCAGTAGAAATGACTTCCAAACGCGAATTTTTTATTGCCGGAACTGATTTTATTTGCTGCTCGATCAAATATTCAGGATTTCTTCCAGAAAGTAACGAAAGAAATAATATAGCATCAGCTTCTTGTGTAATTTGCTCAAAGTCTCCTGGAAAAATAACGATCGGAATTTGACTTATTTTTTTTAAGTTTTGTACAAACTTTGTAGTAATACCCTTTTTAACAACACTGCCGCCAACAAATAAAAAATCTACTTTTTTATGATGAATTTGATCTATAATTTCTGCTATGGTATCCGGACTTAATTTATCAGGATCCAACAAAATTGCAAGAAGTTTTTCTCCTTTTTCTTTCGCTTTTTGTATGTGTTGTAAAATAGATTTCATTCGCTACAAAGGTAAGGCATAAACGAGTGTAAATCCTTCCTTAAAGAAATCAAAAAAAATCGTGTATTTTCTGTACCAATCTTCACATTGAACGCGTCCTTCTGATTTTCTATCGGCAAATAAAAACGGATTTATAGCAATGTGATTTTTAAAACTCAAACCACCATGCGGATAAATTTTATACATCGATTCTTTTGCACCCCAAACAACAGTTAACTGTTTGACCAAATCTTCATCACTTAAGCTGTCGTATTGAGTATTAACAAATTTATCTTGAATATTAGTTATCTTTTCACGGTTCTTTTCTATATCAATTCCAACCTCATTGCTACTTATAATTATTGCCGAAAAATTATATGAATGTGTTATCGAAATATGATTTCCGTCTTTCAATAAAGGTTTTCCAAAACCATTGTAGTATAAATCAAAATCACTGTATCCTGCCATTTTTAGTAAATACCTGACACTTAGAAACCCACGTTGGTGTAATTCCGATTTCATATTATTAATCCTATCCAAACTTCGTTGATTTAAAGGAATATTTTCAAATAATTCTTGGTAAGATTCTTCTATTTTCCATACGTAAACAATTGTTTCCGAATTTGGCTTTATAGTTTTATACAGTGGCATTTAGTTAATCAAAGATTTTTGTACTTTTGCAAATTAAAAGCAAATATAATTATTATGAGTTCAGAAACATCAACATACGTTAAATTTAAGGTAAAAGATATCGCTCTTGCCGATTGGGGAAGAAAAGAAATTCACTTGGCTGAAGCAGATATGCCAGGTTTGATGAGTTTACGTGAAGAATTTAAAAATGAGCAACCTTTGAAAGGTGCAAGAATTGCAGGATGTTTACATATGACCATTCAAACTGCCGTATTAATAGAAACTTTAATTGCTCTTGGTGCAGAAGTTACTTGGAGTTCATGTAATATTTTTTCAACACAAGATCAAGCTGCTGCTGCGATTGCCGATGCCGGAATTTCAGTTTATGCATGGAAAGGAATGAATGAAGAAGAATTTGATTGGTGTATTGAACAAACCCTATTTTTTGGTGAAGATAGAAAGCCATTGAATATGATTTTAGATGATGGTGGTGATTTAACCAATATGGTTTTAGACCGTTATCCGGAATTAGCACATGGTATAAAAGGTTTATCAGAAGAGACTACTACCGGAGTACATCGTTTATACGACCGGGTAAAAGCAGGAACTTTACCAATGCCGGCAATTAATGTAAATGATTCGGTTACTAAATCAAAATTCGACAATAAATACGGTTGTAGAGAAAGTGCAGTTGACGCAATTCGTCGTGCTACAGATACAATGATGGCAGGTAAAGTTGTTCTTGTTGCCGGTTATGGTGATGTGGGTAAAGGTACTGCCGCCTCTTTTAAAGGTACAGGTGCACGAGTTATCGTTACCGAAATTGATCCGATTTGTGCTTTACAAGCCGCTATGGAAGGTTTTGAAGTTAAAAAAATGGATAATGTTATTGAAAAAGCCGATATCGTAATTACAACTACCGGAAATAAAGACATTGTAAAACCTCATCATTTTAAAGCGTTAAAAGACAAAGCTATTGTTTGTAATATTGGTCATTTTGACAATGAAATTGATATGGCTTGGTTGAATAAAAATTACGGTCATACCAAAATTGAAATTAAACCTCAAGTAGATCAATACAACATCGACGGAAAAGAAATTTTATTACTTGCCGAAGGTCGTTTGGTAAATTTAGGTTGCGCAACGGGTCATCCTAGTTTTGTGATGAGTAATTCATTTACCAACCAAACTTTAGCGCAAATTGAATTGTGGAAATATTCTGACAAATATGAAAATGATGTATATATGCTTCCAAAACATTTAGATGAAAAAGTTGCACGTTTACACTTGGAAAAAATAGGTGTTGAACTCGATGAATTAAGTCAAGATCAAGCAGATTATATTGGAGTTAAGGTTCAAGGACCTTTCAAACCAGATTATTACAGATATTAATAGTATTTTAAAAAATAATTTGAAAAACATCTTAGAAAATTTCTAAGATGTTTTTCAAATTAAACTATAAGTAACGAATCTTAAGCATTAAAAAATGAAAAATATTTTAGTTCCGATAGGAAGTCACGAAAATGCAGTTAATACCTTGCAATATGCAATTGATTTTGCTGAAAAGATTGACGCTACTGTTTATTTAGTTCATGTATTTAGCAGTTCAAAAGTTTCCGGTTCTTTTGTGAAAATTGATACACTTTTAAAAAATGATAGTAAAAAAATTCTGGAAGAGCATTTACTTCAGGTTAATACAAGAAAAGTAAAGATTTATCCAAAATCTTTAAAAGGTAATAATATAATTGACAGTTTGAAAGAGTTAACCAAATTATTAGAAATTGATTTGATTATTTCTTCTACAAAAAATGACCTTTTAGATGAATCTATATTTTTAGGAAAAATTACCGGAGCACTCATAAAAGATACCAGAACACCAATTTTGATTATTCCTGCTCAGGCTAAATTCAGACCAATCTCTAAGATTTTAATGACGGTTAAGTCCGGATCTATCAAGAAGGTATCTACATTGGATTTATTAATTTTGATTCAGAAAAAATTTAATTCTACCATTAACTTATTACAAGTTAAGACTCCAAAATTAGATGCAAAAGATTTGGAATTGAATGAAATTTTGAAAAGTATTACTTCTAAATTAATTTCTACAAGAAATGCTACGGTTTATCAAGGAGTTTTAGAATTTTTACATGAAGAAAATCCGGATATGCTTTGCGTGATAAGAAGAAAACGAGGTTTTTTCAAAAAACTTTGGCAAGATGACCGCGTGAAAAAAGTTGATTTTGAGAGCATAATTCCCTTGCTAGTTTTAAAAGGAAAGTCGTAATTTGCACTCTCCTTTTCGACAAGGATTCTCGGGGGTATAGCTCAGTTGGCTAGAGCGCTACGCTGGCAGCGTAGAGGTCAGGGGTTCGAATCCCCTTATCTCCACTAATGATGTTTTAAAGTTCTGATTAGTAGTGATTTAAAAATCAAGGTGACAATCAAGGTGACAATAATTTGTCTATAAAGATTGTTACAAATTATAATTATTAAGCCTCAACTCGAATTAAAATTGGAGTTGAGGCTTTCTTTTTTGATTAATTTATAACTTTATCTAATCCATTCAACTTGACCCAAACATATTGAAAGAATACAAATTTCAAGATTTCTATGAATTAATGGATAGGAAGGACAAAGTGAACCACTCGAAGCGGATGAAAGTAAGCATATAGTAACGTAAGTGGCTATTTTTTTTTAGTGACTGTTGCACCTTCCTTTTTTTCTTCTTTTTTATTATTTTTAGTGGTTACCATTATGCCAAATGTCATAATTAATGCTGAGAGAATGATTACCTGAATTATTAGTGATCTATTAACCAGTAAGATGCTGTCACTGTTGTCAATAGCTAAAAATAAGAGTATAGTAATAAGTCCTCTTGGCGCAACAAACAATAGCGGAGTCAATTCTAGCTTAGAAAATTTGAGCTGAATTGCACGAAGAACGAAAATTAATGAAACTATACTCAAAGACCATATTAACGTTTTGGAATTGAAGATTTCAGAAGTTTTTAGCACATAGCCAAAAAGGATAAAGAACAATGCACGAATTAGAAAAGCACCTTCAATTGTAAGGGCTTTGAATTTTTGAATTTCATCCTTTAACTCTTCTGTGTGGTATATTCTAACCCATCTAAAACGCTTAAATTCAGCAAGATTTCCAATGGATAGTCCAAATATCAAAATAAAAATAAGAGCTGGAATATGAAATACTTTGGAAATAGCGTAGATCAGAATCACTAACAAAATGATAGGAACAAATTTTACATGATGGTCAATTTTACTGAGTAAAAGTGACAATCCAATCGTTGCAATTAGAGACACAGCAATCACAATTACTAGCTTTAATCCAAAAAATGCAAAAGAAGATGGGTCAATACTATTATTCAGCACAATGAAATTAAAAAATAACACTCCTAAAATATCTGAGAGACTACTTTCATAGGTTGTAAATTCTCTATTGAATACATTCAGATTTCTAGCGCTAGGAATCGCAATTGCACTGCTGATGATACAAAAGGGAATTGCATTGATCAAACTAATTTTAAAAGAATTATTTCCAAAATACTGGAACGCGAAAGCAAGTATTAATGCCATTCCTATCATTGAAAATAATGCCCCCAGCAGAGATTTTTTTACAAGCCTGATCTTTGATTTATTAAAATCCAATTCTAAAGACCCTTCAAGTACAATCAAGACAAGACCTATTGTGGCTAATATGGGTAATAACTTAGAGAAATCAGGAAGTTGAAGTTCTAAAAGGAGAGTGAATTGTTTAATCCCCCATCCCAATAACAACAGCAGAATTACAGAAGGTATGCTGGTTTTTGAAGAAGTGAGGTTAAATACATAGGCAATGAGCAGTATTGAGCAAAAGACAATTATAATAGTGTATGTCATTTTATATTGTTATCCCATTGTTTATTTTGTAAGATACGTTAACTTAAATATGATTTCATAGTTGCAGGTGCATAATGACTAATTGAATGAATACGCTCTACAACACTATCAATTGATTCTTCTAATTGCACAACTGAGTTTCAAAAAGTTATAAATACTATAAAAAAGAAACATTAAAGGTTCCCATAGGCATTTTGTGTTTTTATATAATGAATGGTTTCATTTACAAAATATTTTAACTAATAACTTACATATTGCTTCGGATTTTGTTTCAGTAACTCCTATTTTGCGTTTTTAAATTATTTATATATTTCAAAATAATTTTTCACAAAGGCATCTTTTTCATTATCAGTCATTTTGTCTGCTGTTTCAATGTCAATTATTATGTCCTTAAAATGTAAATCTTTATTCAAGTAATTGTGTAATTCTACTTTTGCATTTGTTGGACCAAATAAAAGTACTTGTTTATATTTTAAAATTTCAGCTCCAATTTTTTTATAAAATTTTTCATGCATCTGCTGTCTTTTGTTATGCATAAGAATTTCGCTTCTACTCAAAGCTTCTTCCTTTGTTTCTGAAGTAAATTTTGACATAATAGAGTGATTTTCTTTTTTTGAATTTATATCAATCAAATGAGCAGTTGAATGATCCATCCAAATGCCTAAGTTGTTATTTGTTTCCATTTTTATAAGTTTTAGTGTTTTTGAATTCTTCCAAGAATAGTTTCTATTGCGGTTTTCATTTTGTCAATAGCACCTGTTATTGCAAGATCAATAGTGTTTGCCTGATTAGTGATAGCAATTGGCTGTCTGCCTTCAAGTCTAGCCTCTAGTAGACACGAGATATCATTATATCCGTCCTTTTTCCCATTCTCATCTTTCAAGTGAACCTCTATTCTGGTAATCTGAGATTTGAACCTTTGGAAGGCTTCGGTAATTTGAGAAGAAAAAAAATCGTAAGTTCTTTTTTCACTTGTAAGGGTTTTGTCGGTATTTATTTGGATTGTCATTTTTATTGTTTTTTAATGTTGTTTTGAATAAGTTTCTAATAAATCGTTTAATGAATCTAAATAGTCTTTTAGTTCTTTGTTATTTACCCCTTTTTCAGTGTTGGATTGGAATTTTTTAGGTAATTCATCCAAGTATTTTACCAATTCTGGAAATTCATTTTGAATTTTTAAGGTTGTTAAGAGGATCGATTCATTAAGGCCATTTTGAGATTCCATTTTCTATTAGTTTTTAAAAATAAAAGCATCTTTAAATTAAAGATGCTTTTATAAATGATATACTGCATTAACCAATTATAGCATGTTGTTTAATATCTGCTTGTAATTCTGCATTATTTCTCATTTTTACTATTTTTTATTTTGTTGTTTTTTTATAGTTGGCTCATCAATATTAAACTGGTTAGATTGTTGGTTAATATTACCTGTTGGATTTGTTGGATGAGTTTGTTCTTTTGTAATTTTGAATTTCAATCTATCTTTAATCATTCCCATTGTTTATGGTTTTAATTGTTAATTGATAGTATACTGGTTTAATATTGAAACTTTGTTAATGTTGTTTTAAAGTCATGAGATTCATATTAACTTAACCATTGGCATACTCTTTTAAGATTAAGTTCGGCAGAAAATTTTAATTTGAAGGGTTTACCGTAACGCTTAATTACTTTGTCGTTTTGACACTTAACTTTTTAGAATTATGTAGCCTTTATTCCAATCAAAAATATCTATGTTTTCTAATAATCAGTAAATGGATAGGCTTTGGTATTATTCTTATATTGGTTTTTAATAAAGTACCTTTGCTTTAGTATTATTTATCTGTTGATATTAATTATCCCTTCGCGCAACTTTTTCGAATTGCTGAGGCTTTCTTCTTTAAGCCCCTTATTTTGATTAATGAAACCTAGTAGTCAACTTAATGACTGATTGCCAGAAAATAACTTTCTAATAGTAATTTTAATCTTACGCTTTGCTCATTTCATTACTCTGCAATTCGTTTCAAATCAAAAAACAAATGGCTTTATTAAAAATGGGAGTTATTGGAACTTCAAAAAAAGAAGACGAAAGACGAGTGCCTATTCATCCACAGCATAAAAGTAAAGTCTTCATTAGAAGGCTTTTTTTATTTTAAATGGAGCGAACTTTTTCATGTTACTAACCGATTTTATAACATTAAAGACAATAAATTTGGAGCAGTAAATTTTTAGATAATAATTTCAGTAATATAATTCTGCAATGAATTTTCAATCAAACTATAAGCTATAAAGTTTAGCGATTTTAATTAAATATCTTTACACTTTGTGCTTTTACAACTTACAGGTTAACATAAATCGATATAAAATTTTATAAACCTTGAATTTTCTTTAATTTAGATTCATCTTATAATACTTAATTAATTTCTTATGGAAAAAGAAAAATTAACTACGTTGAGTGCTGCATTAGATCAAATTAGTAATGAAATTGACTTACTTACGGTAATTTCAAAAAGTA
>CBDTUD010000029.1:0-33104 GCA_965363545.1 uncultured Flavobacteriaceae bacterium | reverse complement strand
ATCGTTTCTAACAATTCATCCGTGGTAGATTCTAAAGCAGGAATATGCATTTCTCTCTCAATAAAAGACCGAACGATATCGGTGAGTTCGACATAGTATTCTTTGACTTTATCGTGCTGCCACAATTGCTTGCTATCTAATTCGTGTAAGCGTTGTTTTGCCAATTCGAAAGGTGGAATTCTAGCGATAATTTCTTCTGGTGTATATTTTTTTCTGAAAATATAGGCTAAAATCAATCCGGTAATAAAGAGAATGGCAAGAAACCACCAAATAAATTTTATAAAATCAGCAAATGTATAAGGTTCATCTAAGATGTTTTTAATATCAAAAAATTGTGGGTTTTCAGTATCTACTTGAACTGTTCCAACATCAAATACAATCGAATCTGTCAAAAATTTAGTATTGTTTATGGTAACCATTTGACCTGGCAACACATACCTTCCACTATCAAAACTAGTTAGGGCATATTTTTTAACCAATCTGTTTTTAAGCGAATCAATGTCAAAAGACGTAACGACCTCCATTTTACCTAAACTATCGAGTTGAAATTTTGAAAATTGCACTCCTTCGATTTGATCAACGATTATTTGGTATTGAATTTGTTCACCAATTCTTATTTTAGTGGTATCCACTTGCGTGGAAACTTGGGCATTGGCAAAAAATCCAATTAAAAAGAAAGAAATCAAAAAAGAAAATCGAAAATTACTTAATGCAGAATCCTTCCGAAAAATTTCGTGAATTTTATCTTTTAAGATGTGAAAATAAAATATATTCTTCATTTTTAATTTTCAATTTTTTGAAAAACTATGCAATATTTCAAGCGATTCAAATCGTTAATTTCTTCGCTTAAAGTATCCTAATAATTTTTTTACATAGCTCTCATCCAAACGGGAACTTATGGTACCCGAACCACTTTTTGTAAACGCATTTTCAAAATAATCTACCATTTTTAAATAGTTTGCTCGATAATTCACTCGAACAGCATTTGAATTTGTATTTACTAAAATAGTATCACCACTTTCTGCATCTTGCATCGGTACCATTCCTAATTTTGGTAAATCTGTTTCGTATTTATCATAAATTCTTATACCTGTGACATCATGTTTTTTTCCTACAATTTTCAAAGCATTGTCATAATCATCATTCATAAAATCGGAAAGAATAAAAACAATCGCTTTCTTTTTCATGACATTTGACAAATAGCGCAAAGCATGCGACATATTCGTTTTTTTACTTTTCGGATGAAATTCTATCAGCTCCCGGATAATTCTCAATACGTGAGTTTTTCCTTTTTTTGGAGGAATAAATAATTCGATTTCATCTGAAAAAAGTAATAAGCCAACTTTATCATTATTTTGAATTGCCGAAAAAGCGAGTGTAGCACTTATTTCGGTAATCATATCTCTTTTAAATTGATGTTCGGTTCCAAAAGATTCTGAGGCACTTACATCTACCATTAATAGCATTGTAAGTTCTCTTTCTTCTTCAAAGACTTTTACAAAAGGTTCATTATATCTTGCGGTAACATTCCAGTCAATCGAACGAATATCATCTCCAAATTGGTATTGACGAACTTCAGAAAAAGTCATACCTCGCCCTTTAAACGAACTGTGGTATTCGCCTGAGAAAATATGATCAGACAGTCGTCTGGTCTTAATTTCTATTTTCCGAACTTTTTTAAGTAACTCTTTGGTATCCATTTATTCTTTCAGCAGTATTCAATATTTTGGTTGGAAGTTGACAATCTTCAGCAAAAAAATTTGATGGTTAATTGCTTTTAAGGCACCTCTACTTCATTAACAATTTTATTGATAATTTCTT
Organism: uncultured Flavobacteriaceae bacterium; assembly: GCA_965363545.1. Taxonomy (GTDB): domain Bacteria; phylum Bacteroidota; class Bacteroidia; order Flavobacteriales; family Flavobacteriaceae; genus Lutimonas. Next base: position 31,283 of record CBDTUD010000029.1, on the reverse strand, counting down.
CAGAAGTAATGTTTTCTGCCTCGGCTTCGTAGGTAACTCCGATTCTATGACGCAATACATCATGAACAACAGCACGAACATCTTCTGGTATTACATAACCTCTTCGCTTGATAAATGCATAACATTTCGATGCCATCGCTAAATTGATAGAACCCCTTGGAGACGCACCAAAACTAATTAATGGTTTTAAATCTGCTAAACGATACTCTTCCGGGAAACGGGTGGCAAAAATTATATTTAAGATATATTTTTCGATTTTCTCATCCATATAAACTTCTTTCACCGCTTGACGTGCACGAAGAATTTGTTCGATAGAAACAACCGGGTTTACTTTATCATAACTCCCTTTTAAATTTTGACGCATAATAAGTTGCTCGTCATTTAACTTCGGATAGTGAATAACAGTTTTCAACATGAACCTATCTACTTGCGCTTCCGGTAACGGATAAGTACCTTCTTGTTCAATTGGGTTTTGTGTCGCCATTACTAAAAACGGCTCTTCTAAAATGAAGGTTTCATCCCCAATTGTTACTTGGTGTTCTTGCATCGCCTCTAATAACGCCGATTGCACTTTTGCAGGTGCACGGTTAATCTCATCGGCAAGAACAAAGTTTGCAAAAATTGGTCCTTTTTTAATCGAAAAATCATTGACTTTCATATTGTAAATCATCGTTCCGATAACATCGGCAGGTAATAAATCAGGTGTAAACTGAATTCTGCTAAAAGAACCTTGAACGGCTTTTGATAAGGTGTTAATCGCTAAAGTCTTCGCCAAACCGGGAACACCTTCTAACAAAATATGCCCGTTGCCCAATAAGCCAATAAGCAATCTCTCAATCATGTGTTTTTGACCGACAATTACCTTGTTCATTTCCAACTGTAATAAATCTACAAAAGCACTTTCTTTTTCAATTTTTTCATTGATAGCTCTAATATCAACACTGGTATTTTGTTCTTCCATAATTAAGGTTAAATAATTTCAAATTTTCGCATCACAAAACTACTGCTTAATGAAATTTTATGTTGTTAAAATTTGGTTAAATTAAGTGCTTTTAAGCGGAAAATGGATTAAAATAAAGTTAAAAAAGAAGCGCCAAAATTAATCTTGGCGCTTCTTTTTTAATATTGTTCGTCTTTATTTGGAAAGTCCCTGGTTTTTACATCAATAATATAACTTTTAAAAGCCTCTCCCATCTCGGAATATAAGTCTAAATAACGGCGTAAGAATCGTGGACTGAACTCATGCGTCATGCCGAGCATATCGTGTGTTACTAAAACTTGTCCATCGACTCCATCACCTGCCCCTATTCCAATTATCGGAATACTAACGCTTTCGGCGATTTCTTTGGCCAATTTTGAAGGTACTTTTTCTAATACAATTGCAAAACACCCTAAGCTTTCTAAAATTAAAGCATCACTTTTTAACTTTTCTGCTTCTTCTTCTTCTTTTGCTCGAACGGTATAGCTACCAAATTTATAAATGGATTGCGGTGTTAAACCTAAATGCCCCATCACAGGAATTCCTGCCGATAAAATTCGCGAAACGGATTCTGAAATTTCTTTTCCTCCTTCTAACTTAACCGAATGAGCACCAGACTCTTTCATGATTCGTATTGCTGATGAAAGTGCTTTCCTTGAGTTACCTTGATATGTACCAAACGGCAAATCAACAACAACTAAGCATCTTTCGATTGCTCTAACAACAGAAGATGCGTGGTAAATCATTTGATCTAAGGTAATTGGCAATGTAGTTTCATAACCTGCCATCACATTAGAAGCAGAATCACCAACTAGAATAATATCAATACCTGCATGATCAACAATTTTCGCCATGGTATAATCATAGGCGGTAAGCATTGCGATTTTCTCGCCATTTGCTTTCATTTCAACCAAAGTTTTGGTTGTAACTCTTTTATAACTCTTATTTGCTGCAGACATAAGTATATAATTTGGTTTGCAAAATTAGCGATTATTTTTCATTCCTCTTTTCAATTACCTTCACCAATTTTGGAAAAATAGTTGGAGCAAAGTTTTTTACCGGTTGGTATAACTTCGATTCTTCTACTTTTACAACATCTACAAATTTGATGGTATTGTTAAATTGGTCAAAAACCAATAAAACAACACTTGCAATTAAAGCGTATTTTACGCCTCCGAAAACGGCTCCTAAAATCTTATTAAAAGTTCCCAATGCTATTGTTTGTGCAATTTTGGTCAATGCTTTACCTAACAAAAGCAAACTTACTAGAATAATTACAAAAGTTCCGGCAAAAGAAACTAATTGAATCATAGAAGGCTCCCAGCTGACGCTATTTTTTAAAAATTCTGCCAAAAAATGAGAAAAATTAATTGCGCCATAAACGCCTAAAACCAATCCTAATAAGGAGGTTATTTCAATAAAAAGACCCTTTCTAAAACCATTTATAAGTCCAAAAAGCAGGAAACAAGCTAAAATAATATCAAATAAATTCATACGTATATATTTAAACACTTAATACTTCAATTTTTTCATCGATATAAACCAATAACTTTTGAGACACTTCAAAATCCATTTCTTTTAAAATAGTCGCATAAGTGCTAATTTGCTGTTGATGTTTTTTTTCCGGTTTACCAGTTTTATAATCTATAATTACAACATTTTTATCTTCAAAAACAAGTCGATCCGGAATCAATACTTGTTTATCTTTGGTCATAATTTCTCTTTCAGTAAAAACAATTTTATTGGCATCAAAATATGGCTCTAATTGCTTGTGAGTAACCAAATCTCGAATCATTTTTTCAACTTTTTTAATTTCTCCTTCCCCTAATAGACCTTTATTAGCGGATTGTAAAACTACATTTTCGATATCTTTTTCAGAAATAATCTTCGACAACATTTCGTGTATCATATTGCCATGTAATATAGCATCTCCCCGATCAGAATCCCATAATAAATTCGAATTCGCGACGATATGTATTTCGTGATCTTGCCAAGAAGTACTAATAAAATCTTGTTGAATTTCAGTAATCAAATCTTCTTTATCTTTTTGAGAGATTCTTTTATCATCTCCAAAAGTATAAATAAATTTTCCTTCTTCAAACAACCCTTTCTTTTGCAAAAACTCTTGAAAAAATTGCGAATAAAATTTTAAGTTGGTTTTAGATTTTTGGAATTCAGATATAATAAACAATTGTTCTTTCGCCCTCGTAAGTGTAACATACAATAGGTTGAAATTATCCAACTCTAATTCTTCCTGTTGTCTTCGAAAAATGGCGGAACCAGTTTTTCCGGTGCTTTCAATACTTGAAGAAGCCGGAATTAAAATACTTTTAAAATCATTATAAAACTCCACATCTAAATCGGTATACCATGCTTTCGGATCGTATTGCTCATAAATAGCAACATCATAAGGAAATATAACCACCGGAAATTCCAAACCTTTTGCCTTGTGAATCGTCATGATTTGCACCGCATCTTTATTATTGGAAGCAACAATGCTTAATTTCTCCTTTTTTTGTTCCCAAAACTCTAAGAAATCTAAATTCTTTTGCGATTTTCTTTGTGTAAAATCAAATACAAAGTCTAGAAAAAATTGCAAATAAGCATCCGATTCTTGGGTGAGTTTAAAACTTCTAATTATTTGTTCAATGCTTTCGTAAAACGGACTCTGATGGTGGTTTTCAGCTCTAAAAAATAGGTGATAACTCTCTAAAGCTATAAAAAAATCTCCTCCCTTTTTTGCAGTTAATTCACTAATAAATAAGTGCTTATCAATGCTTATATTTAAATGATGATATAAAAAATAAGCCACGTTAAACTTTGCTTCATCATTATTTTCTTCTTCCAAATAAGTCAATAATTGAATAATAAAATCTACTTTTTCATTATTCTTGACTAGCAGAGTTTCTGAACTTACGATAGCAATACCTCTTTCAGTCAAATACTTAGAAATTGCAATTCCCTGCTTCTTTTTTCTAACCAAAATGCAAATCTCATTACTATCAAATTGTTGCTTTACATTAACAATAGTTTCATAAACCTTTGCCGGATAGAGAACATCTCTCTCTTCCATATTTTTGCATTCTTCGATAAAGTCTATTGAAACAAAACCACCTTGCTTATTATTATTTTTTTGCTCATTGCCTATTTTATATAAATCTTGATATGCAGCATCTTGAAAATAAGGTGAAATATGTGTAAAAAATTGATTGTTAAAATCGATTATCTCGGAATAACTTCGATAATTGGTATCTAAATTCCTTGCTATTTTTTTTGTTTGAAACGGATTATTTTGGAGTAAATTTCCTTCTTGAGACAAGTTAATAAATTGCTCAGCCTTTCCACCTCGCCAACGATAAATCGCTTGTTTTGCATCGCCAACCAAAAGTAAGCTCGAATCTTCTTCTGACAGCGCATTATCTAATAAGGGAACTAAATTTTCCCACTGTAAAACCGAGGTGTCTTGCATTTCATCAATAAAGAAATGTTTGAATTTTTCTCCTATTTTTTCATAGATAAATGCTGCTGGTTGCTCACGTAAATGTGTACTTATCATTTGATTGAACTCTGAATTCAATCGAATATTATTATCCATTTTTAGCTCTTCTAAAACTTGATGAATCGTATTAATAATTGCTAGCGGAATTAAATTTTTAAGCAACAAATTATGCAAATGATATTGTTGAAATAATTTCTCCGCTTCTTCAAATAAAGCAATAAGTTCATTTAAAACAGAATCTATTTTTGATTTTACATCTTGGGGTTTATTTTTTGTGTAAAAATTTCCAATTGCAATACTTTTCGCTAATCCTTGATCCTTTTTAAAATTAATTTTAGATAAATCATCTTGCAAAAATTGAAAGAACTTAGGAAACTGACTGTAATAAAAATCTTTGTGATCAATATCAAGGTCATTGATAATTTGCAATCCTTTTTGTCCGATTTCCGAAAACTTTATTTCGGTTTGTTTTTGCTCTTTTTTAAGCTTTCTTTCTAAATCTTTAAAATCGGCAATTGATTTATTTTCCAATTTACGCAACTCTTCTGCATCATTTTCATTGAGCAAAAGCAAAGAAATCTCATTCAATTCGCGAGAAATATCCCAAGATTTATCTTCCAAGGTTTTTTGCTTAGCAAATTCTATCAATACATTGGTTAGATCTTTATCAATTCCTATTTTTGAAATAATCACAGCGATGGTTTCCTCTAAAATTAATTTTCCATCTAATTCTACTTCAAAATCCATTGGTAATCCAAGGTCAAAAGCAAAAGATTTAATTAATTTATTGGTAAAACTATCGATAGTCTTTATGTGAAAAGCAGAGTAATTCTGTAAAATATTTTGTAAGATTTTTTTTGATTTTTTTTGTAGTGTAGCAGCATCTAAATTTGTTTCTTGTTGCATTAAAAAAAACATACTGTCAGATGAATTCTCGGCTTCCCCTTTGGCAAATGCAACCAAATTTTTCAAAATTCGATCTTTCATTTCGCCCGCCGCCTTATTGGTAAAGGTGATCGCTAATATTTTTTGAAATAGAAAATAATTATCACTCAACAATAGAATTTTCAAGTATTCCTTTACCAAAGTGAATGTTTTTCCACTTCCGGCAGATGCATTGTAAACTTGAAAAGATGATGGGCTTTGCACGTAAAAATTTTTATAAAAGTACTATTATTTTAGAAAACAAAAAGGATATCAATCTTTCCTTATATTGCACAACAAAAAATAATTTATGGCCTACGAGCAGCTCATGTATTTTCATTTAATAACCGTTGTTCCTTGCTTTATTATTGGCACCATATTGCTTTTGATAAAAAAAGGAACTATAATTCATAAATCTTTTGGCAGAATTTACATGGTTTTAATGCTTATAACAGCAACAATAACACTGTTTATGCCAGCTCAAGTTGGCCCAACTTTCTTGCATCATTTTGGCTGGATTCACAGTTTTAGTTTTTTAACACTATATACCGTTCCAACAGCATATATTGCAGTAAAAAAGAATAATATTAAATCGCATAAAAGAAAAATGATTCTACTTTATTTTGGCGCAATTATTATTGCCGGAGCATTTACTTTTACTCCGGGCAGGTTTTTGCATGATGTGTTTTTTGGATGATAATTTGAAAACATTGTAAAATTTTTATAAATTTCCCAACAAAACATAAAGAAAGGTATTTTTAATCTATTGGATTATAGTAAATTTGCACCTTCATTTAAAAAAAATCAAAAAAATGTCAACAGAATACAACAAATGGTACCATCCATATAAACCAGCAAAAGAATACAATAAAAAAGTTGCTTATTTCAGCATGGAATTTGCAGTACATCAAGCCTTAAAAATCTATTCCGGCGGATTAGGTTTTTTATCAGGATCTCATATGCGGTCAGCTTTTGACCTCAAACAAAATGTAATCGGAATTGGTATGTTATGGAAATACGGCTATTACGATCAAGGGAGAAATGAAGATCAAACTTTACGCACAAATTTTATTGAAAAGCACTATGATTTTTTAGAAGATTCAGGAATTGAAGTTGAAATTCAATTACATGAAAATCCATGTGTTAAAGTTAGAGCATACGTTTTAAAGCCAGAAATTTTCGGCTCGGTACCCTTATATTTATTGAGTACAGATGTTCCTGGTAATGATTTTTTATCAAGAACAATTACCAATCATTTATATGATGCCAACGAACTTACCAGAATTTCACAAAGTATTGTTTTAGGTATTGGTGGAGCAAAAATTGTTGAGGCTCTTGGTGGTGCAGATGTTTATCACTTAAATGAAGGTCATGCCTTGCCAGCTTTTTATTATTTAAAAAATAAAGGCGTTAAGAAAAATCAAATGGTTTTTACTACGCATACTCCTGAAAAAGCAGGAAATGAAGAACGTGATGCACGGCATTTAAATCGATGTGGATTTTTCGGAAGAATGCTTTCTGAAGAAGAATTACAAAAGGAATCTGTAAATGGCGGAATGTTAAATTATACTGTTTCTGCACTTCGAATGGCAAAAAAATCGAATGCCGTATCGAAATTACACGCAAAAGTTTCTCGAGATATGTGGAAAGATTTTGATGGAATAAGTGAAATCATACCAATTACTAATGCACAAAATCAAAATTTTTGGCAAGATGAAGAGATCGACAAAGCATGGAAGAAGAAAAATGTCAAAGCGTATAAAAAGAGAAAAATTGAACTGAAAAAAGAATTATTCGATGAAGTTTTGGATCAAACCGAAAAACTTTTTGACCCAAATGTATTGACCATTGTTTGGGCGCGACGTTTCGCTGGCTATAAAAGAGCCGATTTATTATTACATGATTTAGAACGATTTAAAAAATTAATTTCCAATGCAAAATATCCTATTCAAATAATTTGGGCGGGTAAACCATATCCGTTTGATTATTATGCTATTGATATTTTTAATCACTTGGTAAATTATACAAAATATATTCCGAATCTTGCAGTTTTGGTTGGATATGAAATGGAATTATCGAGAAAATTAAAAGCAGGCTCAGATATTTGGTTAAATACACCAAGAATTACCCGTGAAGCTTCCGGAACCAGCGGAATGACAGCTGCCATGAATGGATCTGTAAACGTTTCAACCAATGATGGATGGATTCCTGAATTTGCAAAAGATGGTGAAAACTGTTTTGTTTTTCCTGAAGTCGATTTCAATTTGCCAGTTTGGGATCAAGATAAAATGGATAGTGATAATTTATATGACATTTTAGAAAATAAAGTATTGCCAACCTATTATGACAATCCGAAAAAATGGCAACAAATTGTCTTTAAAGGAATTGATGACGTAGTGCCTGAATTTACAAGTCGAAGAATGGCTGAACAATATTACAAGGAATTGTATTAACTTTATGATAATAAAATTATCAAGCTCTCTAAATATAATTTTAGGGAGCTTTTTTTTTAATTGGATTTTTTTTTAACTCCATAAATAACCTAAAAATGGAAAAATTTAATAGAAAAGAACACTGGGAAAATATTTATAAAAACAAGCAATTACATGAAGTAAGTTGGTTCCAACCAAAACCAGAAACTTCTATTAGCATTCTAAAAAGTCTTGGAATTAATAAAGATTCTAAAATTATTGATATTGGTGGTGGTGATAGTTTTTTAATGGATAATTTGCTTGCTCTGGGTTTTCAAAATCTTACGGTTTTAGATATTTCCGCGAAAGCGATTGAACGGGCGCAAAAAAGACTTGGCGAAAATGCTAAAAAAATTCATTGGATTGAAGCCGATATCGCTACCGTAGAACTTAAGAGCAATTATGATTTTTGGCATGATAGAGCCGCTTTTCACTTTTTAACCGATAAAAAAGATATCGAAAATTACAAACAAAATGTAACCCATTGCCTACAAAAAGATGGTATTTTAACAATTGGAACTTTTTCAACAAACGGACCAAAAAAATGTAGTGGTATCGAAATTAAACAGTATTCTGAGGCAACTTTAATAGATAGTTTTACAGAGAATTTCAAAAAAATAAACTGTTTTACGATTGATCACGAAACCCCTTCTAAAACACATCAAAATTTTTTATTTTGTAGTTTCAAAAAACAATAATTGAACACTATTCAGCTTTGTATTAAATGCTCTTTATTTTTATATTAACATAGAAGAATTGTCTTCATTTCTGATTCTCTTTATTTTATTTTTGATCAAACTTTTTATTTATTCTATCAACAATTCCAAATAAATAAATTTTTTATCCTAATTTAGCCCATTGAAAATACATCTGTATTTTCAAAAAAACATTTAAACCAATCAATTAACAAACAATGAATTATGGAAGAATTTAAAAAATTTATCAGTAAAGGTAATGTTATGGATATGGCTGTCGGTCTTATCATGGCAACTTATTTTGGTGCAATTATCAAATCTTTAGTTGATGACATTCTGATGCCCCCAATCGGAAAAATATTAGGTGGAGTTGATTTTGCTCAATTAAAGTATGTTATTCAACCTGCGATTGCAGAAACCATGGAAGGTGCAGGTGATGCAGTAGCAGAAGTTGCTATTGGTTACGGTACATTTATAAATACTATCATTACTTTTATTATTGTTGCCTTTGCCATTTTTATGGTAGTTAAAGCATACAATAGAATGAAAGATAAAATGGCTAAAAAAGAAATAGAGGCTCCTGCGGCTCCGCCAGAACCAACAAAAGAAGAAGTTTTATTGACTCAAATAAGAGATCTTTTAAAAAAATAATTAATTTTAAAAGCATATTTATTTCAGCTTACAAATTGAAATAAATATGCTTTTTTTATGTTATTTCTCCACATTTTTACTCTACCTAATAAAAAACCATCTTTAGAAGATTGGCACAATTATAAAAATCATTGTAATAACATGCATCGTATTACTTAACAATAGTTGCGATTAAGAATAAATTCATTTTAGCTAAAGTAGAAAACACAGGCGCAGCTTTAAGTTTAGGAAAAAAATTAAAACTAGAATCTTTACTATGGCAGATGCTTCTGTAGTTATTAAAGTGTTATCAATTCTGAAAAATTAACATCAATTGGTATAGCCAAAAGAAAATAATTGTGAATCTATTTTAATAAGAATAATTAGCTTATTTCCATTTTTATAATTTTAATTATAAATACCTTTTGTTGTGCATAATTTTACGAACAAAAATATAAATGAATAAATTACAATTACCAAAAGATTTACAAACTGTTATCGGGGATGAAAATATTGACTTTTCAGTCTATGCAAAAAGAAAACAACCTAAATCATTAACCTATGGAATTATAGGGTTTGCTTTATTATGGTTAACCCTTCCTTCAATTGGATCTTATGCTTTTTTCAAGCCTTTGTTCAAAGGAGAAAATGTTAATTTCAAAGTAAATGACATTCCTACAACTGCTAATTGGGATAACTTAGAACCTATGATTGTTCCTTCACTATTGTTAATTTTATTTTTGGTTATAGGAATTGGACTTTTAACTTGGGGATTAATAACTCTTTTTAAAAAAGGTGGATATTATGTAGGTACTGAAAATAGAATTATAAATTATGTAAATGGAACAATTAAATATTTTGATTGGGAACAATTTACTGGAAATGTTGAATTGAATTTTAATAAGAAAAACATTTCTTTAGAAATGCGCAGAGGTAAAATAAAAAAAAGAGATAATGGGCCTGATAAATTTATTCCTGAAATTTTACATTTATCAGGAATTGAAAATATAATTGAAGTTGAAAAAATTTGTCGTGAACGAATTAAAGAAAATGACCCAACACCTCCTTTGCCAAAATAAACTATGCACAACACCGTATAAAATTAATTATTTACTTTTGTGTATAAGCTAGATGGTAATTGTCTATTTAGTAACCGATTACTAACTTTATACAAACCGTTGTTAAATATTTACTCAAATATATATCTATGAATCGTTTAAATTTAATTGCATTGTTTATTTTATTAACCACTTTATTTGGATGTGAGAAGTTAGATGAACTTACTCAATTTAAAATTAATTATAATGAAGAAGTAATCATTGAGTCTTCTACTGTGGTTGATTTACCATTCAATGTTTTTACCCCTGAAATTAGTTCTAATTCGGAATCAACCTTTGATAGTAATAATACAAATAAGGATTTAATTGAATACATTGAACTCACCTCTATGGTTTTAGAGATCACTTCTCCTTCTAATGGAGATTTCGACTTTCTCAATTCCATTGAAATATTTATATCTGCCGAAGATCAAGCTGAGGTAAAAATAGCGTGGAAAGAAAACATTCCTTCAAATTCTGGAAATAAAATTGAATTAGAAACTTCTGGTGCTGATTTAACGAATTTTATCAAAAAAGATAAATTTATTTTAAGGCTAGAAACAGTAACCGACGAGTTAATAACTTCAGATCATCATATTAATGTTAAATCTGAATTCTTTGTAGATGCCAAAATTTTAGGGTTATAAAACTTTACTAAAATATCGCCTACAACAAAGATTTTATAATTTAGAGCCAAGCACAGAAAATAATACTAATTCACTTATTTCAGACATACACCAAATTTTTAAAATAATAAAGACCTTTAAACGTTAAATCATTTTAACTTTATTGGATGAATTCGACTATTAATTTTTGATTCATTTTCTTGATATTTTAATACTCTAATTGTTATGAAAAAATTATTGCCTTTTCTCTTTTTGTTTCTTTTTTCTTTTTCAATAATTGCCCAAATAAGTTACGAAAATGGCTATTTTATAACCAATAGTAATCAAAAAGAAGTTTGCCTGATAAAAAATGTTGATTGGCGAAGTAACCCAGTATCCTTTGAATATAAATTATCAGAAAATGGCGAAACAAAAATTGCCCAAATTTCAACTATTCAAGAGTTTGGCGTTGCTGACTTAATTTACATGCGAAAAACGATACAAATCGACCGCTCTTCCCAACGGTTAACTGAACTGGGCTATAATAGAAATCCTGAATTTAACGTAGAAACTATTTTCTTAAAAGTTTTAGTGCAAGGCAACGGAGTGCTTTACATCTATATAGATCAAAACTTAGAGTGCTTTTTTTACGCTGTCAATGATTCAAATGTGGAACAATTAGTTTATAAAAAATATTATATTAATAATACCCACATAAATGAAAACAACCTATTCAAACAACAATTATTGAATAGTCTTTCTTGTAAGGATATTAATAAAAACATTATTGCCAAAGTAAGTTATGGTTCGAAAGATTTGACAAAATTATTTATCAATTACAATTCTTGTATCAATCCTGATGAAGATTTTGCACAAACTAAAGAAAAAAAGGACTTGTTCAATTTATCTATCCGGCCAGGTTTTTTTACAGGAACTTTTAAAGTTCTAGAAGGAAGATTTAGCACGCTTGAACCTTATGCAGCTGATTTCGGATCTATTGAAGGATACAGATTAGGCCTTGAGACTGAGCTTATACTACCTTTTAATAAAAACAAATGGTCGATAATAGCTGAACCTACCTTTAGCACATTTAATTCTAAAGTAACAACAACATCCTATTACCCCAAAAATGCAAGCATTGATTGTAAAACTCTTGAAATACCTCTCGGAATTCGTCATTACTTTTTTTTAAGTCCGCAATCAAAGATTTTTGCAAATATTTCATATGTATTTACAATTGATTTAAATTCAACATTGGAATATGAAAGGAATGATGGGTCTGTAAAAAGCTTTGATATAACCAATAGCAATAATATGGCCTACGGATTGGGATTTAATTATATAGATACATATGCCATAGAAGTGCGGTACAATTCCAATCGAAACTTATTAAACAGCTATTTAGCATATGCGTCAGACCACAGTTCGTGGTCATTAATTCTATCATATAATCTGTTTTAAACATTGATTTAATAAAAAAGCAAGGAATGCAATCATCGCGATTACTTTTAAAAAAAACAGTAAATTATATTCTTTTCTTCTTATTTCTATCATTCGCTTTTTTGCAACTAAACGATCCTGATCCAATAATTTGGATTACCATTTACGCTTTTGTCGCTATGATTTCTTTATTGGCAAACTTTAAAAAAATTCCAAAAACTATCTTAATCTTTTTTCTAGTTCTAATTTTGATTTATGCTGCTTTTCACTTTTCCTATCTTATCGATTGGTTTAAAACAGACCACAAAGAAGAACTTTTTGGAGAAATGGTGTATGACAAACCCTATTTAGAAGGAACAAGAGAATTTTTAGGACTTCTATTAGCATTTTTGACACTATTCTATCAACTTAAAAAACCGGTAAAAGTTTGAAACACGAATTAATTCAAAATATTAATTCCGTTTTAGAATAAAACCCAGACCACTTTTTTGTAATTTAAGTCCCTATTAATTTTTGCATTTTTTAATCAACGAATTTATGCCCTTAGAAATTGAAATGAAGGCTCTAAAACAAATGATGCCTTTCTCTGACTCTTTCAATAAAACAATTTCTTTAACAGGAATTGATTGGCATATAGACCATTCTTTAAAAGTAATCGTTGGTGTTTGTACCATGCTGCAGTCTTCTAATCCAGAAGAATTTAAGTGGAATTTTAATTTCACAAAACTGCTCATTTTTACAACCAAAACTATTCCAAGAGGCAAAGCAAAAGCACCAAAATCAGTTGTGGCATCCGAAAAAATTACTTCTACTTTATTAAAAACTGAATATGATAATGCAATGAAACTATTGCAAAATAGTAAAAACTTACCTGAAAAAAGTAACTTTAAACATCCTTATTTTGGTCTATTAAACAGAAATGAAACCTTGAAGTTTTTAAAAATTCACACCAATCACCATTTAAAAATAATGGTAGATATAAAAGCAAAATCAACTAAATCATGAAAAATATTCTTCAATTAACTATCTTTTTTGCGTGTTTTTTGCAAACAACAATTCTTTTCTCCCAAGCTAAAAATATTGCACAACGTCTTGGTTATGAAAAAGATGCAAAACTTTTAATCATTCATGCCGATGATATCGGAATGGCGCATTCGGTAAACTCAGCCACAATAAAAGCATTTGAAAAATCAGGAATAAATTCTGCTAGTATTATGGTACCGTGCCCTTGGTTTCCCGAAATTGCAACGTATGCAAAAGAAAATCCTCAACTCGATTTTGGTTTGCATTTGACGGTCAATTCCGAATGGAAAAATTATCGTTGGGATGGTGTTTTACCAGCAACAGAAATTCCGAGTCTGCTCGATACAAACGGATTTTTACATAGCACTGGAGAAGAACTCTTAAAAAATGCAAATGCTAAAGAAATTGAAAAAGAGCTAGATGCCCAAGTACAAAGAGCGATTGCTTTTGGTATTAATCCTACTCATTTAGACAGCCATATGTGGGTGCTTTTTAGCAAAAAAGATTTTTTTCAAGCCTATTTAAATGTTGCCGAAAAATATAGATTACCTGTTTTTATACCTGAATATGCCGCAAATATTTTTCCTGATCTTCTAGATAAAACAAATGGGAAACAATTGGTAATGAAAAATATTATTGCATTAGACAAGTTTATTCCAACCGAAAAATGGCAAGAATATTATCTCGATCGCATTAAGACTATTCCACCGGGTCTGAATGAACTGATTGTACATTTAGCATACGACGATATCGAAATGCAAGCTGCTACCATCGATTATAAAGATTTTGGTGCTGTATGGCGTCAAAATGATTTAAACATGGTTCTGGGAGAAGAATTTCAAGACGCAATTAAAAATAATAATATAAAACTAGTTACTTGGCGAGAGATTAATTCCGTTTTACAAGAAAATAAGTAGGCAAATTCTACATATTTTGTAAAAAACGACCTTACGGGAAATACCCATCGCGCAGAATTTTGCATTGAAAAATTATATTCACCCGATACTTCAACAGGATGATTAGGGATTTTAGAATTACGAGGTTTCGACATGCAGTTTTGTGCAACAAAATGAGGGTTCCCATGAAAAATACAGATACTAAGAGAGAATTGTAGCATCTATTAGGTATCGTGCTTGGTAACCTCCATCTGCATGGCATCCAAATCTTGGAGTAGTTATTCCGCTTGTTTTTGATATTTTTGATTTATGGACAGGTAAATCCGTTGCCGGATGTACTTATCATGTATTTCATCCTAGAGGAACGAATTACGACTCTTTTCCTGTGAATAGTTTTGGGGCAGAAAGAAGACGAGTTTCTCATTTTTATGATGATAACCATACTCAAGGAGTTTTTACACCAAAAGAAGTGAGTAAAGGCATACATCGTTACATTTTCGAAAGAACAGGTGAAAATATTATTTTTACTCCAAAAATAATTGAACCTGATCCTGAATATCCAAACACATTTGATTTAAGAAAGTATACGTTGAAAAATAACTGATTTAGTCATCAAAATGTAAAAAATCCGGAAGTTCGTGAGCAGCATTTACGAGCATCTCATTCCATTTATGAGAGGTTTGAATCAAATCAATTTCATCTTTTCTAAATTCTTTAATATCAAAAGTGTTGTTTTTGTATAAAGCAAAATCTAATGGAAAATCAACATCACTTGCATTTTTAAAGGTAGCATCAAAAGAAAGGTATGCAACTTTAATGGCTAGATCAAAAGTGATTTCTTCATGCAATAACCGTCGCAAAATAGATTTACCAAAACCTGTATTTCCAATGATTGCATAGGGAGATTCATCCGAGGATTCGACCCAGTTTCCTTCTGGAAATATTAAAAACAAGGACGAAACAGAGTCTTTTTCACATTGTCCTCCAATAATAAAATGGGCGTCAAAACTAAACTTAGCTTCATGCAAAGAATCCAAATCTTCAGTTCGAACTTTTTTCACCATAGAACCAAGTAAATTTACCACCTTATACAATTTATCGCTAGAATGGTTTGGTAGCTCATCTTCAAAATAATGTATAACCTTATCGCGAATTGATCTCAAACCAGAAGACATGATAAAAAAAGAATTTTCGCCTTCTTGATATTTTTTTAATTTTTTTGAAGTAGAAACTCCTAAGCCGCTACTTATGCGGGTATCAGCAAGTCCGATAACTCCTGATTTACTTTTTATTCCAATACAAAATGTCATAATTATGGATTAGTTATTGATACTAAAAGACTACTTTCTTGAGCACCGGCATGATCAAGTACACCAATGATGGGGCAACAATAATTACAGTCTGTATCGTGTGTAATATTAGTATATTGGCGGTCAATTAGCAAATTATTTGTCGGATCAAAACTAAAAAACCATCCTCCAAACTTGCGCAACCAAAAAAGTAATTACAAATCCCATAATTACTGGCATTATGGTTGCTAAGACAGTCCACTTTACACTTTTTGTTTCTTTGTAAATAGTATAAATAGTTGTACTACACGGGTTGTGTAACAAGCTGAAAAGCATCAGGTTAATTGCGGTAAGAAGTGTCCAACCTCCTGCTCTTAAAATATCTCCGGTAGCATTGACAGAATCCAATTCAAACATTATTCCAGCTCCAGATCCACCAGCAACTCCGGTAACTAAAACTGTTAACATTAAAATGGTTGGAATTACAATTTCGTTCGCCGGTATTGCTACGACATAGGCTAACAAAATCACACCATTCAATCCTAAAAGAAAACCAAATCCGCTAAAGGCATCAATTAACCAAGCAGCAATACTCACATCACCAATAAAAATATTAGAAATCAGCCAAATTACAGCTCCAGCAGGTGCTGCAAAAACAACGGCACGCCATAATACAATCATGGTTCTATCAATTAGAGACGTGTAAATTGTTTTCCAAAAACGAGGCGGACGATATGGAGGTAGTTCTAAATTGAACGTCGAAACCTCTCCTTTTAAAACTGTTTTTGACAAAGCCCAAGAACTTGTAAACATAAAAAAGATACCTAAAATAGCGATGCCGATAACTGCTCCTACAGAAGCAATTCCCGAAAGGGACTCCGGCACAACAGCACCTATAAAAATAGTAGCAATTAATATTTGTGTCGGCCAACGACCGTTGCATAAAGAAAAATTATTTGTAATAATCGCGATTAAACGCTCTCTCGGACTATCAATAATTCTCGTTGCAACCACACCTGCGGCATTACAGCCAAATCCCATACTCATCGTTAAGGCTTGCTTACCGTGGGCACCTGATTTTTTGAACAAATAGTCTAAATTAAAAGCAACTCGAGGTAAATAACCAAAGTCTTCCAATAAGGTAAAAAGCGGAAAAAATATCGCCATAGGTGGTAACATTACAGCAATTACCCATGCAACTGCGAGATAAACACCATCAATTAAAAAACCATCTAACCACCAAGGCATGCCAATACTTGCCGCAATACTTTTCAAAAATGGATGAACGCTATCTAACAATACATTCGCCAACATCGAAGAAGGATAATTCGCCCCAATAATGGTAAGCCATAAAATTAATCCCAACAAAAGAAACATGATAGGAAAACCCCAAGTTCGACTGGTAACAATCCGATCAATTTTCGTGTCTAATCGATTAGATTTCTTTTGCCCATCAGCGTGTACAACATTCTCCACAATTTCCGAGGCATCAGCATAAATTCCTTCGGCCAGATTATCATGAAAATCGTCACCAATTTGCCAACGTAAATCGCTGGAAAGTGCTATGATATCTTCTATATTATTTGGTTCACTCATTATAAAAAAATTAGGCCAATTCGCCTTCTCTTAAGGCATTAATAATATGCATGTCACCTTCTAACAATCGAAAGGCAATCCAACGGCTATTAGGAATATTTGGAAACTGTTTTTCAATTTCAACAGTTAATTTTTTTACTGCTTTATTAATATGTTCCGGCACATTTTTAATGCGATGTGGCTTGCATTTTATAGTTCCATTTGCTACATCATTAATTGTTGTAATCAATTCCGGAATTCCCTTATTAAATCTTGCACTTGTCGGTACAACCGGAATACCTAAATCTCTCGCTAAAGCTCTTTCGTCAATCGTTATTTTATTTCTTTTCGCCTCATCCATCAAATTCAAGCATAAAACAGCCTTATCGGTAATTTCTAAAATTTGTAACACTAAGTTTAAATTGCGTTCTAATCGACTTGCATCTACTACAATTACGGTAACATCTGGCTTGCCAAATAAGATAAAATTACGCGCAACTTCCTCATCTTGAGAGGTTGATAATAACGAATAGGTACCCGGTAAATCGACCAATTTGTACTTTTTTTCATTATACTCAAATCCTCCTTCAGCTCGAGTGACTGTTTTTCCCGGCCAATTTCCCGTGTGTTGACGCAATCCCGTCAAAGCATTAAAAACGGTACTTTTACCAGTATTCGGATTGCCCGCCAAAGCGACTACAAAATCCATATTATCGGTATTTACACCCAATCTTTTTAGTCCACTAGCATTAAATTGTGGACAAGTTTCACAGGCGCTTTTTACTGGTGTTTCCATTATTTAATCTTTTCAATTAAAATTTTTGAAGCTTGGTCATTACGCAAAGCAATGCTCGTACCTTTTACAGAATAAGCTTTCGGATTGCTTAACGGACCCATTAAATCGATTTTTATCGGCGTACCTTTTACAAAACCAAGATCTAATAAACGTCTTCTGTTTTCACCGCGGCATTCTCTTGAAATACCTACAATTTTAGCCATTTCGTTTTCTTTTAAACTTGACAGCCTACTTTTGTTTTCTTCCTGAACAATCTCTTTTTCTAAAACTACTGCAGTAATATTTGCTGCAACAATAGGCGCAAGCTTAAATTCTTCTCCTTCCGAATAAAAAACTACCCGCTCAGCGTTACTCTCGACAACTCGAATTTGAGATCCAATGTAAATTTTTTCGGCTAGAATCTGCTTGTAAATCACTTCGGGTTCATCTTCAATATGCGTTATTTTACCAACCGTATTTACCGGCAAAGCGGCTAAAGAAACTCCTTTGACTTTAACAATTTTGCCCAAATGAGTCGGAATTGGATCACCATGCGGATCGTATGATGGATTGCCCAACTGTGTAGCCAACAGATTTGTTTCTTCATTACTTAAAACATGCTCCATTCGTTCGGCTCTATTATGCCATTCGGTTTTATCAAAACCTGTTTTTTCAGCCAAATATTTTTCCCACAATCGATGAACGCGCACAATTCGTAAAGCGTAATCTCTACCCGATTTGGTAAGTTTTAGTGAGTCACCATTGAACTCAACCAATTCATTAATGGTCATTTTTTGAAGCACATCAATTAAAACTGCTTCATTTGTTTTTAAAACTCCGGTTAAGGTATCTAAATTTGCCTCTTTTCCTGAGTTTTCATAATGATATAACTGCTTTAAAATATCTTCAATTACTGTTTTTTCATTGATTTTAAGATTGTTTTTTATCACCCAAAACCAACCTTTTATCGGTCGAAAAAGTAGAAATAAGACCGCAGAAGCGATCAAAAAAACAACTAGAGCTATGAACGGATTATACTGCATCACTATATTTTATAAATAAATTTTCAGCAACATTTTTTGAGATTGTCAATGTTTTGGAATTGGTCTTTAATCGAACCGAATGATCAAAAGGTTCTATATCCAATATTTTAATGGTATCTCCAATCGCCAAATGTTGCTTGTCTAAATACTTCAAAAATGTTGCCGACGAATCTTTCACACTTTTCAAAACTCCTTCGTCACCAATTTGCATGTTTAAAATATTAACCGCTTTTTGAACTGCTATATTTCCGGTTTTATCCGGAATTGGATCCCCGTGAGGATCGAATTTTGGAAATCCTAAAAAAGCGTCTAAATTATCTATCAATGTCTCTGACTGAATATGCTCTAATTGCTCTGCGATATCATGCACTTTATCCCAACTATAATGTAATTTTTCAACTAGAAAAAACTCCCATAATCGGTGTTTTCGTATCACCTTTAAAGCTACCTTCTTGCCTTTTGAAGTTAAAGAAACGCCTTGATATTTTTGATAAATAACTAATTTTTTAGCATCTAACTTTTTTAACATATCCGTTACCGAAGAAGCTTTTGTTTCTGTTTTTTGCGCAATCAAATTCGTACTTATCGAACAAAGCATCTCTTTTTCTAAAGTGTAAATTGATTTTAAATAATTTTCTTCCGCCTGCGAAAACATGTTAATTTATTTTTTGTAAATATAAAATTATTTTTAGACATGTCTAAAAATAATGATTAAAAAATAACGATTATCTAAAAAAGACAATCGTAACCTTTTATATTCCAGCTTTTAAGCTTTCATTATTGCTTTATAAAAATCATCTACATCAATAGATTTTAAATCCATTTTCATGGCACATTCGATAATTGCGTCAATTTTCTTAATCGGAAATCCAAGACCTATAGCGATTGATTTTAATACCGTAACTTCATTAATACTAGAAGAATCATCGGCAAAAACCATTTTAACCAAATCGAAAAAACGCTCTATTCTTTCCTCATTATCTAAATGTGCTTGAACTGGGAATTTTTCAGGGTTATTAAAAATCTCTTTGTATTTGGCATCGTCTATATGATATCTTCTAGCTATTTTTTTTAACAACTCTTCTTCCCCATTCATGATAACATCATCTGCCTTTGCAATTTTTACAATATTTGCAAAATGGCTGATATTTCTTTGCTGGTCTCCACTTAAATATAAATCCGAAATCGACATAGTTTTGTTTTTTTTGGTTAAATCAAAGGTATTAAAATTAAATCAAAATTGATATAAGAAATTCAGAAGTCAATTAGTTTTATGAAAACTTTAAGTCTTACTTTTAGGCACTTTGAAATTTACAATAGCATATCAAAAAATTAATTCTTAAAACTTATATTTGCACAAAAATCAACCATTGAGTAAAGAAAAAATTGCTAATTTTTACGAGCAATTCGAAAAGGTTAACCAAGTTGCAAAAGCTTTAACGCAAGACAATCACCAAATTGCAACGTCTAATTTGGTCGGCTCTTCCTTGTCATTTGTAATCTCTTCCCTTTTTAAAAAAAGTGAAAAACCATTTTTATTAATTTTTAATGATAAGGAAGAGGCTGCCTATTATCTCAATGATTTGGAACAGTTAATCGATGAGAAAACTGTACTTTTTTATCCAGATTCTTATCGTCGCCCTTATCAAATTGAAGATACCGATAATGCCAACGTTTTATTGCGAGCAGAGGTTTTAAACCGAATTAATTCTCAAAAAAAACCCGCCATTATTGTTACCTATCCTGATGCCTTATTCGAGCAGGTAATCACTAAAAGTGAATTAAAAAGAAATACCTTAAAACTAAGTGTGGGCGAAGACGTTTCTTTGGATTTTGTAAATGAATTGCTGCATGAGTATCATTTTAAACGAGTCGATTTTGTTACAGAGCCGGGTGATTTTGCCGTTCGAGGTGGAATTATTGATGTATTTTCTTTTTCTAATGATAATCCTTATCGGATAGAATTTTTTGGCGACGAAGTAGAAAGTATTCGAACCTTTGAAATTGAAACACAACTCTCGATTGAAAAAGTGAAGAAAATCAGCATTATGCCTAATGTTGAAAATAAAAAACTCGAAGAAAAAAGAGAGAGTTTTTTAAATTATATTTCAGCCCAAACCGTTGTTTTTACAAAAGATTTGGACTTGACAAAACATCGTTTAGATAAACTTTTCGCTAAAGCGGTAGAGGCTTTTGAACAGCTAACCGGAGCCATAAGCCAATCGAAACCCGAAGAATTATTTTGTAATGGTTCGCTTATTATCAAACAATTACAAAGTTTCAAATTAGTTAAAACCGGTTTTTCCGCAAAAACAAACGAAGATAAAGTTTTCAGTTTTTCAACAATGCCGCAACCTTCTTTTAACAAGCAATTCGATTTATTAATCGAAAACTTAAAAGAAAATACAAACAAAGGAATCACCAATTATTTGTTTTGTGACAACGAAAAACAAGCACAACGATTTCACGAAATTTTTGAAAATGATGATAATAAAGTTACTTACAAAACAATTGTAGCTCCAATTTATCAAGGCTTTATCGATCACGACTTAAAAATCGCCTGCTATTCTGATCATCAAATATTTGAGCGTTATCATAAATTTCGATTAAAAAGCGGATTCACAAAAAAACAAGCACTTAACTTAAAAGAACTTACCAATTTAGAAATTGGAGATTATGTTACGCATATCGATCACGGAATTGGTCGCTTTGGTGGATTGCAAAAAATTGATGTCGAAGGCAAAAAACAAGAAGCCATTAAATTAATTTACGGAGAGCGCGATGTACTTTACATCAGCATTCATGCTTTACACAAAATATCGAAGTACAACGGCAAAGATGGTAAAGCTCCAAAAGTGCATAAACTTGGCTCAAATGTTTGGAAAAATTTAAAACAAAAAACCAAATCCCGCGTCAAACAT
This sequence comes from uncultured Flavobacteriaceae bacterium, assembly GCA_965363545.1. Classification (GTDB taxonomy): domain Bacteria; phylum Bacteroidota; class Bacteroidia; order Flavobacteriales; family Flavobacteriaceae; genus Lutimonas. The sequence goes on along the minus strand of CBDTUD010000029.1, from coordinate 9,421 downwards.
ATTGCATATAATTTGATTCAATTATACGCAAAACGCCTTGTACAAAAAGGACATGCATACCATCCTGATAGTTATTTGCAGCATGAGTTGGAAGCTAGCTTTATGTACGAAGACACACCCGACCAGCTTACTGCCACCCAAGATGTTAAACAAGACATGGAAAAGGAGCAACCTATGGATCGGTTGGTTTGTGGAGATGTTGGTTTCGGTAAAACTGAGGTTGCGATTCGTGCAGCCTTCAAAGCGGTGGACAACGGAAAACAAGTCGCTATTTTGGTTCCAACCACAATTTTGGCTTTTCAGCATTTTCGAACTTTTAATGAACGACTAAAAGATTTTCCGGTAACAGTAAATTATTTAAATCGATTCCGATCAACAAGTCAACGTAAAGAAGTTATCAAAGGCTTGGGCGATGGTAGTATCGATATCGTTATCGGAACACATCAATTGGTCAATAAAAATATCATTTTTAAAGATTTAGGTTTGCTCATTATTGATGAGGAACAAAAATTTGGAGTTGCAGTAAAAGACAAACTCAAAACAATCAAAGAAAACGTTGATACCTTAACGTTAACCGCTACTCCAATACCGAGAACTTTGCAGTTCTCATTAATGGCTGCTCGTGATTTATCGGTGATCAAAACTGCACCTCCAAACCGACATCCTATTGAAACAAATGTAATCCGCTTTAGCGAAGAAACTATTCGTGATGCTATTCGGTATGAGATTTCGAGAGACGGACAAGTATTTTTTATTCATAACCGAATTGAAAATATCAAAGAAGTCGCCGGCTTAATTCAGCGGTTGGTACCGGATGCCAAAATCGGAATTGGGCACGGACAACTAGATGGAAAAAAACTGGAACAAGTCATGTTGAGCTTTATCAATAATGAATTTGACGTTTTGGTTTCGACAACGATTATTGAAAGTGGCTTAGATGTGCCTAACGCCAACACCATTTTTATTAATAACGCTAACAACTTTGGCCTTAGTGATTTACATCAAATGCGCGGACGAGTAGGGAGATCAAATAAAAAGGCATTTTGCTATTTTATCACACCGCCTTACCACATGATGACCGATGATGCTAGAAAAAGAATTGAAGCCTTAGAATTACATTCAGAATTGGGAAGTGGAATAAATATTGCCATGAAAGATCTAGAAATTCGAGGTGCAGGAGATTTATTGGGTGGTGAACAAAGTGGTTTTATCAATGATATTGGCTTCGAAACCTATCAGAAAATTTTAAATGAAGCCATTGAAGAATTGAAAGAATCAGAATTTAAAGATTTGTATGCCGAAGAAAACAGCAAACCAAAAGATTTTGTTCGTGAAGTGCAAATTGACACCGATTTTGAAATTCTTCTCCCTGATGTTTATGTGAACAGCATTACCGAAAGATTGAATTTATACAAAGAATTGGGCGAACTCAATACCGAAGAAGAACTACAAAATTTTGAGCTTAAATTAATCGACCGGTTTGGTGCATTACCAAAACAAGCAACCGATTTACTTGATAGTGTTCGCATTAAATGGTTAGCAAAAAAACTTGGTTTAGAGCGTATTATCTTAAAACAAAAAAGAATGATTGGTTATTTTATCTCCAATCAACAGAGTGATTATTATCAGAGTCCGGTATTTACTTCTTTTTTAAAATATGTACAGCAAAATAGTAAAATGTGCGTGATGAAAGAAAAAGAAACCAAAAAAGGACTCCGTTTATTGATTACTTTTATCCGAATTGATTCTGTGAAAAAGGCTTTAGATACTTTGAGCCAGATTTAAACCAAACCATGCAAAACAATTACTCAAAACATCTTTTCGAATTATGTTTAGCGACATTATTTATAAGTACTTCAGGTGCTTTGGGTAAATTTATCGACATGCCTCCACCAGTAATTATTTGGTGGCGAAGTGCTTTGGGAGCCCTTTTTTTATTTGTGTATTGTCGATATAAAAAAGTAGATTTGAAACTAAAATCGCCACGAGATATTACCACATTTTTCTTGGGCGGTGTCTTTTTAGGCGCACATTGGGTCACCTATTTTTACGCATTAAAATTTTCAAATGTAGCCCTTGGAATGCTTTCTTTATATACATTTCCGGTAATAACCGCACTTTTAGAACCCTTCTTTATCAAAGTGAAATTAAATCCAATTCATATTGTTTTAGGCTTATTAGTTTTATTGGGAATTTACATTTTAGCACCCGAAATCAATTTTGAAAGCACCTACCTAAAAGGAATTTTATTTGGGGTTTTATCAGCACTTTTTTATGCTTTGCGCCTCTTGATTCTAAAACGACATGTATATAATTACAACGGTTCGATGTTGATGTTTTACCAACTCGTAATTGTTGCCGTTTTACTACTTCCTGTGCTGTTTTTTATGAATACATCAAACATTGCAACCCAATATCCGTATGTATTAATTTTAGCTTTGGTTACCACAACAATCGGTCATACGATGATGGTTCAAAGTCTCAAGTATTTCTCGGTTAGCACGGCAAGTATTATTAGTAGTATTCAGCCAATTTTTGGTATTATCATCGCATTCTTTTTTCTATCTGAAATACCAACCTGGAACACTTTTTTCGGAGGGTTATTGATTCTTGCAACGGTAGTAATTGAAAGTATCCGATCAAAGAATGTTGTCAAACCCAACTAATCTTTAGTTAATTTCTTGTTAATAAAATTGTTATTATTTAAAGGGGATTACCATATTCTGGACATAATTTTTTGTACTTTTTTAAAATGGATAATTTCGGTTTTTCATTCCTTTTCAGGGATAAAGATTCTGATTGAAATCCAAATTGAAAACTTAAAAAAACTCTATGAAAAAAAGTACTGCACGCAAAATCTTTGTCTTAGATACCTCTGTTTTATTATTTGATCATGACGCTATTACAAGTTTTGAAGAAAATGATGTTGCGATTCCCATAACTGTTTTAGAAGAACTAGATCAATTCAAAATCGGAAACGACACAAAAAACTTTGAAGCTCGTGAAGTTATTCGTTTTTTAGATAAACTTTCCGGCAACAACGGTTTAAATACATGGATAAAATTAGGGCCGAAAAAAGGTAAAATTAAAGTTATCATGGATTCTTTAAGCTTGAAAAAAATCAATGCAGAAGAAATTTATGGTAGCCTTAAAAATGATCACAAAATAATCAATGCAGCAATTTCACTACAAAATGAAGAAGAAAATGCCAACGTAATTTTAGTCACCAAAGACATTAATTTACGATTAAAAGCTAAAGCAATTGGCTTAATATCAGAAGATTTTGAAACCGGAAAAGTAAAAAACATTAAAAAGTTTGCGGTCGGTTTACCAATTATCGATAATATCGACGCTCAAATTATTCAAAACATTTATCAAAAAAATTCCGTTAAGGAAAATGGCATTTTAGGAACTGAAAAAATTGCAAATGGGTATTACGTTTTAAACAATTGCACCAACTCTGTTTTAGCACGATATAATAGTATTACCAAACATATTGAAAAGGTAGATAAAAAATATGTTTTTGGTATCAAACCACGAAATGCCGAACAAACTTTTGGTTTAAACGCCTTATTAAATGAAGAAATTAAATTGGTTGCTTTAGAAGGCGTTGCCGGAACAGGAAAAACCTTACTTGCTCTTGCCGCTGCTTTAGAGCAAAAAAATAAATACGATCAAATAATTTTGGCACGACCAATTGTACCTTTAAGTAATCGAGAAATCGGATTCTTGCCAGGAGATGCAAACGACAAAATTTCGCCTTATATGCAACCATTATGGGATAATTTGGCTTTTATTAAAAGTCAGTTTAAAACCAATGAAAAAAAGCGACAAGTTTTGCAAGATTTAGAAGATTCAGGCATGTTGACAATAACCGCTCTTGCTTTTATTAGAGGACGAAGTTTAAGTAATGCCTTTTTTATTATTGATGAAGCACAAAATTTAACACCGCACGAAGTAAAAACCATTATCACTCGAGCCGGAGAAGGAACCAAAGTTGTTTTTACGGGAGATATTAACCAAATCGATACGCCTTATATGGATGAACACAGTAACGGACTGACTTATTTAATCGATCGAATTAAGGGAAATCCTTTGTTTTCGCATATCAAACTCGAAAAAGGAGAACGATCTGAATTAGCAAATTTGGCAAACGATTTATTATAATTTATTTTTAATAACTTTTTAAAAAAAAATAGCATGAACACAAAATCAAAACTTTTACTATTATTTTTAGGAGCTTTCAGTTTTTTAAACACCAACTTCATACAAGCCCAACAACAAAGCCCGTTAGAAGGTAGATGGGATATGGTTATTGAGCAAAACGGAAAAGAATTACCATCTTGGCTAGAAATTGAACATTCTGGTTTCAAAAGACTTATCGGCAGATTTGTATATGCCTTTGGAAGTGCAAGACCGATAGCCGAAGTGAAAAAAATAGGAGACGATTCTTTTAGTTTTTCTATTCCTCCACAATGGGAACCAGGAGATTCTGATATGGAATTTGAAGGCAAATTAGTAGGAACGGAATTGCAAGGAACCATGAAATACACCGATGGCAAAACCTATAATTGGACAGCAACTCGAGCACCAGTTATTTCGTATACTAAAAATCCAACTTGGGGTTCTCCAAAAGTGCTTTTTAACGGCAAAGATTTGAGCGGATGGCATGCCTCTGGCGAAAATAATCAATGGGTGGTTGATTCCGGAATTTTAACAAGTCCAAAACCCGGTTCCAACTTGATTTCTGATGAAAAGTTTACCGATTTTAAATTGCATCTGGAATTCCGTTATCCAAAAGATGGAAATAGCGGCATGTATCTTCGAGGAAGATATGAAGTTCAAATTACCGATAGCAAAGGTTTAGAACCTTCAAATATTCAATTTGGTGGTATTTACGGTTTTCTTACCCCAAATGAGATGGTAGCCAAAGATGCCGGCGAATGGCAAACTTATGATATTACCCTAATTGGCAATCGAGTTAGTGTCGTGGCAAACGGAGTTTCTATTATCAACGATCAAATTATTCCCGGAATTACCGGTGGCGCAATCGATAGCAAAGAAGGAGAACCGGGACCGTTTTTAATCCAGGGAGATCACAAACCAATTGAGTTTAAAAAAATAATCGTTACCCCTATTTTATCCGATAAGAAATAGAATAGTATTTTTTGTTACATTTTTGTTTCTCACTCGTCAATAGAGAAAACAAAACGATGAAAAAATTATTTCTTCTAACAGCTGTAATTGTATTAAGTTCTTGTGCAACACACACTTCATTCAATACTTTCTATAAAGAAAATAACCAAGATTCTGAATTGGCAATTGGTTTAAACGGTAGTTTGGTCAATAGTTTCTTACCCGACGAAGATTTTGATGAGGTAAAACATCTGCTTAAAAAAGCGAAACATTATCGCATTCTAGTTTTTTCAGAGAATTCGGAACACATGGAAAAGAAGTTCACGAAATTCATCAATCATTCCACTTTTGACAAAATAGTAAAAGTAAAAGATGATAATGATAAATTGAGTTTATACACTTTAGAAGAAAATGATAAAATTAAAGAAATCGTAGTTGAAATTTTTGATGGTGACGACCTTATTTTACTAGGCTTAAAAACAAATTTAGATCACGAAGATTTAGCTAAAATTTTTGAAGAAAATAAAGTTTCTTTATATTAGATGATCCAATTTCTAAGTACGCTCTGATTATCGAAACAGTAATATTTTTTAAATGCATTTTTTTAATATAAGTTAGAATATCACATTTCAAGATTATGATTTAAATTGTACTTTTGAGAAAAATATTTTATGATGAGAAAATGCCTTTTGATATTATTATTCTTGCCTTTTTTGGTTATTGGACAAAATTCCGTTAGCGGAAAAATCGAACCTTCAGGTAATTATTCATGGATTTTATTATACAAAATGGTAAATGGCAAGCAGATCTATTTGCAAAATGCCGAAGTAAATAATGGAAACTTTGAATTTCAATTATCGGATAAAGAAAAGGCTGGTGTGTACCGAACCTATTATCAAATGGACGATCAATTATTTGTTGAGTTTTTATACAATAAGCAGTCTGTAAATTTTACTTTTAATCCGAATAATCCATTAGCGACATTAACGTTTTTATCTTCAGATGAGAATCAATTATACCAAGAGTATTTCAAAAGTATAACTAAAAAACAAAAAAAATTAGACTCAGTGCAAGTGGCTTTTTTTAATACAACTAATTCTAAAGTTGAGAAAAAATTAATTAAAGCCTATCAGCAAAATCGAGAAGAAGTACTGAAAACACAAGCAGATTTTGAACAAAAATCAACTAATAAATTAGCCAATCATTTTATTATCGCCGATAGGCAGTTCAATGCCAATTTACCAATTAAAGATCCACAAGAGTATTTAAAAGTAGTAAAACAGCACTTTTTTGATTCTATTGATTTTAAAGATTCCATTTTAATCAACTCGACTTACGTCAATGATAAAATCATCGATTATATTTTTTATTTAAACATAAGCAATGATGACCAAGTTCTCATGCAAATGCAAAAAGAATCTATGCAAGTTGGTTTGGGTAAAATTGCCTCGAATACTGCCTTACAAAAAACAGTTTTAGAAAATATATTAAAAGAATATGCCAACCAGGAAAATAGTGAAATGGTAAATTTTGTATTAGAAAACTACTACGGCAAATTACCTGGTTCGTTACAAGATAATGCTTTTCGATATGAAATTTTATCTCGGGTAAAAACGGCCATTGGCAAAAAAGCGCCAAACATTACCTGGGAAGAAAACGGAGTCTCGAAAGATTTATACGGTATGAGTGATTCCGATTATTATATGGTTCTTTTCTTTAGTTCTACTTGCAGCCATTGCCAATTTGATGTGCCACAATTTTATAATTTTAGCAAAGAATTTTATAATATGAAAGTTCTTGCTATTGGTTTAGAAGATGAAAAAGAAGATTGGGAAAAAATGGTCGAAACTTTACCCGATTTTACAAATGTTCTAGACCTTCAAAAATGGGATAGCGAGAAAGCAAAAGATTATGGTATCATGGCAATTCCAAGTTATTTTCTTTTAGATAAAGATAAAAATATCATCGCAAAACCGGAAAATGTAGCAGAAATGAAGTCAATGTTTGAAGTAACAGAGGAGTAAGCTTAAAAATGAAAAAAGGCATCTTCAAAATGCTCTATTTTTCGCTCGTTATTGTTATTAATAATTCCGATAATATCGAAACGAACCTCTACATCTAAATCGTTTTTTATAACATATTCATCCATTGCCATTAGGAGCAATTTTATTTTCTTTGGAGGAATAAAATCTTGCGGATTTCCATAAAAATCTGAACTTCTAGTCTTTACTTCAACAACAGCCAAAACACCCTCTTTTTGCGCAATGATATCTATTTCTGCTTTTTTAAATCGCCAATTGCGCTCTTTGATTTTATATCCGTTTTTAACCAAATAAGTAACGGCCAGCTCTTCTCCTAATTTTCCAAGTTCATTATGTTCGGCCATCTATTTTTGAATTGTTTCTTAATGAAATATAATCTTTGTATTCTTATTGGTTACTTTCAAGTCAACAAAGTTCCCTAAAATTAGTGTGCGATTATCATCAATATGACCGGCAGGAAAATTAAATACCACCGGAAAATCGGTTCCTTCCACTGCTTCTAGAATGATGTCTTCTAACGTTTTTCCAAATCCGGTACCTTCATCTTTCTTCAATCGAAAATCTCCAACAATCAAACCTTTGCAATTTTTAAAATAACCTGCTCTTTTCAAGCTTATCATCATTCTATCAATATGATACAATGCTTCGCCTACATCTTCAATAAATAAAATTTTATGGTCCATTTGCAACGAAGTTTCCGATTGCAGCATACTGTAAACTATCGATAAATTTCCTCCAACTAATTGCCCGGTAGCCTTTCCAGTTTTGTTAAATTTAGTAGAATTTAGCTTATAACTCAATGGTTTTCCAAACAAGGCTTGGTGTAGAGTAATTAAAGATTCATTTTGAACTGGGTCTTTTAAATCAATAGTCAAAGGCATTTGCCCATGAATCGTTTCATAGCCTAATTCATGCACTTTATTGTGTAAAACAGTAATATCGGAATAACCGATAATCCATTTCGGATTATCCATAAATGCACTAAAATCTAAATCGTCAATAATTCGAACAGCACCATAACCTCCACGTGAAGCCCAAATAGCTTTGATACTCGGATCATCTAAAGCTTTTTGTAAATCTTCCGTTCTTTCAGCATCTGTTCCTGCAAAAGTTCCACTTTCTGAAAGTAAATGATTTCCGAAGAAAACTACCAAGCCCCAATGATTTGCCAATTCAATTCCGGGATCAAGCGAAGTTTTATCTTTAATTCTACCTGCCGGAGACAAAATCATTATGGTATCTCCTTTTTTAAGACTTGGCGGTTTAACCAAATCTCGGGTAATTGCAACTCCCATATCATTTTGGGCTAGAACTGGTGCAGCTAAAAAAACTGAAAATAAGAAGGCAATTTGAATATATTTTATCACGGTCTTTACTATTTAGATTTTCGCTAAATTAAGTATTTATTTTAAATACGATTAAATTTGGTGAGTTTTGAAAAGAATTCATTTTTTAAAATAAAAAATGTCATGTTTGCCGTTTTTGTTACTTTTGTGGTCTTAACTATTTTTCATGAAAAATTATAAAATAAACTCCTCATTAGCAGATAGATATACTATAACAGCGGCATTGCCTTATACCAATGGTCCGGTTCATATTGGCCATTTGGCAGGAGTTTACGTTCCGGCAGATATTTATTCTCGCTATTTACGATTAAATCGGAAGGATGTCGCGTTCGTTTGCGGCTCCGATGAACATGGTGTTCCGATTACTTTGAAAGCGAAAAAAGAAGGAATTACGCCACAACAAGTGGTTGATAAATATCATGCAATAATCAAACAATCTTTTGAAGATTTCGGAATTAGTTTTGACAACTACTCGAGAACTTCTGCGAAAATTCATCATGAAACAGCATCTGAGTTTTTTAAGACTTTGTATGATAACGGCAAGTTTATAGAAGAAACTTCTGCGCAATTGTACGACGAAGAAGCAAACCAATTCTTAGCCGACAGATTCGTTGTAGGTACTTGTCCGAAATGTGGTAACGAAGAAAGTTATGGTGATCAATGTGAAAATTGTGGCACAAGTCATAATGCAATCGACCTGATCAACCCGAAATCTGCCATTACAGGCAATAAACCTACTTTAAAAGAAACCAAGCACTGGTATCTACCGTTAAATGAATACGAAAATTGGTTGAAAGAATGGATTTTAGTCGGTCATAAATCCGATTGGAAAACGAATGTACTCGGGCAAGTAAAATCTTGGGTCGATGATGGTTTAAAACCAAGAGCTGTAACCCG
>CBDTUD010000028.1:0-33147 GCA_965363545.1 uncultured Flavobacteriaceae bacterium | reverse complement strand
CTACACCAGCAGCTCCGTTATAAATCGCAAAAGAGATAGAATATTTTTGACCTTCAGCTGCGCTTGGATCCATTTTGTCTAAAAGAACATTGAATCCTTCAACAAGCATAGCATCACTCCAATAGTTTGAATTTCCAACTCTTCGGTCAAAGTTACCGTAGTTAGCGGCACTGCCACCTGGACCTGGATAGTCAGCTTTTAACGCATCACCAATTAAGGTATAATCAGCTCTTAATAAATCATATTTTATCGTGTTATCAGGTACCCAAGTTGTTCCGTCATGACCGAATTGTAATTCAGTATCCATAACAGATTGGTGACCTAACCAAGCCCCACCAGTTACAGTGTATAAATTACCTCTTGTTTGTGCTCCACTTGAACTTGAATAATATGGATAGATAACAAATAATTCATCAGCCTCCATTGCATAAGGATATTTTAATTTTAAGAAAGTAGGTAAATAATCATCTGGAGGTGTAGAGCTTCCAAAATTATTGTATTGACCTGGTTCACCAGAACCTTCACCCATAGAATCAAAATCAGCACCAATTACATAATAAACACCTTCAGAAACAACCCATTCATCACCAACATAACTATAGTATAATTGTGTTGTAGAGATTTTTCCTTCTACTCCAGGAGCTTTAATTGCTACTGAACCTAATTCCCAAGTTGCAGCAATATTATCTGGTTCACCAAGAGATATATATTTGAAAGCGATATGAATAGTTTTACCTTCATAAGCTGAAAAATCATAATCTTCAGATAAAACGAAACTCCAGCTAGTACCAGCAGGGCTGTTTTCAAATTCAATTGTATCCCAGTCTGCAGTTGTTGGATCACCGTCATAATTGGCTGATACTAAAACAGTCATAAGATCTAGTCTTCCAGAAGCGTAGTTGATTGCTTGATTTACTTGAAGCTTAGGATTTGTTTGATTAGTTAAATCAATTGCAGGTGAGATTAGGTAATCTTCATTTGCATTTCTTATTCCGTTTGCATATCCAGCTATTTGAGCTCCATAAGTACTACCGAACCAAGTTTGATCTCCAACAATACTTTTTTGCTCAAAACCAGCAAGTGTACCGTCCATAAAGTCTGCTGAAAAATAATTTGAAATTCCCAAAACAGTTTCACCAACATATTGGTTATATTTTACTAACACTTGTTGACCTTCTGTAGGATTACTTATTTGATTTGCAAGGATATCTCCAATAAAATCGTCTGAATTTTCACTTGGATAAAACCCAATTGCATTATCACTTGCGCCTGGATAATCAGAATTTGCCAAGGTATAAGCAGTAGCGCCAGTATAATCACTTACACCAGGAGCATTACCAACATATAATTTGTATCCTACCAAAGCAGAAGATCCTTTTCCCCAAACCGGATATTTTTCGGTTAATAAACCAGGAATTAAATCTTTTGCTTCATCTACAGAATTAAAACTTCCGTATGTTAATCCTAATTCATCATAGTCATCATCTGTTAAATCAAATGCTGCGTCACCAGTAATTACCGGGTTTTGAAGATTTAGTTCATCATACACATCGTCCATCGGATCACAAGAAGTAAACAATAGACTTATAAAAAATGTTGCATATAGTATTTTTTTCATCGTATTAATTTTTTTGATTAAAATCTAATTTTTGCACTTAAGCTAAAGGTTCTACCATACCCAAACCACACTAAAGCAGAAGAAGCATCATGGCCACTACCATCAAGTGCATCAGCGATATATTCCGTATTAAATACATTATAAACACCTCCGATAAGGGTCGTATCAAATGGTCCAAAATCAAAATTATATCTAACGGTTGTATCGAAAGTACTATAATCGGGTGCTTTCCAAGCTTGACCGTCATTTTCTATAGTTCTATCATTAGGATCAAAATCGGCATATAAATTACCAAAATAATTATAATCAACAGTCCAATGCATTTTTGGCATAAATTCATAATCCATTCCAACAGCAGCAGTGGTTTGTGCAGCATCGGAAACTTTTAACCCTTTAATATAAATATCAATTGGATCTCCTACCGGGTTGTTAGATTCATCATAAACTTGTACATCTAATACATTGTTTGTCCATTGCCAATCTCCTACAGACAACATTCCTGTAAAAGCAAGGTTTGTTAATGGTCGGTAAACAAAGTCTAATTCAACTCCTTGATGTAAAGCGTTTACCCCTAATAAGTTAACAAAGTAATCAACACCATCTTCAGTAAAATTATCAGTATTTGTTCTATCATTCCATTGTGTATAATAAAGGTTTACATTCGCTGTAAATTTTTCCGATCTATAACCATAGCCTATTTCGGCACTAAATATCTTTTGATTTTCAGCATCTTCATTAATATGCTCATTATCAAAATTTAAAAATACAGCATCGAAATCGGCCGCTTTTTCAAAATAGCCAATATTTGCAAATACATTATGATTTGCAGTTAAGTTATAGTTTGCACCACCTTTTAGGCTAAAACCGGCAAAATTATACTTATCAGTTTCTTGTAAAGAGTCACTATCTAAATAGTTGAAATAATCAACTCGTTGATACGAAGTGTTCGAAACTGCAGCAGAAACAAATGTAGCTAAATCACCTACGTTATATTCCATTTGAGTAAATAAACCTTGCCAACCTACATTACCATCGTTATAATAATCACGTTTATCACCAACTGTTATAGCTCTATTTGGGTTATTAACGTCATTATCATCAATAACATAGGCGCCACCTAATAAATCAGTCAATTCAGAAAAGTGTTTACCAGTATAGGTTCTTAAATCAACACCCGCAATAAATACTAAATTATCAGTAAATTCTGTTTTATATGTAGATAAGATTCCGTACCATTCGTGGTCATTTCTCGAAGCTCTTAAATAAGATTCAGCTTGCAAACCTTGTTCTCCGTTAGCTCTGTTGATGGCAACAATATTATCTATATCAATAGGTTGATCTTCTCCACCAATTCTTTGTTGAAATAAAGCAGAGTTTCCTCCGGTTCCACCACCACCACCATTACCCCATGATCCGTAAAGGGCAGTAGATAAGTTGGATTTTTCATTGATCGTCCAATAATGGTTTAAAGAAGTTTGGTTTTTGTGATAGAAGTTGTCTTCAACATGTACTACACTTCCGCCTCTTAAACCCCAATCTGGGTTAAACCGAATACCACTTTCTGCATTTCTATATCGTTCGATAGAACTTCTATTTTGTCTTTGACCATGTGTTTGTGGTGCACCAAAAGTAGTCAGCGCAATTTTATGATTTGCATTGATTTGTTTAGAAATATTTAAGAAATAATTATATCCTTCAAATTGCGTACCATCAACGTAGCCTTCTCCAGTTGTTTTTGCCATAGAAGTAGTTACTGCCCAACCATTATCTAACAAACCTGTTGAAACAGTGGCTCCAATTTTTTGATACCCATCATTTCCGATTCCAAAAAACACATTTCCGCCTTGTTCCACATCGGTGGTTTTAGATAAAATGTTTACTGTACCACCAATAGAAGGTACGGCTAATTTCGAAGCACCAAGTCCTCTTTGTACTTGCATTGCACTCGTAACATCAGATAAACCAGCCCAGTTAGACCAATACACTCGACCATTTTCCATATCGTTAACCGGAACCCCATTAATTGTTACCGCAACGTTTTCATCGTTAAATCCTCGAACTGATAATCTACCATCTCCAAATCCACCACCGGATTTAGTAGCGTAAACACCAGGAGTTGATTTTAAAATTTCAGGAAATTCTTGTGTACCTAACTTGTGTTCAATAATACCTGCTGTAATTGTAGAAACTGCCACAGGAGTTTTTCTATCTACGGCAAAAGATGTTTGGATAATCACAACTTCATCTAACACATTATCTTGTGCTAGAACGATTTCGCCTAAATTAATAGTTTGCCCTTTTACGGCAGTGTAAGGAAAGTTTTTTGATGCCATCCCCACAAAAGAAATTACAAGCGTTCCCGATCCTTCTTTTACTTCTAATGAAAATTTACCGTCAAAATCGGTAACTGTACCAATTGTGGTTCCTTTTTCCATTACGTTAGCTCCAGGTAATCCACCTGTTTCATCTACAACCGTTCCTTCCACTTTTGTTTGAGAGAAAACTGTTGCAGAAATAAAAAATAATACAATAACCAATAGGTTTTGATAGTTTTTCATATTTAGTTTAATTTGAATTAATAACTGTTGCAAAACTACTATAAAAAACTTTTTACTTCATTAACTTACGGTAATTTTTTTAAGGATTTATTAACTTAATTTAACGATTATTTAACCAATAATTAAATAGTTAATTTTTTTAATTATTCTATGGTATTGGAATATATTATTACAATATTCGAAAAGAAAAACATAGGTTAACTTCACATTTTGAACTAGTTACAGGTATAAAACTTTATAATTGTAGCAAAAAAAAGAAAAACCATCCCTTTTATTTAAAAAGAATGGTTTTAGATATCAGAAAAACGGATAGTTTATTTTATTAAAAACTTATGCGCTAATTCTTTTCCAAGCTCGACCCCAAATTGATCAAAACTATAGATATTCCAAATTACTCCTTGTACAAAGGTTTTGTGCTCGTACATCGCAATTAAGGCTCCCAAATTTTTTGGTGTTAATTTTTTTATCAAAATAGCATTTGAAGGTCGGTTTCCTTCAAAAACCTTAAACGGCAATAATTGATTTATTTTATTGGTTTCCTTATGAAATTTCATATCCAAATGAACTTCTTCCATAGTTTTACCAGCATATAAAGCTTCTGCTTGCGCATAGAAATTAGCCATTAATTTTTGATGATGATCTATGTTACCGTATAAAGATTCCTCAAAACCAATAAAATCAACAGGAATTATTTTTGTGCCTTGATGTACCAATTGCATGAATGCATGTTGTGAATTGGTTCCGGTATTTCCCCAAATAATATTACCGGTTTGGTACGTTACTTTATCACCATTTCTATCCACAGATTTTCCGTTGCTCTCCATAGATAATTGTTGCAAAAATGGGGCTAAATTCTCTAAATATTGGGTGTATGAAATTACAACTTCCGATTCTGTTAAAAAGAAATTATTATACCAAATGCTCAAAAGAGCCAATACTACAGGCATATTTTTTTCAAACGGTGTGCTTTTAAAATGCTCATCCATTTCATAAGCTCCTTTTAAGAAATTATGAAAATTTTCGTATCCAATAGATAAACTTATTGATAAACCAACGGCACTCCATAGAGAATATCGTCCGCCAACCCAATCCCACATCGTAAAGATGTTTTCTTCGGCGATACCAAAATCTTTTACTTTTTCAAGATTTGTAGAAACGGCAACAAAGTTGTGTTTTATATCTTTTTCGGTGGCGTTCTGTAAAAACCATTTCTTAATTGTTTCGGCATTGGTCAAGGTTTCTTGCGTTGTAAAAGTTTTTGAAACAATGATAAAAAGTGTCGTTTCAGGATGCAATTCTTTTAAAACTTCACGAACATGATCTCCGTCGATATTCGAAATAAAATGTGTTTTTAGCTGATTTTTATAATATTGTAAAGATTCAACCACCATTCTTGGTCCTAAGTCAGAACCACCAATACCGATATTTACGATGTCTGTGATTGATTTTCCGGAATATCCTTTAAAATTACCTGAAATTACTTGGTTAGAAAAAGCTTCAATTTTAGCTAAAGTTTCTTTCACCTCAGGCATAACATCTTCTCCGTCGACTTTAACCGCTTGCTTGTTTTGATTTCTCAAAGCGGTATGTAAAACTGCGCGGTTTTCGGTAACATTTATTTTATCTCCGGAAAAATATTTTTGAATAGCATCTTGCAGTTTGGTTTCTTTTGCTAATTCTAGGAGGTAAGTTAAAGTCTCTTCTGTAATTCTGTTTTTAGAATAATCTAAGATAAAATCGTCAAAGTTTAAGGTGAAATTCTCTTTTCTGGTTTTATCTTTCAGGAAAAGAGATTTCATATGTACATTTTTTATCTTGTCGAAATGATTTTCTAATTTTTTCCAAGATTTTGTTTCGGTCGGGTTTGTGTTTTTTAATGCCATTTAAATATTTTTATATAATTTTTTCTTTTAAGAAAATTAATTTTGGGCAAGAGGTATTTCTAATTGTTTTGTTGGAATACTATCAATTTGTGATTTTAAAGGGGCAATAAAGGTGAAATAACGCTCTTTTAAACTTTCTTTTATTGGTTCTGCCGAAGGTAGTTTTTCACGTAATGGATCGACTTGAGCACCATTTTTCCAAAAACGATAACAAACATGAGGTCCGGCAGTATTTCCGGTCATTCCAATATATCCAATCACATCACCTTGCTTTACATAATCTCCTTTTTTTACTTTTCTTTTGCTCATATGCAAATATTGGGTAGAGTAGGTGCTGTTGTGTTTAATTTTTACATAATTACCATTACCTCCACGATATCTTGATTCAATCACGGTTCCGTTTGCAGTACTTAAAATTGGGGTGCCTATTGGTGCTGCAAAATCAGTTCCTTTGTGAGCTCTTACTCTGTTACCATAATATTTAATTCTTCGATTTAAGTTATAGCGAGAAGAAATTCTACCGTATTGCAAAGGCGCTTTTAAAAATTGTCTGCGTAGAGTTTTTGCATTTTCGTCATAGTAATCATGAATTTGTTTTACAGAATCTGTTTCAAAATTGAACGAATAAAAGGGTTGATTTTTATGCTCAAAATAGGCAGCTTTAATGTCGCCAATTCCTACAGAAACAGTATCATCAATATACAACTCCTCATAAATTAGTTTAAAATTATCTCCTTTTTGTAAATGAAAAAAGTCAATTGTCCAAGCATAAATATCTCCCATCTCATGGGCAATAATGTAATTTAGACCCTGACTGTCAATGGCTTCAGATAAAGAAGATTCGATCACCCCTGAAGCGGTTTTTGTTAGAATTTTAATATCTTTTCTACCAAAAATTGTTTTTACCGAATCGGTAAAATCTACAATGAGGTATTCGACTTTATTTGGTTGGTAAATAAAAACTTGTGCTTTTTCGGTAGTATCTTTCTTGGCAAGTATCGTATAAGGTTTGCCCGCAATTAATTTTCGGATGTCAAAAGTGTCTTTCGCAGCTTCGGCAATTTTGTATATTTCAGCGTAATCTACATGGTTTCTATCTAAAATTTGACCAAAACTTTCGCCATTTCTTATCGTATCTTTTATGACCTTATAATTATTTAAATTATAGCCAAACTCTTCGATAATAGGAGGTTGCTCTTCAATAATTTCTTCTGGTTCACTATTTACAATAACCTCTTTTTTGCATGATTGAAACACCAATATGCTTAGAATAATAAATAAAAATTTCTTCACAAGACAGACTTCTTTTTTATGATTTGCAAATCTATTGATTTTGTGAAAAAATAAGGTTATAATTTAGTTAAAAATTATAGGAAATGGATTTGCTAAACCGTTATATTCAAACAATTCCGCTTTTAAAGAACCAACTAGAATTGCTGCTTTTATTTTTATTGGAATTTTATTTTTATCATCTGACATCCAAAGTGTAACACTTTCTTCATTTTTAAAAACACGACCAGTTTGTACCATTGGGTTAAAAACAACAGTTTTTACTTTTCCCCATTTGGTATTTATGATTTCACGACCCCTGAAAACAAGTTTTATTTTATTATTTTCTTCATCAAAAAACACATTCATTGTAATTGTATCGCCTTCTTTTAAGGTTTTAAAATCTAAACTTCTAAGATAATACACCGAAGAGAGCATATCTTGCGCATTTTTGGGTATCGAAAATGTTTTTTCCCAGTTGTGTTTGTAATCAAAAACGCGTGCTTTTTTATTGGGAGTGTCAAAAAATATCTCCTTATTTTTTTTGTATCCACCTTCACTAATATTTCGAACAAATCGTCGAGGTGCGAATGTTTTTGTATTAAAATAGCTTTGGTAGTCATCTTTGACAGGAAAAAATAAATTAACCATTCCGGTAGTATATCCATCACCAATGATATGGTATTCTGATTTTCCTTCAAAAACGTTTTTTTCAATTTTTAAAGTTGCAAAACCTGCATTTAGAAGCCCATAGTTAATCCGAAATTTTAATGATTCACCATCTTTAAATGCAGCTGTATCTCCTTGCGAAAAAGCAAAAATTGGAATAAATAAAAATAAAAACAGTATTTTTTTCATTAAGAAAGAATTTCTAAGAAATACTTCGGACTCCTATAAAACCGGCCACAAAAGTAAGAAACCATTTTTAGTTATTTATAAAATTTGAGATACCTTCTAAAAGCCATTTTTTATAATGCTCTATATCAGGGTCGTAAGCCGAATAGGCATTTAAATTTTCACCTTCGTGATTGAGTAAAACGTAATAAGGTTGCGCGTTTGCTTTGTATTTTTCTATTTGAAAATCACTCCATTTGTTACCAATAGATTTAATTTTTTTACCTGTTGTTTTCGAGATATACTGCTCATTTTCGGGCAATGCTCTTTTGTCATCAACATATAATGAAATTAAAACAATATCGTTTTTTAAAATTTTTAAAACTTCAGAATCTGACCAAACACGCTCTTCCATTTTTCGGCAATTTACACAAGCATGTCCTGTAAAATCTAATAAAACCGGTTTATCAACGGATTTTGCATAGGCCATTCCTGTTTCATAATCGTTGAAAGAGACAATATTATGCGGTCCGAATTTTGCACCTTCCGGCAGAATGCTGCTTATATTTTCACCTTCTAATTTGGTAAAACCTACACCATCGGGAGATTCACTGTAATGCATTGGAGGTGGAAATCCGCTTATAATTTTTAACGGAGCACCCCAAAGTCCGGGAACTAAATAAATGGTAAAAATTAAAACGAATAGACCCAAACTCAACCGTCCAACCGAAATATGGGGTAAATCAGAATCATGAGGCAATTTGATCTTTCCAAATAAATATAGTGCTAGAAGTCCGAAAATAGCAATCCAAATCGCAATAAAAACTTCTCTTTCTAAATAGTGGGTTTGTAACACCAAATCGGCATTAGATAAAAATTTAAACGCTAAAGCCAATTCTAAAAATCCCAAAACAACTTTTACTGTGTTTAACCAACCACCAGATTTTGGTAACGAATTCATCCAACCCGGAAAAGCAGCAAATAAGGTAAATGGCAAGGCAATTGCCAAAGAAAATCCGAACATACTAATTACGGGAGCAATTCCTCCTTGTGATGCAGCGGCAACGAGCGCAGTTCCAACAATCGGACCAGTGCAAGAAAAGGATACAATTGCTAAAGCTAATGCCATAAAAAAGATACCAATAAATCCGCCTCTATCAGCCTGAGAATCAACTTTTGTTCCCCAAGAACTTGGTAAGGTTATTTCAAAAGCTCCTAAAAAGGAAACCGCAAAAATCACCAGTAACAAAAAGAAAATAATATTAAACCAAACATTGGTCGAAAGTGCATTTAAAGAATCCGCACCGAAAATAGTCGTTACAACGGTACCTAATAAAACATATAAAATAATAATTGCTAATCCGAAAATGATTGCATTTCGAATGCCTACCGCTTTGTTTTTACTCTGTTTGGTAAAAAAACTTACCGTCATAGGAATCATCGGAAAAACACATGGTGTAAGTAAAGCTGCAAATCCTGCAAAGAAACTTAGAATAAAGAGTGTCCATAAACTTTTATTCTTTTCTTTTTTCTCAGGATCTATATTTGTTATTTTCTGATCTTTATTTTCTGAAGTAACAGTTTCATTATCTTTTTTTTGAGTTTCTAAAGTCGAGAAAACTGCATTTTTTTCTGTTACAATAAGACCAGTAGATTTTTTTCCGGCACTGCCAGAAACTTCAAAGTTTATAGCAACTTCAGTAGGAGGTAAGCAATTTGTATCATCGCAAACCATAAATTCGAGCGTTTCTTCAATGGTAATCTTTTTATCGGTAAGAACTTTTATCTGTTGTTTGAAAATGGCCTTTTTTTCAAAGTATTTAATTTTCATGTTAAACACATTGTCATAAACCTCATGACCTTCTCCTTCGATGGTTTCACTGATCAATTCAAATTTATCTTCAACATCTTTAAAACTAAAAGAAGTTGCTATCGGACCACCTTCAGGAACATTTTGCGAATACAAATGCCAGCCATCTTCGATGCTTGCTGTTATGACGAGGTCAAAAATCGAATCGGACACTTTTTCAACAGAAGTTTTCCATTTTACAGGCTCGTGAATTTGTGCATTTATGCTTGTTGTTACAATTAAAAACAAACTGATGAAGAATAATTTTTTCATTTAAATATATTTTAACCAACCTCTTATTTTTTAATTATTATGTCGGTTGCTATTGTTTTTTTAAATGCCCATTATGGGCTTTCATGATTTAATTTCAAATTTTAGTATTTCTGTAGTGTTTTCGGTTATTTTAAAACGATCATCTAATCGTTTTCCCATGACCCAAACAATCTCATTTTTAGAACAAAGCAAGTTTATTTTTTCTTTATCCAAAATCGAAATTTTTTCATCTTTTAAATATTTACTCAACTTTTTTTTGCCAGACATTCCTAAGGGATAAAAATAGTCGCCTTTTTCGGGTTTTCTTACAGATAAGGGAAATTTTAAGATATTTTTATCGACATAAATAGTATTCTCTGCTATTTCTTTTGGGACTGTATTATTATATGAATCGGCAAAAATAAGGTTTTCATTGTTAAACTCTTCTCTAGATAAGGGTTCTATACTCAAATTAAAAGCATCAGAAGTAATAAAATTTAAGCTTTCTAAAATTTCAATAGCTTCTTCTTTTTTTGGGTTTGTTGCAATATCACTTAGCAATAAAAAGTTTCTATCTTTTACCAATCGATGTGTTTTCGAAACCACTTGTTTGCCCGATTGGGCTTGTAGCAAAGCAACAACATCATCCCACTCAGAAAAACCATAAGATTGAAACAATTCAAAGAGATACGCTTTCGGATTTCTCACCTTTAGAATAGGGTCAATTCTATATTTTGCATAATGAGTTTCTTGAGTAATGACCTCTTGCTGAAACTCTTTCATTTTATCCAAAACAATAGCTCTGTTTGCTTGCAAATTCAAAGTTGTTTTAGTAAATGAATCCATAAAGTTTGAATTCAATTCTTTTAAATGGGGTATGATATCATGTCTCAATTTATTTCTCAAATACTTCGTTTCTGCGTTGGTATAATCTTCTCGCCATTGCAAATTTTTCTCGTGTGCATAGCTTTCAATTTGTTTTCTTGTAAAGCCCAAAAGAGGGCGAATGACATTTTTGTTGATTTCCGGAATTCCGGTTAAACCTTCCAATCCGGTACCACGAGAAAAATTAATTAAAAAAGTTTCTAAATTATCATCTGCGTGATGTGCCGTGCACACATAATCAAATCGGTTTTTGGCAATAATTTCATGAAACCATTGGTAACGCAAATTGCGAGCAGCCATTTGAATCGATAAATTGTTTTTTTTTGCAAATAATTCTGTTTCAAATTTTTTTTCGAAAAACGGCATTGTAAGATTTGTAGCAAACTCTTTTACAAAGGTGGCATCTTTATCCGATTCTTTTCCTCTTAATTGAAAGTTACAATGGGCTAAAGAAACATCAAAATTTAAATTAAAAAGTAATTGGGTCAAAACAACGCTGTCAATTCCTCCAGAAATGGCAACAAGAATTTTTTTACCTTTTAAAAAAGGAAATTTTTCTACCAAATGTTTCTGAAATGCAGCTTGCAAAGAGATACTTCTTTTGAGGTTAATTTATACGATTTATCATTTTTTTTACAACAATCTCAAACAATAAATCGCACTACAAAGTTATATTTTTTAGTCTATAAGTAAAATATAAAAAAAAGCCCTTCCTAAATGCTATATTAAAGAAGAGCTTTGATTTTTTTTGTTTTAAAAATTTAATTTTTAACCAATATTTGTTTACTTACTTTTAGATCTGCTAATACGGTTAAGGCTTCTTCTACATAAATATCTTTACTTAAATTTTTATGCCAAACCTCGCGTTTTTTTTCTAAAATAGAATCTTGCGCCATTAACGGAATTTCATATTTAGGAGAATTAAAAACAAGATTATTTTTATAATCGCTTATGGTATCAAATTCTTTACCTTCTTCAGCACGAGTATCCAAATCTTTTTTGAAATCTTCATAATTCAAATCAACTAGCACATCATCTCTACCTTCTTTCAACCATTTTGCGTTTTTATCGATCAATTTAAATTGCGGATTTTCTGCAATACGTTTTTTACTTTCGTTGATTGCCGAAGCAAAGTTTTCATAAATATTTACTGGTGAATATTCGGCAGGTGGAATTTTATCCCATGGCAATGGGTTTTTCTCATCACGTTCGCCAATTTCTAAATAAGAATATCGGTCAGGCATTGGCACATCACTTTCCACCCCTTTTATTTGAGTCGAGCCACCGTTAATTCTATAAAACTTTTGAATAGTCATTTTTAAGGCACCTAAATCTTCAGAATAGGTAAAATAATTATTTAAAGGCAAAACATTTTGAACCGTACCTTTACCAAAAGATTGGCTTGAACCAAGAATTACAGCTCGATTATAATCTTGCATTGCAGCTGCAAAAATTTCTGACGCTGATGCGGATAGTTCATTCACCAAAATCACCAAAGGGCCATCCCATTGAATTTTTTTGTCGTTATCAGATTTCACATTTGGTTTTTCACCTCTATATTTTACTTGAACTACTGGTCCTTCTTGAATAAATAAACCTGCAATTTCAATAGCAGTTTTTAACGAACCACCACCATTATTTCTTAAGTCAATCAATAAACCTTCAATGTTTTCTTTTTTCAAACGTTCAATCTCTTGCTCCATGTCGGTAGCAGAATTTCTGTAATTTTTTTCATTAAAATCGATATAAAACTTTGGTAAATTTATTACTCCAAAATTTCTGTTATCTAACTCTACAACAGTAGATTTCGCAAATGTTTCTTCGATTTCAACAACATCTCTTATGATAGAAATTACTTTTACTTTTCCATCAATTTTTTTAATGGTAAGCTTAACTTCCGTGCCTTTTTTACCTTTAATATATTCAATGGCATCATCCAATCGCATACCAACAATATCAATTGGCACTTCATCACCTTGTGCAACTTTTAAAATAATATCACTAACTTCCAATTCACCCGCTCTCCATGCCGGACCACCAGAAATTAATTCGTCAACTGTTGTATAGTCATCTTTTTTACGTAATCGAGCTCCTATTCCTTCTAATTTACCCGACATGTCTTGCTGAAAACGCTTGTTGTCTTTCGGGGCGAAATAATTGGTGTGCGGATCAAATTGAGCTGTAATAGTATTGATATAAACAGAAAACCAATCGTTTTCATCTAAATCATCCATTAAATTGTATAAATCATCTAAACCTTTTTCTGTTGCTTCGCGAGATTCTTTTTCTAATTCAGCAAAAGATTTCGGTTCAACCGGAATATTTTTATCCACTTGTACAGTATCTGCTTTTGTGAGATCTTCTTGAATTTGAATTTTTTCATGCAATCGAGAAAGGGTGCTCAATTTTAATTGCATTTGCCAATTTTTTATGAGCTCGGCCTGTGAAGCAGGAAAAGGCTTTTTTTCATAATCAACACTAAAAGTTTCTTTTTCTTCAAAATCAAAAGGCATTTTTAGTATTTCATCATAATATTTTTCCGATTCACTTACTCTCTTTTTAAAACGTTTATAAACTAAATTATAAAAAGTTAAGTCTTCACTTTTTATTTGATCGTCGATTAGATTTTTATAAACGGAAAATTCATCAATATCACTTTGTAAGAAAAATCTTTTATAAGGATCTAAAGCGTCAATAAATTCGTCAAAGACATTGGCAGAAAACTCATCGTTTATTTCTTTTGGCTCATAATGACCTTGTTTTAAAGCATACCGAATTAAACCAATTAATATTTTATCTTTTTCAGGATCAGGCTTGTTTGCGATTTGAAAGCTAAATAACAAACCTGCCAAAATAATAATAGGAATAATGATTTTATATCTTCTTTTCATAAAAGCAATTATTTTTTTCATTAATTTTAATTGTTCAATTGTCAAAAACCGCGCCAATATAATAATTCTTCATTAGATATGTCTAAAATACAGTTATTTCTCAGCTAAATCGTTTCAAATGTATTTTTTAAAACAATGTTATGCGAAAATAATGATAAAAAGGGAATTCTTTACTAACGAATTGTTAAACATATTCTATTTATGATAAATTCAAAAAGTTTAAATTTGTTGAAAATTCAGTTAAAATGAAAAAAAGACCTTTAATATTAGTAACCAATGACGACGGAATTACCGCACCTGGAATACGCACTTTAATCTCAGTAATGAATGAAATTGGTGACGTAGTCGTAATTGCACCCGATAGTCCACAAAGTGGTATGGGCCATGCTATAACTTTAGATTCGACAATATATTGTGATCCGATTAATATTGATGATGAAGTGCAGTTAGAATACCGTTGTTCGGGTACACCTGCCGATTGCGTAAAAATGGCAATTAGTGAAATTTTAAATGAAAAACCTGACTTATGTGTTTCTGGCGTAAATCATGGATCAAACTCTTCTATTAATGTTATTTATTCAGGCACGATGAGTGCTGCAATTGAGGCAGGAATTGAAGGAATTCCGGCTATCGGATTTTCATTATTAGACTATTCTTGGCATGCAAATTTTGACGGATTAAGATCTTACATTAAAAAAATTGCTTTACAGGTTTTAGAAAACGGTTTACCCGATGGCGTTGTGCTCAATGTTAATTTTCCGAAACTTGAAAATGACGCTTTTAAAGGCATTAAAATTTGCCGACAGGCTCGTGCAAATTGGGTAGAAGAGTTTGATAAAAGAACCAATCCCCAAGGAAAGGAATATTATTGGCTCACAGGTAAATTCGTGAACTTAGATAAAGGCGAAGACACCGATGTTTGGGCTTTAGAAAATGACTATATTTCTGTAGTTCCTGTCCATTTTGACTTAACGGCGCATCATTTTATGCATCAACTAAATGGTTGGAAACTATGATAAAAAAAGAAATATTTATTGGTTTTTTAGTGGGTATAATCGCCATGCTTTTTGGGTCATATATCTATATTGAATTTGTTTCGCAATATGAATTTGAGGAAACTTTGAAAATAATCGACGAGCAAAACTTATATGGTAAAATATTAGGGTTATCGGCCATTCCAAATTTATTTGTATTTTTTATTTTCTTAAAAAAGAAGCAAGATTATCGGGCAAGAGGCGTAATTTTGGCATGTATTTTAATTGCTCTGGCAATATTAGTAACGCAGTTTATTTAAATTCTGAAATTTGAAATATTATATCATAGTAGGAGAGGCTTCGGGCGATTTACATGCCTCCAATTTAATGAAAGCTTTGCAAAAAAAAGATGCACAAGCCGAATTCAGGTTTTGGGGTGGCGATTTAATGCTGCAAAGTAGCGAAAAAGCAACTTTGGTAAAACATTATCGCGATTTGGCATTTATGGGTTTTGCAGAGGTAATCATGAATCTAGGTACGATTTTGAATAATATCAAATATTGTAAAAAAGACATTGAAAAGTACCAACCTGATATGTTGATTTTAGTTGATTATCCTGGATTTAATATGCGAATTGCCGAATTTGCTAAGAATAAAAAGATTCCGGTTCATTATTATATTTCACCTCAAATTTGGGCTTGGAAAGAAAGCCGTATTCATAAAATTAAGCGTGACGTAGATTATATGTACGTGATATTACCTTTTGAAAAAGATTTTTATGAAAAAAAGCATCATTTTCCGGTGCATTTTGTTGGTCATCCATTATTAGACGCTATTGCGGATAGAAAGCCGGTTTCCGTAAAAGCATTCGCGAAAGAAAACCAGCTGAATGATAAACCAATCATTGCAGTTTTACCGGGTAGTCGAAAGCAAGAAATAAAAAAAATGCTTGCGATCATGTTGAAAATGGTTCCTGAATTTCCTGATTTTCAATTTGTTATTGCCGGTGCTCCATCGCAACCAAAAGAGTTTTATGAGCAGTTTATTCATGATAAAAACACTTCTTTTGTTGCAAATAAGACCTACGATTTATTATCGGTTTCTTATGCTGCTTTAGTAACTTCAGGTACGGCAACCTTAGAAACAGCTTTGTTTAAAATACCCGAAGTGGTTTGTTATAAAGGCAATGAAATTTCCTATCAAATAGGTAAAAGATTGGTTAAAAACATTAAATACATTTCTTTGGTAAATCTGATTTTAGATAAAGAAGCAGTAACCGAATTAATTCAAAATGATTTTAATCCGAAACGGTTAAAAATAGAATTATCTAAAATTTTAGATACAAAAAACAGAGAAAAAATGTTTTCAGATTATTACGAGTTGGAACAAAAATTAGGAGGCAAAGGCGCCAGTTCAAAAACTGCAGAATTGATCTTGAAATCTGAAAAGTAAAATCCAAAACCCAAGTTTACCTCAGGCTTTGGATACCAATATTATTACTCACACAATCCTTTTAAACTATCTTCAATAGCACCGGGAGTACTCATAATTTTCATAAAAGTTCCCATCGTTAATTCAGGCCAATGCAAGGCAATTCTGTAACGACCGTGAAGCATTGTTGCAACGTTGTCTTGTAGAATGATTTCGTAAGGCATTGCAGCGATATGATCTTCTCCGATTATAGGTAAGAACTCTGCTTCACCTTTTTCTTTATCTAACAAACCAACGCCATATACTGCAATTTTGTCGTCATTAAATTTTAGTTTGTAAACTAATTTTGTTTTTCCTTTTTGAGCAGCAAGATTTTTTTCAATAGTTTTAACGCCTTCTTCGAATGAGTTGAATTTTTTTAAAGTTACCGGATCTGTAAAATACGGCATCATCATTTTATAATGATAATTTTGAAGTTCTTTTGCTGATAACGAACCACCAAAAGGTTTATTATCTGTATTAAAAGGAGCTATTGCAGACTGGAAACTTTGCACAACTTTTTCTAAAGATTTTGCATGCTTGCTATATTCTCCGCGTAAATATGCATTAAACAAATAAGTCGGATTTAAACTCGTAATTGTGGTTTTAGTGCCGTCTGATTTCAAGCCAATTTTTAGAGCTGCTGCAAGTGCACCGCGATCATTTACTTGTAGTACAGTGTGTTGTAAGTCTTTGTTAGAGAATACAATAACCATTAAATTTTGGTTATTTTCTGGATTATATGAGCCTAAAATATCAAAACCTTCACGTTGTAACGCACCTTTTATTTCGGTTGCGGTTTCTGGTATGGTTTTGTCTGTAGTTCCAATTTTTATATATGGAGATAAATCTTGGGCCGTAGCAGAATAAAATCCGATTACGGCTAATAAAGAAAGAATAATTTTTTTCATAAGAATAACATATTTGAATTCGTGTAAAAGTAAGTCTTTAAGAGCTTTTAAAAGATAACTTTTATCATGTTTTTTTTGTATTCAAAAGAAACCTTTTTCGAAAAATTACCACTAAAATTCCTCCACGTAAGACCATCCAAACTGTAAAAGCCATCCAAATGCCGTATAATTTTAGGTTGAAATAATCGGTAAACAATAAAACCGGAATAAAACCTAAAAAAGTAGCAATTAACAAGGTATTTCGTAAAGTAACAGCTTCTGCCAAACCTTTAAAAATTCCGTCAAAAACAAAGGCAAGTGCGTTGATGGGCTGCATGATTAAAACGATCCAAAATATGCTGTAAAACAATTCTAAAACTTCGGTTTGATTCGAAAATATTTTCCCGATAGGAATATAAAATAGCAAACAAAAAAGACCTAAAATAAGGGCAACATAAAGAGAATATTTGGACAATTGTTTGCTTAAATTCCATATTGTTTCTGGGTTTTTCTCGCCTAATAATTTTCCCGACATGATATTTCCTACACTGGCATATCCATCAATAAAAAAGGCAAAAAATAACCATATTTGAAAGGCAATAGTCTGAGCAGCAATATAATGTGTACCATATTTTGTGGCGTATGCATTTGCCAAATACAGGGCAATATTTAAGGCGACAGCTCTAATAATCAAGTTAAAACTCAAGTTTAGCAAGCGCTTGATTTCAAAATGAAAAGGAAGAGTTATTCGGAAATTAAACGGCGTTTTTCGTAAATAAAGCAATAATGCAAAAAGTGCCATTACAGCTTGTGCAATGACGCTCGCCCAAGCCGCACCCTCAACGTGCATAGCTGGAATTAAACCATCAATTCCGAAAATTAAAATAAAATCTAAAGCGACATTTAAAACTGCTCCGGTAATACTTATGACCATGGGCCAATAGGTGTTTTGTAAGCCTCTGAAAACTCCAAAAACGGAAAAGGTAAAAAGTGTAAGCGGTATACCGATAGCTCGAATTTTATAATAGGAAATGGCATAATCTAAAACCAAACCTTGGGCATTGTACAACTTAAAAATGGCTTCAATAAAAAAGATAGTGATAAAATAAATTAAGGCACTTAAAATCAAGTTAATACCAATAATTTGTGCAGGTAATTTTTTAATTTCTTGTAATTTGTCGCCACCTAAATACAACGCTATTATCGCAGAAATTGCAGATCGAGTTTGGGCTAAAATCCAAATAATTGCAGAAATAAACGAGCCTGCAATTCCGACTGCCGCAAGTGCTTCGGTTGGATTTACGTTTAAATTTCCAACAATTGCGGTATCTGTAATCGATAATAGCGGTTCTGCAATTCCGGAAATAATCGCCGGAATCGCTAATTTATTGATCGATTTAAAGGAAATGGAGCTTGTTTTCTGCAATTTTTTCAAAAAAATGTTTACATCTGCGAAAATAAAACATTAATAAGGGAAACCCCTTGGTATGCCTCAATTAAATTATGTTCCGGTTCATTTTACTTTCTTTTTGATTTCAGGAATTATTTTAGGCTATACAATTGATTTTCCTATTTGGATTAGTATTGTCGCCGTCATTATTCTTTTTTTCGGTTTGGTTGTCTCCTTTTTTAAAGCAGAAAAATCGTTTAAGTTTCCTACTAGCTTTTTAGGGTGTACGTCGATGTTATTTTTTACAATCGGAATTTTAAGCATACAACTTTCAAAACCAAAGAATCAAAAAAATCATTATAGCCACTTTTTACAGGACTTCAATAATTCGAATCTAAGAATTCATAAAATTTTGAAGGCAAACGACTATTATTATAAAATGGAGGCGGAGGTTTTGCAATTGGATAATCAAAAGACTTCTGGAAAAGTTTTATTACAACTGGAACGAAAAAATGCGCCAAATAAACTTACTGTCGATGATATCATTTTTACAACAAATCAATTTTCTGAAGTTCGAAAAAGTCTGAACCCTTATGAGTTTGATTACCGAGAATATCTTAAAAAGCAACATATAAACCATCAAATTGTTATAAAAAATGACGCATTTTCCTTATTGCCAAAACAGATCAAAACTATTTACGGATTTGCACATAATCTTCGTGAAAAAATAAATAACCGATTAAAAGAACAAAATTTTTCAAAAGACGAGCGATCTATTTTCAATGCAATTTTACTTGGTCAGCGACAAGATCTTTCAAAAGAAACCTTTGAAATATATAAAAATGCGGGTGCGATTCATATTTTGGCAGTTTCGGGTTTACATATCGGTATTATTTTATTGTTACTCAATTTTTTGCTGCAACCTTTAGAAAGAGTAAAAAACGGTAAAATAATCAAACTGATTTTAGTGGTTCTTTTTTTATGGTTTTATGCTTTTCTTGCCGGTTTATCGGCATCCGTTATTCGAGCGGTTACCATGTTCACTGCGATTGCAATTGGAATTTCTTTGAACCGAGCCTCTGGAGTAAAAAACAGTTTGGTTGTGTCATTGTTCTTTTTATTACTGGTGCATCCCTTATTTTTGTTCGATGTAGGATTTCAATTAAGCTATACCGCGGTATTTTCTATTGTTTGGTTGCAACCTTTTTTCAGTAATTTATGGAAACCAAAACATAAAATCACGCATTATTTTTGGCAATTACTTACGGTTTCTTTTGCTGCACAATTGGGAATTTTACCATTAAGCTTGTTTTATTTTCATCAGTTTCCGGGTTTATTTTTTGTTTCGAGTTTGGTGATTATTCCCTTTTTGGGTTTTATTTTAGGCATTGGTTTTTTGGTTTCAATTTTAGCCTTGACGGATGTACTTCCGCAATTTTTAGTTGATTTTTATGAAATTTTGCTTGGGGCAATGAATACATTTGTCGCTTTTATTTCGGCACAAGAATCTTTTTTGCTGGAGAACATTTCCTTTTCTATTCTATTGTTAATCAGTTCTTACGTTCTTTTAATTTTCACCATAAACCTTTTGAAGTACAGAAACACTAAAAATATATTTCTTTTTTTAATGGCAGTTTTGTGTATTCAAATGACCTTTTTTTATGAAAAAATCAAAAAGCATAATAAAAGTGAATTTATAGTTTTTCAAGAAATTGCATCTACAATTTTTCTTTCTCGCAAAGGTGAAAAAGTTTTGGTGTATAAAAATTTGGATTCGATAAATAACCCTTTGTCAAGACCATTAAAAGCATACATTTTGGGTAATAACAATCTTGAAATAGCTAACAAGCAATCGATAAATAATTATTATAAAACGAAGAATTTATCGATTTTGGTTGTTGATAGTTTGGCAATTTATATGCCACTCGAAATTTATCCGGAAACGGTAATTTTAACCCAATCTCCTAAAATAAATTTGCAACGAATGATAGAAATTATACAACCAAAAACAATTGTCGCCGATGGCAGCAACTATAAAAGTTATGTAAAACGTTGGCAAGAAACATGCGAAAAGCAAAAAATTAATTTTCACGATACTTCTAAAATGGGGGCTTTTGTGATCGATTATTAATCTGCAATCTCCTGCAATTTTCCTTATATTTGCTCGTTTAAACCAAAAAAAGAATTCATTTTGTAATTTTTACAAGGTGATTTGAGTGAAACAAAAAGTTTAGATTTATGAAAATTATTGTACCAATGGCAGGAATAGGATCTCGCTTGAGACCGCATACTTTAACCATTCCGAAACCATTAACGTTAATAGCAGGAAAACCAATTGTACAAAGACTTGTAGAAGATATTGTAAAGGTTGTACATCAAAAAGTGGAAGAAATAGCGTTTGTTATAGGTCCTTCTTTTCCGAAAGATACTGAAGAAAAATTGATGAAAATTGCTAATAGTATGGGAGCAACAGGCAAAGTATTTGTTCAAGAACAAGCCTTAGGTACGGCCCATGCAATTCAATGTGCAAAAGAATCGCTTAACGGACCTTGTGTTGTCGCTTTTGCGGATACTTTATTCAAAGCTGATTTCACTTTAGATGCCAATGCCGATGGAGCAATTTGGGTAAAACAAGTAGATGAACCTAGCGCTTATGGTGTGGTTAAGTTGAAAGATGGGATAATTACTGATTTTGTTGAAAAGCCAAAAGAATTTGTTTCTGATTTGGCAATTATCGGAATTTATTACTTTAAAAAAGGAGATGTTTTAAGAGATGAAATTCAGTATTTATTGGATAATGATATCACAGAGAAAGGAGAATATCAGTTGACCAATGCTTTAGAAAATATGAAGCAAAAAGGCTTGAAATTTGTTCCGGGAACAGTTAGTGCATGGATGGATTGCGGCAACAAAGATATTACGGTTGAAACCAACGGAAGAGTTTTACAATTTGCTCAAGCCGATAATGAAGATTTAGTTTCTAAATCGGTTATTTTAGAAAATTCAAAAATAATTGCGCCTTGTTATATTGGTGAAAATGTTATTTTGAAAAACACCACTATTGGACCTAATGTTTCTTTAGGAGATCATAGCAAAGTTGAAAATTCAACGATAAATGATTCCTTAATTCAAACCAATACAACCATAAAAAATGCAAAGTTAAATAATGCCATGATAGGAAATAATGCGTATTTTGATGGCAATTTTACTTCGATTAGTATAGGCGATTATTCTGTTTTAGAATAGATGTAAATTTTGATTTGGAGCAAAACACATATCATGTTGGGTATAGGAATTTTTTTAAGTTCCTTTTTTTGTAGTGCCCAAGAAGATGTGGCTTCGCAAGAAGATTTGTTGATAGAGCAGCAAAATATTAATTTTCAAACTTTCTTTTTTGAATCGTTACAACAAAAAGGAATAGAAAATTATGATAAGGCAATTTATGCATTGGATGAATGCTATAAAATTGATAATGAAAGTGTTCCGGTTTTGTTTGAGTTATCGAAAAATTATGCTCTTCTAACCAAATATACCGAGGCAGAATATTATATTTTAAAAGGTTTAGAATTTGACCCTACCAATTTGTACATGCTGCGACATTTAGAAAGTGTTAAATCGAAACAAAATGATTTTAAAGGGGCAATTGTTATTCGACAAAAAATTATAGAACAAAGGCCCGATGAAGTTTCTGAATTAGTCTTGTTATATATCAAGTCTGGTGACATTGAAAATGCTATTACTTTATTAAAACAGCTCGACGAAGAAGAAAAATTACCACCATCTCTTGTTGTCTTAAAAGAATCGTTATTGCAAACAAAATCAGAAGTTTCTTACGACGAACCGGTTTTAATTGCCGAAGAATTGCCTAAAAGTAAACTAGATTTGTTAAAAGAAGATTATTCGCTTAAAAAAGATTTCGAATCCCTTAAATTGGTTTTAGAAAATGAATTAAAAACAGGTAGGTATATCGAATTATTGGAAGATAGCGAAGAGGCGATTAATTTATATCCGGCACAACCTTATGTGTATTTAATGCACGGTGTTTCTTTGAATAATACCCGAAAGTACAATGATGCAATTACCACCTTAGAACTTGGGTTAGAGTTTCTTATTGACGATAATGAAATGGAATCACAGTTTATGGAGCAACTCAGTTTAAGCCATAAAGGATTGGGAGAAAATAAAATTGCGAGTTCTTATTATAAAAAAGCCTTAGATTTGCGAAACAAATAATTCTAAGAATGATTAAAAGAGCAGCAATAATTATTGTTATTCTAACGCTTATCACTTCCTGTAAAAGTAGCAAGATCACCGACGCTTCCATCGCGAATTTATCGGCAAGAAATATCATTAAAAATAATGAGGAACTTCGTTTTGATAAAAATAATCTGCGTGCAAATTTACTCGTAAAATATGATGGAAAAGCCGAATTGCCGAATTTGAATGCCTCTATGCGCATGATAAAAGATTCTGTTATTTGGATTAGTTTTTCCAAATTGGGTTTTCCTGTGGCAAAACTACTAATTACCCAAGATAGCGTTAAATTCTACGAAAAAATTTCTAAAACTTATTTTGATGGTGATTTTGAGCTGATTAGCAACAGTTTAGGAACTGATTTTGATTTTGTAAAAGTACAGAATTTGTTTTTGGGAGAAACACTAATCGATATGAAATTGGATAGATATAAATCAACCATTGATAAAAATTTATACCGATTGAATAGCAAGAATAAAAATGCTATTTTTGATGTGTTTTTTTGGATCGATCCGAATAATTTTAAGTTGAAAAAAGAACAGATTAAACATCCGTATAAGGAACAAATTTTAACGGTTTTTTATAAAGATTTTGATAAAATTGATGAATCTTTGTTTCCTAAAGGATTTGTTGTTCAAGTGAATGAAAATAAGAAACAAACTAAAATTGAGGTGAACTATAAAAGTGTAGTTTTCAATACTGCTTTGAGTTTTCCTTTTACAATACCAAATAGCTATAAAAAAATTGAGCTAAAATGAAATTTAATCCAAAAATAAATACTTTCCTTTTTTTTACTGTGGATTCCAATTTTTCGAGAAGCTTTTTTTTACTTCTATGTATCTTTTTCATTCCTACTTTTTCTGCCAACGCACAAAGCCGTGTTGAATTAGAGAAGCAACGAAAGATCTTACAAGAAGAAATTCAGCAAATTAATAGTTTATTATTCAAGTCTCAAAAAACCGAAGAAAATTTACTTTCTCAATTGACTGATTTGAATCAAAGAATCGACGTGCGTACCAAGTTGATCGAAAACATGAATGAGGAAACCCGTCAACTTACCAATGAAATTGCCGAGAATGAAGAACAGGTAAGCCAAATGCAAAAAAGGTTAACGGTTTTAAAGAAAGATTATGCGAATATGGTTGTACAATCGTATAAAAGCAAGACCCAACAAAGCCGATTAATGTTTTTACTTTCTTCAGAGAGTTTTTTACAAGCCTATAAACGAATTCAATATATCAAACAATACGCTGCATATCGTGTAAAACAAGGACAAGAAATAACCTTGGAATCGCTGGAATTGCAAAATTTAATTGATAATTTAAAAGAAATAAAAGCAACAAAAGAAGTTCTTCTAGCCGAAAATAAAAAAGAAAAAGAGAGTATTCATAACGAGAAGATTTCGCAAGAACAAATGGTGAAATCGGTAAAAAAGAAAGAAAAAACCTATATCACGCAAATTAATCAAAAACAAAAGGAAGAACAAGCTATTGATGCAAAAATTGAAAAATTGATTCGCGATGCTATTGCAAAGTCCAATAAAAACAACACAAGCAATTTAAAGAGTACTGGTTTTGCCTTGACACCAGAAGCTGCAAAATTGGAAAAAGATTTTATTTCTAATAAAGGAAAATTACCTGCTCCTGTTCAAAAAGGTGTTATTGTGCGTCATTATGGTACCCAAGCGCATCCTACCCTGAAAGGAATCACCATCGAAAGTAACGGTGTTTTTTATGCTACCGAACAAAATTCAAATGCCAGAGTGATTTTTGATGGAAAAGTGTTGGCAATTCAGGTTTTTCCGGATAAGAAAAAAGCAGTTTTGGTGCAACACGGCCAATATATTTCGGTGTATAAAAACTTAGATAATGTTACTGTTAATATTGGTGATATCGTCAAAACAAAACAAGAAATAGGAAAAATTCACACCGATAAATCTACAGGAAAAACAATTTTAGCATTCGTACTTTTTAAGGAAGTACAACGCCAAAATCCGGAAGATTGGGTGTATAAAATTTAACCGAAAATTGTCATTCCCGTGAAAATGGGAATCTAAACGCAGAATTTCGAATTCACTTCAATTTTTTTAAATTTTCCGATCGGAAAAGTTTAAAGCGAAAAAATTCACTTCTTTTTCAAAAACATTCTTTATAATTCAAATATCTGTTTAAATTTATAGTGGTTTTATACTTTCAAGCAAATAGGCAATACGAGGGTATTTACTGTTTTTACATGCTTATTTTTTAATAAAAACTCTTCCAATGAATCCAAAATCAATTCTAAAGGCAAAATCTTTCCTACTTATTTTTAGCGTAAGTCTATTTTTTATACAATGTGGTAAAGAGAAAAAAAGTAAAACAATTGATACCGATTTTAAAACCTATATAGCTGCTTTTACAAGCGGAATTATAAGCAATCAATCCACTATAAAAGTCCGATTATTAGAACCTTATAAAGATGCAAAACCAAATGAATTGCTCACCAAAGACGTATTCGAATTTACGCCAGAAATCAGTGGAGAAACGTATTGGTTAGACGAAAATACCATTGAATTTCGACCAAGTGAAAAATTACCGCAAGGAAAACTTTATGAAGTGCAATTTCACCTTTCCGAATTAATCGATGTTCCTAAAAAATTGGAAGATTTCAACTTTGATTTTCAAATTCTAAAACAGTTTGTAGAGGTTGAGTTTGAAGGAATGAAACTCAAAGAAAAAAATGCAAAAACACATACCATTAACGGCAAAGTTGTAACCAATGATTATAGTGAGCCTGAAAACATTGAAAAATCTGTTTTCGCTACCCAAAACGGTAAAGAGGTTTCCATAATTTGGGAACATACTATCGATGGTAAAAACCATCAATTTACGTTGGATAATGTGCAAAGAACGGAAAATCGCGGACAAGTAATTTTACAATGGAATGGGGAATTATTGGATTTTGACGAACAAGGAGAAAAAGTTTTTGAAGTGCCACCTTTAGGCGAATTTAAAGTTTTAGGAGTTCGAATAACACAAGAACCGGATCAATTTGTGACACTTTATTTTTCAGATCCGATAGATAAAAATCAAGATTTGGAAGGGCTAATTTATTTTCAACCAAATCAAGAATTTAGATTAGTTCAAGAAGATTATTCCGTAAAAATATATCCAAATTCTCGAATAAGTGGTGCAGTACAATTAAAAGTTACCGATGGTATAAAAAGCAGTTTAGGCTACCATTTAATGGAATCTTTTGAAAAACAGTTGGAATTTGTTGATTTAAAACCTGCAGTCGCACTTATTGGAGATGGCGTAATTTTACCAAGTACCGATGGTTTGAATTTCCCTTTTAAAGCAGTAAACCTGAGCGCTGTCAATGTAAAAATCATCAAAGTTTTTGAGAATAATATTGTACAATTTTTACAAAATAATCAGTTCGATGGCACCAATGAATTAAAAAGAGTTGGTCGAATTGTTTATAAGGGTGTAGTTGCCTTAAAATCGGATGTTCCGACTGATTTCTCCAATTGGAATAATTATTCCATTGATTTATCTAAACTTATTCAATCGGAGCCGGGAGCGATTTACAGAGTGCATTTAAGTTTTAACAAGAGCCAATCTTTGTATCCTTGTGATGAGTCCGATTTAAAAGATTCTTTTGCCGATTTCTCGGAAGATAATGAAGAAGAATCGTATGATAATCCGAATGATTATTGGTATTACGATTATGACTATAACAATTATTATAATGAAGATTATAATTATGAAGATAGAGATAACCCTTGTAAGTCTTCTTATTATGTTGGAAATAAGCTATTTGTATCAAAAAATATTCTCGCGTCTGATTTGGGTATCATTGCAAAAGGAGGCACAGGTAATACCCTTACAATTGCCATTACCGACCTAAAAACAACAGATCCGCTATCGAATGTAACCGTAGAATTTTATAGTTTTCAAAATCAATTAATTACCTCAAAAGCAACGAATTCCGAAGGTATGTTGCAAATTAACTTAGAGAAAAAACCATTTCTTTTGGTTGCAAAAAAAGACAGCCAAAGAGGTTATTTGCGATTGGATGATGGATCGGCTCTTTCGTTGAGTATGTTTGATATTGGCGGACAAAAAGTACAAAAGGGAGTCAAAGGTATATTATACGGTGAACGAGGCGTTTGGAGACCGGGAGATTCTATTTATCTCACCTTTTTATTACAAGATAAAAACAAGGTTTTGCCAGAGAATCACCCTGTGGTTTTTGAATTATATACACCGCAACAGCAGTTATATAAAAGAGTGGTTAAAACAACTTCAGTAAACGGGTTTTATGATTTCAGAACGGCTACTGCGCAAGATGCCATTACCGGAAATTGGCAAGCGAAAGTTAAATTAGGTGGTTCTGTTTATTCAAAATCCTTAAAAATTGAAGCGATTAAACCTAACCGATTAAAAATAAATCTTGATTTTAAAACTAAAATTTTAACAGATACGCAGAAACCAAAAGGAGATTTAGAAGTTAAATGGCTGCATGGCGCGATTGCAGGAAATTTAAAAGCAGACATCGAATTAAATCTTAGTAAAGGAAATACCACTTTTGAAAAATTCGACGGCTATCAATTTGACGATCCGTCAAAAGAGTTTTCTTCCGAAGAAAAAATAATATTTGATGGCAAAGTCGATGAAAACGGAAAAACGGTTGTCACGCCAGAAATTCAGGGGCAAAAAAATGCTCCTGGAATGTTGCAAGCCAATTTTAAAATCCGTGCTTTTGAAAAAGGCGGTGATTTTTCTATAGATCGTTTTAGCATTCCTTTTTCTCCATATCGCAGTTATGTTGG
Organism: uncultured Flavobacteriaceae bacterium; assembly: GCA_965363545.1. Lineage (GTDB taxonomy): Bacteria > Bacteroidota > Bacteroidia > Flavobacteriales > Flavobacteriaceae > Lutimonas. Next base: position 5,317 of record CBDTUD010000028.1, on the reverse strand, counting down.
TATAAAGATTCCGGAAGGAAAAGGTTGGAATGGAGCACTTTATGCGGATGAATCTAACCTTATTCCGATTGTAACAGTCGATGAAAACGGAAATTTAACCGACAGAAAAGACCTTGTTATTGAAATATACGATGTGTATTGGCGATGGTGGTGGGAAAGATCTGAAGAAGATGATTTGGCACGATATGTTGCAAATAAAAGTCAAAATTTGATCACAACAAGCACTATTTCGACAAAAAATGGTAAAGCATTATTCGATTTAAATCTTGGCAATAATCAATACGGACGAAAATTTATTCGGGTTATCGATCCGGTTTCCGGACATAGTGTCGGACAAACTTTTTATGTGACTTATAAAGGTTGGTGGGATAATAATTCAGGCGATAATCCGGGTGGTGCTGAAATGCTAACCTTTACTACCGACAAAAAAACCTATCAGGTTGGAGAAAAAATTATAGTTCAGGTTCCGGTTTCTAATCAAGGAAGAATTTTGGCTAGTATAGAATCTGGTTCTGAAGTTTTAAAAACATTTTGGGTAGATTTAAAAGACGGAAAATATAATTTTGAATTGGAAGCAACCGAAGAAATGACGTCAAATATATATGTCCATTTGTCTTTAATTCAGCCACATAGCAATGTAAAAAATGATTTGCCAATTCGAATGTTTGGCGTGCAACCGATAACTATTGAAAATTCAAACACGCATTTAGAACCGATATTGAAAATGCCTGATGAATTGGCTCCCGAAGAAAAATTTGTTGTACAAGTAAGTGAATCTTCCGGAAAAAAGATGACGTATACTTTGGCGATTGTCGACGATGGCTTGCTCGATTTAACTCGTTTTAAAACTCCGGATTTATGGTCACATTTTTATGCAAAAGAGGCTTTAAGTGTGCATACTTGGGATATGTATAAATATGTAATTGGTGCCTTTACGGGAAAAATGTCGGGTTTATTGGCTCTTGGTGGTGATGAATTTCTCAACAAAACCGGCGGTGCAAAAGCAAACCGCTTTAAACCAGTTGTTGAGTTTTTAGGTCCGTTTGAATTATCCCCGAAAGGGAAAAACAGCCACACCATAACCATGCCTAATTACGTCGGTTCTGTGCGAACCATGATAGTTGCAAGCAACGAAACAGCTTATGGTTCTGTTGAAAAAACAACTCCTGTAAAGAAACCTTTAATGGTTTTAGCAACGGCACCAAGAGTAGTCGGACCTGAGGAAAAAGTAGTTTTGCCTGTGACCGTTTTTGTGATGGATAAAAATGTAAAAAACGTATCCGTTACGGTGCAAACCAATGAATTATTGCAAATACAAGGAGAAAAAACAAAAACGGTTTCCTTTGAAAGGGAAGGAGATCAAGTTGTAAATTTTGATTTGAATGTTGCGAGTACCTTAGGAATTGGAAAAGTTAAAGTGCTGGTAAAGAGTGGTTCAGAAAAAGCAACCTACGATATTGAATTGGATGTTCGAGCGCCAAACCCAAGAATTACTGATACTAAAGGAACAATTTTGCAACCCGGTGAAACATGGGAAACAACCTACAGACCAATTGGAATGACAGGAACCAATAAAGGCGTTGTCGAGGTTTCTTCGATACCTTCTTTAAAATTAGAAGATAGGTTGCAATATTTATTACAATATCCGCATGGCTGTATCGAACAAACTGTTTCAGGAGCGTTTCCGCAATTGTTTTTAGATAATCTAATGGAATTAAGTACCTCTGAAAAAAACAAATCAGAATCGAATATTAGAGTGGCTTTAGATAAATTAAAAAGGTTTCAAATTTATTCTGGCGGATTTTCCTATTGGCCGGGACAAGCAAATACGGCAAACGATTGGGGTACAAATTATGCCGGACATTTTATGCTCGAAGCCAAGGCAAAAGGCTACACTATTCCTGTTGGTGTGCTCCCAAATTGGATAAAATTTCAACAACAAAGAGCAAATAATTGGAGTGCAGATCTTGATTCTTACGGTTCGCGCTCTAGTAATGAACTAATTCAGGCGTATCGCTTGTATACCTTAGCATTGGCAAAAAAACCAGCATTAGGCGCTATGAACAGAATGAGAAGTTTAAAAAACCTCTCTATTGCTGCAAAATGGCGTTTGGCAGCAGCGTATTTCTTGGCAGGGAAAAAACAGGTTGCTGAAAGTATTATTGACAAGCAAATATTTGATATTAAGCCATATACCGAATTATCATATTCGTATGGATCTGCCGAAAGAGATAAAGCCATGATTTTGGAAACACTAAGTTTGTTAGATCGAAAAGCAGACGGTAAAATTGTTTTAGACGAATTGGCAAGAAACATGTCTTCAACAAGATGGTATAGCACGCAAACAACAGCATATACTTTATTGGCGGTATCTAAATTTATTGGCACAACAACAAGTTCATCTAAAGAGTTGGTGTATCAGTTTGAAATAGAGAATAAGGGCAAAAAAAATGCTTCAACGGCGAAGGCTGTTTCTCAATTTGATCTCGATTTCTCGGAAGGAAATGAAAGAAAATTAGTGCTAAAGAATACCGGAGAAAAAACCATTTTTGTAAATCTTCAGTTCGAAGGAATTCCTGCTATTGGAGATAAAACCAATGCAAATAATAGTCTCGAAATGAATGTGCGGTATTTGACTTTAGATGAAAGGGTAATCGACCCGACGAATTTGAATCAAGGAACCGATTTTATTGCAGAAGTGCAAATAAAACACTCGGGATTACGAGACGATTATAAAGAAATGGCATTGACGCAAATATTTCCATCAGGATGGGAAATTCGAAATCTTCGCATGGATAATGTAGAGAATTCAAAAATGATAGATCAGCCTGAATATCAAGATATTCGTGATGATAGAGTTCTATCTTATTTTGATTTGAAAAGAGGAGAGAAAAAAACATTTAGGGTATTGCTTAATGCGTCTTATTTAGGCAAATATTATCTACCAACCATAAATTGCGAGGCGATGTATGACAACGAAATTAATGCGCGACAAGGTGGAAAATGGGTAGAAGTTTTACAAGCGGGAAGTCGTTAAAATTTTACAACAGTAGGTCTTAAAAAAACACTGGCTAAGCAGCCAAATACGATGTAAAAATAGCAACCAAAAAGTATTGATATCCCCTAAAAATAAGAGATAAACAGATATATTTGTTTTGATATAACTAGTTGGCAATAATTATAACCAAACCAAGAAACAGAGTGAATAACATTAAAATTTTATCAATCCTAACACTATTTTCTATTTTCTGTTCGTGCAATGAAAAAGTAACAAACGAAAAACCAAAACCCGATGGAATTTGGAAACAAATTGGGTATGGAAATATTATCGAACTAAACGATACAATTATAAGCGTCTATAATATTTCAAAGCAGGATTGTCATTTATCATTTAAGGAACATATTTTAGATTTTGGAAAAATCAAAAACTATTCAAAAGACACATTGACCATTCAGCACGGAAATGATGATTGGTTGTTTTCAAGATTAGAAAAATTACCCAATCTCTGTAAAACTTCAAACGAATTAAACATCGACCCAAAACATAATTTCCAAGTATTTTGGGACACCTTCAATGAACATTACTCATCTTTTGACATTAAAAATATTAATTGGAACGAAGTTTATAAACAATACGAACCCAAAATAAACGAGAACACAACAGATTTAGAACTTTACACAATCTTTAGAGAAATGATAGCACTTCTAAATGATGGACATGTAAAAATGGAAGTTCCCGAAAAAATTAAAAACGAGTATAAAAATCAAGTAGAAGAACAAGAAGAGAAATATTCAAAATTGGACGAGTTTAATCTCAATAAAGAAATTACAGAATTTTATGTTGACAGTTTACGCAATTATAATGCAGGAATGGTTCGTTACGGACTTATAAATAATAATATAGGCTATGTACAAATCAACTCTATGCTAATGTTAGCCGATTACGAATTACAGAAAGATTTAGATTTGAGAAATTTCTTTGGACAATATTGGGAAAAAGCAGAAAACAGAAAAGATGAGTTACAAAGACAAGATGAAGTTGACGGAATAAATGGAATTTTAAACTCAATACTTAACGAACTGAATGGTGCAAAAAGTTATATTCTCGACCTACGTTTTAATGGTGGAGGAAAAGATGCAGTTGCAATGGCTATTATAAATCACTTTTCAGATAAAGAAAAAACTGCCTACACAAAAAAAGCACGAATGGAGAAAGGTTTTTCAAATCCTCAAAAATTCAAAATTATTCCATCAAAAAATCATTTTAGCGGAAACGTATATTTACTTACAAGCCATTTAACAGCAAGTGCGTCAGAAATTCTTGTTTTGGCATCTTTGGCCAACACTAATTTTAAAAGAATTGGCTCGACAACAGAAGGAATTTTTTCTTCGACTTTAGATAAAGAACTTCCAAACGGTTGGAAATACGAGTTATCGAACGAAGTTTATCAAGATTTAGAAGGTAAAAATTACGAGAATATTGGAATTTCGACAGATTTTCAATTAGAATACTCAACAAAAAAAGATATTTTTTTAGACCAATTATCAAATGATTTAAAAAACAAAAAAGACAGAGCAATTGAATTAGCAATAGAACTTCAGAAAGAACAGGCGGAAAAATAACTATTGCCAACACTGTGTATAATTCATTGTTTTTAAGTACTTTATCAGATTTAGAGATTATCAAAAAGTAAGAGTAAAAAGAGAAAGTAAGTTTTAATCAATCCACATCAAATCATGCCCAATCACGTTGAGCACCATATAAAAAACCAATCATTAAAATAATGAAACCAAAGGAATTAATAGAAAAATGGGTTGAAATATTCAACGAGGGAAATGCAGAGAAAATTATAGAGCTATATCATTTTGATGCAATTAACCACCAAGTAGCTAACGAACCAATTAAAGGAAAGAAAGCTATTGGAGAAATGTTTGAGACTGAATTTAATACAGCGAAAATGATTTGTATTCCTGAAAACATTTTTGAAGATGGAGATTGGGCAATTTTAGAATGGAAAGACCCTCTGGGATTAAGAGGTTGCGGATTTTTTCAAATAATTGACGGAAAAATTAAGTTTCAACGAGGATATTGGGACAAACTATCTTTTTTAAGAATGCACAACCTTCCTATTCCTACGGAATAAAACAAAAAATACGAACGAACAACAATGAATATAAAACATAGTGTGAATTGTTGCTACAATTATTAACATACCTTTGCGAAGCCTCGAAGTTTTAATGATATAACACTCACCTTTTTAGAGATGTAATAAAAACTATTTTTGGGCGCAACCTTTTTGCATTTATATTCATCTAA
>CBDTUD010000027.1:0-33903 GCA_965363545.1 uncultured Flavobacteriaceae bacterium | reverse complement strand
CACTTTGATGGCAACTTACACATTCAGGCGAAACATCTGAATAATTACTTGTAGTGTGACATTGTGTGCAATCTGAAATATCATGCCCTAAGGTAAGTGGGAAAAAATCGTGATTAATAATGTCTGTCTCCCATCCAATACCTAAAGGACTATGGCAATCAACACAATTCGTTGAAAACCCAGATGCTGTATGATTCGGGCTTTGCGTAGATAAATAATCCTCTTGATGACAATTAATACATTCATTTCCAATTCTATCAAATCGTAAGAGAGTTTCGGACTTATGACAATCAACACAACTTGAACCACTATGTGCCCCAATTAATGGAAATCCATTTTCTTCATGTAATTCAGGAATATTATCAACCAACCAAGTTTGTGATGTATGACATCGCATACAGTCGTTTCCTACAGACATACTATGTATATCATTATGACAAGAGGCGCATTGGGTTGGGGCCTCAGAAAAAATTAAAGTTTCATGACATAATTTACAATCTGTTTGTGCATGTGTACCTTCTAATAAAAAATCAGTTGTGTTGTGATTAAACTGAATCGTACCATAGTTTATTGACCAACCTTCAGAGTCATGGCATTGGGCGCAATCCATTTTTAATCCATCACCGTGAGGTGATTGAGCGATTATGGGAATTATTCCCAAAAAGAACAGAATTATTGATGACAGTCTATACATTCGTATTTTCCTAGTTTATATATTGTTGTTGTTATTCCATTCACAGTACTTGCTATATGACATTTGCTACATTCTATTTCAGCATGTCGACCTTTAAGCGGAAAAGATGTATTATTATGATCGAATTTTTCTGGAAACCAACTATCTGTTATGTGACATCTTTTACAATCTGTCTTTCCATTAAAGACAAACAAATCACCATGAATATTTTCATGACAAGAGGCACAATTAGTATCTAAATTAGTAAATTTTTGGTTGATAACTGTTTCTTTATCATCTGTTTTCATATGACAAGATTTACAATCTACCGCAGTATGTTTACCTTCAAGAGGCCAATTGGTTAATTTATGATTAAAATTCACCAAAGACCATTTATCATTTACATGACAAACTGTGCAGTTATTGTCAGGGTAAAATGTTTTGGGTATATAACCTTTATGTAAATCTTGATGGCAATCAACGCATTCCGAACCTATATTTCTAAAGGTCCACTTTTCATCTTTTTCACTTACATGGCAGGCAAAACAAGGTGTAGCAAGGTGCGATCCTTTTAAAGGAAAGACTGTTTCTTGATGTTGCTCTAAAGTATATAAACTATAATCAAAACCTTTTTCTAAAGAATGACATTGAACACAATCTGGTGAAATATCATTCTTTTTAAACTCTCCGCTGTGATAATCATCATGACATTTATTACAAGCAGAAAAATCTATCGGTGTAGAAAATCTCTTTTTATGACATTGTTTGCAATCAACTTTAAGATGATTCCCTTCAAGAGGATAGTCTGTAATAGTATGATTAAAAAAGTCCATTGCCTTTAAGGATATAAAACTTCTTTCTGTATGACATGTAGAACATTTATTACCATACTTGTTTTCGTGAACATCAGCATGACATTTTATACAATCATTTTCATTAGTTGCCTTCCTATCTTGAAAAACTGCTATAGGATTACTTGTTTTATCATGACAACTAAAACAATCGATATTTTTATGACTCCCTTTCAACACAAAACCAGTAGAACTATGATTAAATTTACCCTTGCCGATAAATGTTTCAAATGAAGTTTCTGTATGGCATTGCATGCATTTGCCATTGATTTTATTATCATGTGGATCGCTATGACAAGATTTACAATCTTCAAATGCAATGTCGTTAAATTGTTGAAATTCCTTTTCGTTTTTCTGAACGATCTCATGACATTCTTTACACTCAACAAGCTCATGTTTACCAAGAAGTTTGTAATCTGTATCATTGTGATCAAACTTTGAAGCTGGTTTAAACTCATCCATACCGTGACATGAAACGCAATCGTTTGAAGATAAGGTATTTTGATGATAATCATCATGGCAAGAGATACATTTTTGACCTAATCCAAGAAATGTATTTATTCGTTTTTTTAGATCCCTATTTTCAATATTATCAGATACATGACATTTTCTACAATCAACTACTTCATGTTTTCCTTCTAAATTATAACCGGTTAAGTCGTGGTTAAAATTATCTTCATCAAATCTTACCATATCAAATTTTCGGCCATGATGATCGCTATGGCATTCAAAACAATCTTTTTTAATAACCTTTGAATTCGAATGATATCCTTTTTTTTGATCTACAAGTGTTTTGATTTCTTTATGACAGTCAAGGCATTTTGTGTTGGAAACTTTTTCACCCAAATCATGACACAAGGTACATTTACTCATACCCTCCAATTCCGAGTGAACTTGTGATAAGTCACCAGGTGATATTTGACTGTAGCCGGCTAAGAATACTAGCATTACTAAAAATAAGATTATATTCTTTACATTTCTATTCAAACTATTAATGTTTTTTCATTATGTGTCCAAATCTTTTGGTAATTTCAATACCTGCCTTTTGTAAAAAAGCTGTTGGTAATTCTCCTCCAGCAAAAATATATACTAAGTCATTTTCCAATTTTTCACCATTTTCATTATCTCCTACTTTAAGTATTACATTTTTATCATTTATTGCCAATACATTGGAGTCGAAAATTACTTGTACAGTTCCATCTTCAATTGCTGCATTAATTTTTTCCTTGTTCTTAGGTTTTAGTCTTGAAAATTTATCTTTTCTATAGGAAAGAATAGCTTCATTATTATCTTTTAATAATAAAACGGATTCAACCGCAGAATCCCCACCTCCAACAATCAAAACTTTTTTATTCTTTATTCTTTCGGGCTCTAATAAGCGATATGCCACCTTCGTAGAATCTTCTCCTGGAATATTTAATTTTCTAGGACTTCCCCTTCTTCCAATAGACAGTAAAACTGTATTACAAGCGTATTCATCGCCATTTTTTGTTACTATTTTGAATGTATCATTTAGTGCCGCAGTGATATGTTCAACCTTCGTATTTTCAATAATTTTTATATCGTGTTCCGCAATTACTTTATTCCATAAGTCCAGTAATTCGTCTTTTGAAGTTTCGTATAATTTCACTTTACCAAAAAGAGGTAAATCCATAGGTGCAGTCATTACTATTTTTTCTCTAGGAAAAGTATAAACAGTTCCTCCTAAGGAATCTTGCTCAAGAACAATAGCTGATAAACCATGCTTTTTAGCAGTTAATACCGCTGAAATACCTGCAGGGCCTGCACCAACTATTATTACATCAAGAACATTTTCTTTTGTAGGTTTTTTGTTTTTGACAATGTTTTCCATGGCCTGTTGCCCTTGCTCTACACTGTTTTTAATAAGCCCCATACCCCCTAATTCACCAGCAATATAAATCCCTTTAGAGTTTGTTTCAAAATTTTGATTGACATGCGGTAAATCTATACCTCTAGTTTCAGTTCCTATTCTAAGTGTAATCGCCTCAACCGGACAACTGTGAAAGCAAGCACCATGACCAACGCAGTTTGAGGTATTGATAACAGTTGCTTTACCATCAACAATTCCTAAAATGTCTTTTTCTGGGCAATCTGACACACATGCCGCACTTCCTATACATGTGTTAAGATCGATATACGGATGGAGAGAAACCGGTTCGAACAAACCTTCTTCTTTCGCAATGGCTATTTTTGTTTTAATTTCCTTAGATTTTACCTTTTTTTTTCGGACATAGAAAAATATGGTTGCCGCACAAAGGAGCATTACCGATCCATATACTGATATTTGTTCAATTACTACTTCTTCCATTAGAATATCCATTTATAGCCAAATGCTAATGTTACCCCAACATGGATAACTACAATGACAAGCATTATCAAGGCAAAAGGCATATGAGCAACATGCCAGTATTTAAATAGTCTTTGCATTGTCTCTAATCTTCCAATCTTTCTTGAAAGAGACTTCTCATTTTTAATCATTTTAAAAATGAACCTTCTTTCTTTTTTAGGCAAATCAGTATGTAAAAGTACTTTTCTTAAATGTCGACTTGTAATTTTACTACTCGAATTATTTTGTTTGTTGGTGAAGCTTATAATTTGTTCGATTATAGTAGGATCTAATTTAAATTTTTCACTTAAGACAACAGTTAAATCAGTTTTCATATTCTTTACTTCATTTAGACTTAGCTCTCTACCTTCAATCGTTCGAGGTATTTGTATATAAATAAACCTTCCAATGACACCACTTAAAACAACAGCTACCATACTCCAAAAAGCAATGGACACAATACCCCCAAATTTAAAAGCAGTATGAAAAAGAATAAGAATCGGACCAAGCGTACACAAGAAAATGTGAAATTCTAATAAATATTTTAACCGTATGAATTTAGATAAAAAATTATAGCGCTTTCGGGCTATGTAGATTGTTACCCCGAAAAAAATCATTAATGTTCCAATAATACCTAAACCTTGCCCATAAATTCCACTTGGTTTAAACCAATTGTGGCGAGGATGGTAAAACCTTTCTTCTAAAGAGGTGTGATAGTAGGAGTAGCCAGTATAAAATAAGTAAAAAGTTGTAATTAAAACAATTACAACCATAATAAAAATAAATGAAGTGTGAATTATTCCTTTCAATTACATATAGTTTGATTTAAGGGGAATTCGTTATTACTAACGTATTAATTCGGACTTTATTGTCTTTTTTTATTTATTAAGCAACTATTTGTGGCTAATAATCATTCACAACTACTATATATAGTCTTGTCAGATGCATGGAAAAGACAAAATCAATATTCTGGATCATTTTATTTCAGGCTATATCTTGAAAAATGTCTAAAACAGTTATTATTTCCCATTCCTTGTGTTTCTATCGAATATAGTGATTTAAAACAAGTTTAAATACAATTTAAATTAATTTGCAACGACTATCTTTGAGGATAAAATAATTATTATGAGTTTTTATCAGCAAATTGCGCCCTACTATCAACATATTTTTAAAATCAATGTTAATCAAGTTGATTTTATTACGTTAAAAATACCTGAAAGTGATGGTAAAGTTTTAGATATCGGGTGTGGTATTGGAACGCTTTCTTTGGCGTTGACCAATCTTTACCAGAACATACTAGGAATTGATATGGATGCCGAAATGATAAGAGCAGCAACTAAAAAAATGAAAGATGAGTCAAAATCAATTCAATTTAAACAAATAAGTATGCTTAAATTAGATGCTTTTTTTGATAAAAATTCTATCGATGGCATTATTTGTTTTGGAAATACCTTAGTACATTTGAATTCGTTAGATGAAATAACTGAATTTTTACAACAATCAAAAGCCTTACTTAAATCAAATGCAAAATTGTTACTACAAATAGTCAATTACGATAAAATTATTGAAAAAAATATTAGGCAATTACCACTTATTGAAAATGATGAAATTACATTTGAACGAAATTATTATTATCGAAAATCGGAAAATAAGATTGATTTTAATACACGTTTAACAGTTAAATCAACCCAACAAATAATTGAAAACAGTATTGAATTATTGCCATTATTAAAAAAGGAATTAACGCTTTTATTGAATAAGGCTGGTTTCGATAATTGTAACTATTATGGAAATTTTAATCAAGAACCGTATTCTATTGATAGTCCTGCTTTAATTGTAGAGGCTTGGTAATTGTTCTTAGGCCAAATATTGTATCTGATTAAAAACATAATAAAAACAAGTTTGAATTGTTGAAAGAAATGGTTGAAGCAATAATGGGCAAAGTTGAAATGATAGTTTGAGAAGAGCAACAAATAAAAATATTAAGCTTATAAAAAGACAGGCAGGCGCACCAGTTTTTCATGGAAAATTAGTAATTAGAAAATTAAAATAAAATGGATATGAAATTAAATAAGATACACTGGCTAATATTGCTAATATGCATTGGTTGTCAACCAGGAACCAAAGAGTCAACAGATAAGAAACTTCCAAGAATTGCAATAGCTGGTCTTGCTATAGAGTCTAGTACATTTTCACCTGCAATAACTTCTGAAGAAGCATTTCATGCCTATTATGGAGATGATGTTTTTAACTACTTTCCTTTTTTAAACGCAGATTCAATTACTCGAAAGCAAGCACAGTATTTCCCTACAGTAAAGGCACATGCGCTTCCGGGTGGTATGGTAACCAAAGAAGCCTACGAATCGCTTTTGTCAAAAACACTCGAAAGGTTAAAAGCCAATCTACCTTATGATGGGCTTTTTTTTGACATACATGGAGCTATGAGTGTAGAGGGCTTGGATGATCCCGAGGGAGATATGATTACAAGAATTAGAGAAGTAGTAGGTTATGACTGTTTGATTTCTACTTGTATGGATTTGCATGGTAACGTTTCGGAGAAGTTAGCTGAAAACACGGATTTGATTACATGTTATAGATTAGCACCACATGAGGATGCATTTGAATCAAAAAAAAGAGCGTTAACCAACTTATTGAAAAGGTTAGAAAATGGTAAAGGGAAACCTGCATACAAAGCATGGATTCCTGTCCCGATATTGTTGCCGGGTGAAAAAACCAGTACAAGAATTGAGCCTGGTAAAAGTCTCTATGCACAAGTTGCACCAATTGCAGAAGAAGATGGTATAATAGATGCTGCGATTTGGGTGGGTTATGCATGGGCTGACGAACCCCGAAACCATGCCGTAGTGATGGTAACTGGTGATGATAAGTTGAAAGTGAAGGCATCTGCAGAAAAGCTTGCCAATAGTTTTTGGCAATCAAGGAATGAATTTGAATTTGTAGCACAAACAGAACCGTTTGAAACTGCCCTTCAAATGGCTTTAGATAGCGATAAAAAACCATTTATATTGAGCGATATGGGAGATAACCCTACAGCAGGTGGAGCAGGTGATGTTACTTGGACGCTAAATGAACTTCTAAAAAAGGATGAATTCAAAAATGTAAATGGGAAATCACTCATTTATGCTTCTATACCAGGACCTCAATTGATAGAACAAGCTTTGAAAGTTGGCGTTGGTAAAGATGTGAAAGCATATGTCGGGGCTGAAGTTGATGATCGTTTTTCAGGACCCATTCTACTCTCTGGTAGAGTGAAGACTATAAGAGAAGGAGATAAACATGCAGAAGTAGAGGTAGTTGTAGAGGTGGGTAATATCTCGGTTATTGTTACTAAAAAGAGAAAGCCTTATCATTATGAACGAGATTTTACACAGCTAGAACTGAATCCACGTGAAGCAGATATTGTTGTAGTAAAAATAGGGTACCTCGTTCCAGAACTATATGACATGAGAGGAGACTGGGTAATGGCTTTAACTCCGGGTGGAGTGGATCAAGACTTAGAAAGATTGGATTATAAGCGAATCAAAAGGCCTATATTTCCAATGGATAAAGATATGTCCGATGTGGATTTAAGTGTTAGATGGATACCAGCTTCTAATTCTAAAAAAGAATAGTTGAATGAAAAAAAACAGAAATTAAATTAAAGACAAAAAAAAATATTTTAACGAAAAAAAGCCAAAGATTTCTCTTTGGCTTTTTCTTTGTGCGGGCGAAAGGACTCGAACCTTCACACCGTGAGGCACCAGATCCTAAGTCTGGCGTGTCTACCAATTTCACCACGCCCGCAAATGGAGTGCAAATATAAACAAATTTATGATTTTCAATACTTGTTATAAAAAAATAATGGCAAATTATTTAGGTGTAAATTAACCTAGCTTTTCTCGGATACAATTTTGCATAAATGTTCGATTTTCGAGTGCCTTTTTTGAGAAAGAAAATAGGCTTCTTGCTCTATCTAAATTTTGATTAGGATACGATACTTTGTAATATTTATTATTTTCTAAATAATCAGTAAGCGCTCGAATACCATGCAAAAAAGGCATGAATGCAACCGAAAGTGGTAAAACCTCTTTTTCTTTAGCAGTTAAAAATTGTGTGTGCGTTGCTAGTCCTGAAATCAGCGCTTCAAATAATTTTGGCGTAAAATTAATTTTTTTCAAATCTATTTCATCCTCTTTAGCAGTATTCACAATAGTTCTAGCCGCATCTCCAAAATCATATAAAAATGTGCCTTTCATTAAGGTATCTAAATCAATCAAACAGAGTGCCTTATTTTGCTTTGAAAATAAAATATTATTCAGCTTAGTATCATTATGACAAACCCGAACGGGTAAATTTTCCAATGGTAAGTCCAAAAAAAGCGAACTATTTTCTGTAACAAAATCTATCGCATCTTGGGATTCTTTAATTTTTTCGGATTCCGTATTTTTTAAAGCATCTAAAAACTGATTGTGTCTTAAATTCAAATTATGAAAATCAGGTAAGGTATCTTCTAAAATATTCGCGTCAAAATCTAAAAGCAAATGATGAAACAATCCAATGATTTTTCCAGCTTCATAGGCAATTTCTATATCATTGGTTGTGTTAAAAACCTGACTATCTTTTACATATGTCATCAATCTCCAAATAGCCCCTGATTCGGTTTGAAGATAATTTTTTTCATAATTTACTGCAATTAACTCCACCTTTTGATAGCTGGTAGCCTCCAGTTTGGGTAAGACTAAATCCAAATTTTTAAATAAGGCTTCTGTATTTTGAAAGACATCGGTATTAATTTTTTGCAAAATATACAGTGGTAATTCCTTGTACGAAACCAAATACGTATCGTTGATTAAACCATTAGAAATTAGCTCAAAATTGTACTTTTTCTTTGGAATTTGAAAGTTCGATAAAAGTATTTCTAGATTTTCCATAAGGGAGAAGGATACTTATTTTTATCGGAAAGTTCCTGCAATAAAAGCATAGTTCTTTCTTTGTCTTCGGCATAGGTCACCCCAAACCAAGAAGTTGCTGAATCTGTTAAAATAACATCTGATTTATTATTCTTAATTAGTATTTGCATTGTTTCCGGCAGTAATAATTCTTGCTTCTTTGTTAAAGACGTATTACTCAAAAAAGAAATCAATTGCGATTCGATTTCGTCAAATATTAGAGGATTACAAATCCAAAAATTCATAGAAACAGGTTCATTTCCTGTAAAGGATTCTTTTGCTTCAATATCTATAACCGATTCATTTTTTTGCTCTAACTCTTTAAATTCGTGTATCTTAACTAATTTATTTTTGACAACTTCACAAACTCCGCGAGAAACCGAACCGTGTGCGGATAGTGTGTCTTTTAAAAAATAAGGAACCATTCCGAAAGCTTCTTTTGTATGTTGCGATAAAAATTCCGATGCCAATCGAAAAGCATATTCTCCGTAATAGTCATCGGCATTAATCACGATAAACGGATTTAAAATAACATCTTTCGCAACCCAAACCGCATGTGATGTTCCCCAAGGTTTTTCTCGTTCGTTCGGTAAAGAAATATGTGCCGGAATATTGCTAATTTCTTGAGCAACAACATCTATTTGAACAAAATCTGGAAGTCTTTTTTTAAGATACTCTCGAATAACTTCGACCAAATCTACTTTAGTAATTATCACCACATGATTAAAACCATTTTTTAAAGCATCGTACAGGTTAAACTCAAATAAGAATTCTTTTTTCGGACCCAGTTCGTCAAATTGTTTTAAACCACCATAACGACTACCGCTTCCGGCAGCCATAATAAGTATCGTTTTCTTCTCCATAATTTTTTATTAATAACTATCTTTCATCCAATTATAAGGGGTTCTATTAATCCACATTCCTCTGGTGAAATCAGGAAAATCTTGAGGCTCTCCATTATTTGCAATCGACAATTCCGATAAGGGAGTTATCGCGCTCCAAGCAGCTGCGTCATACACATCTAATGGCGGAGAAATATTCTTTTTTCCAGATTCTACAAAAGCATTCAGCACGAAAAAATCCATACCACCATGACCAGATTCGGCAGCAAATTCTCCATATTTTTTCCATAAAGGATGATCGTATTTCTCCAACCAAGCATCAGCTTCATCCCATTTATGAGGTTCCGATTTACCTTCAATATACATGCGATTTCCATCGACTTCCCAAAGTCCGTTTGTTCCTTGCACCCGGAAACCCAAAGAATATGGTCGCGGTAAATTCGTGTCGTGTGTTACAATTATAGTTTCACCATTCGTAGTTTCAATAGTTGTGGTAACTACATCTCCCAATTTAAATTGCAATTTCGCATTAGGATGTTCTTCTCCACCAACCTCCGTAATATAATTATGTAAACCTCTGCTTTTTGTGGCATGTGAGGTAAGCGACATAAACCGATTTCCGCGATTGATATTACTCATCACTGCTATTGGGCCAACACCATGAGTTGGATAAATATCTGCGTTTCGCAATAACGAATGCTGTGTTCGCCATTTCGATTCTGAAATTCCTTTTTCACCAAACTCCGCTCCTTTTCCATATGCCGTTTTTCCATCATTAAATTTTACAAACCTTAAATCATGTTGATAACCACATCGAAAATGAATCAATTCACCAAAAACATTCTGGCGAACCATGTTTAGAATTGCCATAATATCTCTTCGATAATTCACATTTTCTAAGATCATGAGATGTGAACCTGTTTTTTCATGGGTATTTACCAAATCCCAACATTCTTCCATTGTATTTGCCGCAGAAACCTCTACGCCAGTATATTTTCCGGCGAGCATTGCGTCTTTTGCCATTCTTGTATGCCACAACCAAGGTGTCGCAATAATGACGGCATCGACTTCTTTTAAGGCTACTAAATTTTTATAATCAGTTTCATTTTTATCAAAAACCAAAGGCTTTTTTTGTTTAGATTCTGCGATTTTATCTAAGGCTATTGAAATTCTAGCTGGGTCAACATCACAAATAGCAGTTACCAAAACATCCTTTCTCAACAACAAGTTTTGTAAATGATTGGTACCTCTCAGCCCTACTCCTATCAATCCGATTTTTAATTTTTCGTCTGATTTATTACTCGCGAATAAAATCTCAGGAACTACTGAAATTCCTATTCCCATAGCAGCAGTTTTTTTCACAAAATCTCTCCGATTCTCCATTTTTTTAATAGATTTTTAATCCGCAAAAAGCGGTTTTATTTTAAAATACTAAAATTAAGTTTTTTTATAGACTTGAGATAATTTATCCTCTGTTTTCCTTTCAAAATGAATGCAACAAGCAACCGCTTTTCGTTTAAGTTTTTTTACCTTTGTAGAATAAAAATAATCATTACATGTCCCAAATAAAAAATTACCTTCAAGAAAATAAAGAACGCTTAATTAATGAACTAATTGAACTTTTAAAAATACCTTCAGTAAGCGCCGACGCTTCTTATAAAGAGGAAGTTTTAACCACTGCAGAAGCTGTTGAAAAAGCATTACAAAACGCGGGATGCAAGATGGTTGAAATCTGTCCAACGGCCGGGCATCCAATTGTTTACGGAGAACATATTATTGACAAAAGTTTACCAACGGTTTTGGTATATGGTCATTACGACGTACAGCCAGCCGACCCAATTGACCTTTGGGATTCACCTCCTTTTGAACCGATTATAAAGTCAACGGAAATCCATCCGGAAGGCGCAATTTTTGCTCGTGGCTCATGCGACGATAAAGGTCAAATGTATATGCACGTAAAAGCGTTTGAGTACATGATTCAAAGCAATTCTTTGCCTTGCAACGTAAAATTTATGATTGAGGGTGAAGAAGAAGTCGGATCACCTAATTTGGAGATCTTCGTAAAACAAAATCACGAAAAATTAAAAAATGACATTATTTTGATTTCCGATACCGGAATGATAAGTAATCAGCAACCATCGATAACTACAGGTTTGAGAGGCTTAAGCTATGTAGAAGTGGAAGTTACCGGTCCTAATCGAGATCTACATTCCGGTTTATATGGTGGCGCAGTTGCCAACCCAATAAATATTTTGGCAAAAATGATTGCCTCACTACATGATGAAAATAACCATATCACGATACCTGGTTTTTATGACGATGTAATTAACGCTACTGCGAAAGAGAGAGCTGAAATGGCAAAAGCACCCTTCTCATTAGAAGCTTATAAAAAAGCCCTAAATATTGAAGCTGTTTATGGCGAAAAAGGCTACACTACCAATGAAAGAAACTCTATTCGACCAACACTGGATGTTAACGGAATTTGGGGTGGCTATACTGGTGAAGGAGCCAAAACTGTGATTGCATCAAAAGCCTATGCAAAAATTTCGATGCGATTAGTACCAGATCAAAATCCGGATGTGATTACAACCCTGTTTACAAAACATTTTGAAAGTATTGCACCCAAAGGTGTTCGAGTTAAGGTAAAACCGCATCATGGTGGTTATCCGTATGTCACGCCAATCGACAATATTGGCTATAAGGCTGCAAACAAAGCTTATACCGAAACTTTTGGAGTACCTGCTATTCCACAGCGATCTGGCGGAAGTATTCCAATCGTAGCACTTTTCGAAAAAGAATTAAAAAGTAAAACTATACTAATGGGATTTGGTTTAGACAGTGATGCCATTCACTCTCCGAATGAGCATTTTGGTATTTTTAATTACCTCAAAGGCATTGAAACTATTCCTTTATTTTATAAAAATTATGTAGAGATGTTCAATAACTAGAATATTTCTCATAAAATATTTAAGCGATTTTTTAGGTTTTCCTAGAAAATCGCTTTTTTTGGCTTAAAGATTTAACAAAATTTTACCACAAAACCGGTTACATTTGGGCAATTCTTGCGACTTATATTTCGTTACGTATATACAAACTCTTCTAAAAATGGTAAAAAAATTCTTTTGGATGTGCTCTGGCGCAGACCTTGATCTTCTTGAAGATTGCTCTCGAGCCGAACATGTCAAATATGCCGGAATTGGCGCAACAGTTTTTTTTACCGCCGTCATGGCAACAATTGCCTCTAGCTACGCCCTTTTTACAGTTTTTGACTCCGTATATATTGCTATTGCATTCGGATTAATTTGGGGTTTGCTCATTTTCAACTTAGACCGTTTTATAGTTTCTACCATAAAAAAACAAGGCAAATTATGGGTGCAGCTCTTTCAAGCTTTTCCACGATTAATTTTGGCACTTATCATTGCGGTGGTTATAGCAAAACCTTTGGAGTTAAAGATTTTTGAAAAAGAAATCAATCAGGTTTTATTAGAACAAAAAAATAGCATGACGCTGGCAAATAAAGAACAGGTTGCATTGCAATATTCTCCCGAAATTGAGCGGGTTTCTTCCGAAATTTTGGCCTTAAAAAATCAGGCTATTGATAAAGAAAAAGAAGTAAATGATTTATATGCCACCTATATCGCTGAAGCGGAAGGCAGAGAAGGAACCTTAAAATTAGGAAAAGGTCCGGTATATAAAGAGAAGCGAGAAAAACATGATGCCATGTTGCAAGAGCTACAATCGCTCCGACAAACTAATCAAGAAAAAATAGCAGCTAAAGAATTAGAATTGACTAATTTACGAGCAACACAAGGCAATCAAATAGCTGACGGACAACCAATTATAGCTGGTTTTGACGGATTAATGGCTAGAATCAATGCTTTGGAAACCTTACCATGGCTTCCTTCATTTTTTATTTTCTTATTATTTTTAGCCATTGAAACTTCCCCTATTTTAGCAAAACTTTTAGCCCAAAAAGGAGAATACGACTTGAAATTTGACGAACAAGAAGATGCCGTAAAAGTTTGGGTAGCGCAACAAAAAAATCAAAGAGCAGAATTACTCCAAACAGATACAACTCTAAATGAAAAAGTATACTACGAAGTAGCTCAAGATGAAGAAGTACATGCCTATAAAAAACAAAAAGCCAAAGATTTGCTAAAATTACAGTCCGATATATTTTTTAAAAAACAGAGCGACATCATCGGTTAAAATCAATTCATCTTTCCCATTAATTTCCTCTTAAAAATTCCTTTTTTGAGATAGGAATATTTACTTTTGTTAGACATGCAAAAAAAATGTAATCTTTCGATTACCTAAAATTCCTTTTATGCAAATCAAAAAAGTAAGCAATCCAAATAATTTATTAGATCATCTTCATGTTTTCGATGAAAATATCTCTTGTAAAATTTTTCCAAACTTAGGAGCTTCTCTGCAAGAATTCACAGTGAACAACATAAAAATTATTGACGGAATTTCTATAGACAATTCCGGACTAGAAGATTATAAGAACACCTATAAATCAAGTATTCTTTTTCCTTTTCCCAACCGCGTACAAGACGGGATTTATGTTTTCAAACAAGAGGCTTATCAACTAGAAATCAATGAAAAACAGTTGCATAATGCCATTCATGGCTTGGTTTTCGACAAACCATTTAAAGTAGAACAAAGTGAGGTGAAAAATGATCAGGCAATTGTAACTTTAGCCTATAGTTCTGACGGTAGTTTACCTGGTTTTCCTTTTAACTTTAAATTTTCTGTTACCTATATTTTCAATTCTTTGGGAGATGTAAATGTTGGTTTTAAAGCTGAAAATACTGATGAGAAATCTTTTCCTTTTGGGTTTGGCTGGCATCCATATTTTGTTGGGGAAAACCTAGAAAAAAGTAGTTTATCTTTTAAAGGAAAAGAGCAATTTATAAATTCAGATAGAAATATTCCGATTGAATTTGCCCCTTCCAAATTAGCAGATACATTTTTAGTAGGAAATCAATTTTTTGATGATGCTTTTACGATAAAAAAAGCAGAAGTAACTTTAGAAGACAATACCTACAAACTCGATGTAGATTTTGAAAATAAAGTAGATGCTTATGTACAGATTTACACACCTCCACATAGAAAAACCATCGCCATCGAGCCAATGACTTGTCCGGCCGATGCCTTTAATAACAAATATGGCTTAAAAGTTTTAGCCCCAAAAGAAACCTATACCTGGACAATGAAATTGAAGGTGCAAACGAAAGTTTAAATTTTATTCAAAGCCCAAAATGGGCATTTAATTAATTAAGGATATCTCCAATTGAAATAAATGATCGAAAACAGAGGTTGGTGCAAATTTATTTAAATGAAAAAAGACAATTTTGAAATAAAAACCAGTCTGGTTGAAAAATTTATTTTTAACGAATTTCAAATCAAAGGAACCGCAACCAAACTACCCGGTGAAATTGATTTGAATTTTAGAATAAAAACGGATAATAATGATGGTTTTATTTTTAAAATTTTCCATCCTCGTGATGCTTTAAGTAGAATAGATTTTCTTCAAAAATTATTAGTTCATTTAGAGAAAAATGAATCCTATTTAGTGTTTTCTAAAATCATTCCCAACATAAAAAACACACCGTTTCTTGGCCTTACAAATGAAAAAGGCATTACAAGAAATGTAGTTTTAATGAACTGGATTCCCGGAAGATTATGGAGTACTGTAAATCCGACATTAGAGAATCTTTATTTTAGTTTAGGTGAAAAAGCAGGTACTTTAACTAAGGCACTACAAGGGTTTCGGCATCCTATGGCAGAGATTGATTTTGTTTGGGACATCTCTGAATCCTTATGGACGAAAGGGTTTCTGCATCTTTTCTCAGAAGATGAAAAAGAGATTGTTTCTTATTTCCAACAACTTTATGAAGCCTCAGAAAGTTCTTATGAAAAACTGCGAAAATCTGTGGTTCATAATGATGCTAACGATAATAATATTTTAGTTAGTGAAAATAAAATTGACCCCAAAGTAACGGCGATAATCGATTTTGGAGATGCCAATAATACACAAATTATCAACGATGTTGCCATTGCTTGTGCCTATGCAATAATGGGCAAAAATGATCCGCTTCAAGCGACAATTCCATTGCTCAAAGGCTATCATTCTACATTTCAACTACAAGAAGAAGAACTCGAGCATTTATATGTTGCCATTGCTATGCGATTGGTTATTTCGGTAACCAAATCTACAATGAATAAAAGCGATGCTCCAGATAATAAATACCTTCTTATAAGTGAAAAACCTGCATGGGATGTATTAAAAAAATGGCGAAATATTAGCAAAGAATTTGCTCTTTATAGTTTTAGAAAAGCCTGTGATTTTACTGCTCATCCCGATGAATTAAAGTTCAAAAAGTGGACTTCTATTAATAATTTCGATTTTTCGGATATATTTCCAACAGAAGAAAAAAGTGAAGTTCAATTATTAGATTTAAGCGTATCGAGTAAATGGATCGGTCATCAAGAAGATTTTAATGATTTGGATGCATTTGCTTTTAAAATCAACAAACTTCAATCTCAAAATCCAACTAAAATAATTGCCGGCGGTTATACAGAGCCTCGTCCTATTTACACTTCTGAATTCTTTGATTCGGTTGGAAACAATGGCAGAGAAAGTCGAACCATACATTTAGGAGTTGATTTTTGGCTACCACAAAACACACCGGTTCATGCACTTTTTGATGGCGAAATTGTGACTTCTGTCAATCAATTGGGAGACAAGCAATATGGCGGTTTGATAATTCTCAAACACGAAATTGAAGACTTCAGCTTTTTTACTTTATATGGCCATTTATCGGTTGCAAGCGTAACCGATACTAAAATCGGAACAAAAATTAAAAAAGGTCAAAAAATTGGGACTTTAGGCCAACAAAGTGAAAACGGAAACTGGGTGCCACATCTGCATTTTCAAGTGATGCTTTCTCTTTTGCACTTTACCGATGATTTTCCTGGAGTTACTTTTCACCATCAATTAGAAGTCTGGAAAAGTATTTGTCCAGATCCAAATCTATTCTTTAAAAACGAACATTTAAGTCCAAAAAAGAGTATTTCCAATACAGAGATTCTTTCCTTTAGAAAAGAACATTTGGGCAAAAATTTGAGTCTACAATATAAAACTCCCATAAAAATGGTACGAGGCGCAGGTGCATTTTTAATGGATGAATTTGGTAAAAAATATCTCGATACTTTGAATAATGTGGCACATGTTGGTCATGAACATTATGCCGTGGTAAAAGCCGGACAAGAACAAATAGCATTACTCAATACCAATACTCGTTATTTACACGAAAACATCAACGAATTGGCAAAAGAGTTGTTGGAAACCTTACCTCCAGAATTGAAGGTTCTTCATTTTGTAAATTCCGGTAGCGAAGCTAACGAGCTAGCTATTAGAATGGTAAAAGCTGTAACTGGAGAACACGATATTATTGCATCAGAAGTGGGTTACCACGGAAACAGCAATATGTGTATTGATATCAGCTCGTACAAATTTGATGGAAAAGGAGGAAAAGGTGCTCCGGAACACACCCATATTTTTCCGTTACCGGATGCTTTTCGCGGAAAATACAGAGGAGAAAATACGGGTGAAAAATATGCTTCTGAAGTTCAAAAGCAAATCGATAAAATCCATAAAAAAAATAGAAAAGTTGGTGGTTTTATTATCGAACCAATTATTAGCTGTGGCGGACAAATTGAATTACCTAAAGGTTTTTTACCCAAAGCATACGAGTTGGTTAGAGCAGCCGGTGGAATTTGCATATCTGATGAAGTGCAAACGGGTTGCGGCAGAATGGGAAAAACTTTTTGGGGATTCCAACTACACGATGTCATTCCGGATATTGTGACTATTGGAAAACCTTTGGGTAACGGACATCCAATAGGTGCTGTTGCTTGTACCAAAGAAGTGGCAGAGAAATTCGCCAACGGCATGGAATATTTCAATACTTTTGGTGGTAACCCGGTTTCTTGTGCTATCGGCGCAGAAGTTATAAAAACCGTGAAACGAGAAAAATTGCAAGAAAACGCTTTAAAAATTGGAGAGTTTCTAAAAGAGGAATTGAAAAAATTAAGCATGGAATTTCCTATTATTGGAGATGTACGTGGACAAGGATTATTTTTAGGAATTGAACTGGTTGACCAACAAATGAAACCTCTTGCTAATCAAACAGATTATTTGGTCAACAGAATGAAAGATCATGGTATTTTAATGAGTACCGATGGTCCCGATCATAATGTATTAAAAATTAAACCACCAATTGTATTTTCAAAACACAATGCAGTAGAATTAATTTTTTATCTTCGAAAAATACTACAAGAAGACTTTATCAAAATTTGAAATAATGAAAAAAATAATACTATTGTTTTGCCTATTTGCATCTATCCTGATAACAGCACAAACGACTAAAGATAAAGAAGCCATTTTATCTGTTTTAGACCAACAAGAAAAAGCATGGAACTCGTATGATTTGGAAGGTTTTATGCAGGGTTACTGGAAATCAGATTCCTTGCAGTTTTTTGGAAGTAATGGTGTTACTTTTGGATGGAACAATACACTAGAACGTTATAAAACGGTATATCCCAGCAAAGATTATTCCGGTACGTTAACCTTTAAAATTCATCAGATTTCTCCTATAGAAAAAGAATCTTATTATGTTATGGGAGAATATTTTTTAATCCGAAAAGTTGGAGATGCTAATGGCATATTCATGATACTATTTAAAAAAATAGATGGAGAATGGAAAATTATAGCAGATACTTCATGTTAATCAATCAAAACCTTTAAAACCTATCATTTATGAAATTTATTCGTTTTACCTATGTAACACTTTTAGTTCTACTTCTTGTAAGTTGTAGTTCTACTAAAACCGTTGTGGCACCAACCATTGCAGCGCCTTCAACGGTAGCACCAATTGTTGAAGTCTCTAATTTCGAAAAATTAGCCTCTATAAAAAATGTGGTTCGTATTGATAAAAGAGAAAAAGTGAGTCACTTTGATGAGAATTACGAAATTTGGTTTGAACAACCTATTGACCACGAAGACTTGTCAAAGGGCACCTTCAAACAACGGGTTTTCTTAGGCTTTGAAAATCCTTCACAACCGGTAATTGTAGAGCTTCAAGGTTATGGTATTTATAGTGAGAAAGCAGGTGAGCTGGCAAATCATTATGAAGCAAATCAACTCACCATTGAGCATCGTTATTTTAATGATTCTCGTCCGAGCACCATTGACTGGAACACACTTACTATTGAAAATGCCGCGAAAGATCAAGCCATTATTATTGATGCAATCAGAAACGCCTTATTTTCTGAAGCTAAATTTATAACTACAGGAATTTCCAAAGGATGTCAAACAACCATGGCACATCGCAGATATTTCCCTCATAACGTCGATGCTTCCGTTTGTTATGTCGGACCCTTAAATTTTCAACGAGAAGACCCACGAGTTTATTCTTTTTTGAATTCCGTTGGCACGGAAGAAGATCGTGAAAAAATAAAAGCATTTCAAGAATTATGCTTCGAAAATAGAGAGGCTCTTTTAAAAATGATGAAAAAAGTTGCAGAAGAAACAAACATGACCTGGGAATTTGGTATCGACAAAGCAATAGATTACACCATCTTAGAATATTCGTTTGCGTTTTGGCAATGGGGAACTCCGATAGAGAGTATTCCGTCAGCAAGTGCTTCGACTGAAGATATTTACAACCACCTTATTAGTGTCGTTGGTTATGGCTTTTTTGAAGAAAAAGCGGTGAATGATCTGCAACCTTATTTTTGGGCAGCTCTAACACAACAAGGAATCTACGGATATGAAACAGCTCCCTTTAAAAAATATTTGAAAACCGAAGAAATTTATAAATTCGATTGGGCTTTTCCAGAAGGAATAACAAAAACCTATGATGTAAAACCAATGCAAGAAATCAAATCGTTTTTAGATAATACCGCTGAAAAAATGCTATTTATTTATGGCGAATATGATGCTTGGAGTTCTACGGCAGTTGATTTAGAAAACAATGCCTCAAAAAGAGAAGTATACAAATTTGTACAACCAAAAGGCAATCATAGAACCCGAATTAAAAGTTTTGATGCTGATAATCAAAAAACAATCTACACCATAATCGACCAATGGGTTAAAGAATAATTGGCAGCTAATAAAATTTAAACCATTCATCTAATGAGTAAAAAAATTGTAAACTGGGGAATTATTGGTGTCGGTGATGTTTGCGAAAAGAAAAGTGCTCCGGCATATCAAAAAATCGATGGTTTTGCTTTAAAAGCAGTGATGCGAAGAGATACAGAAAAGGCAAAAGATTTTGCAAAACGCCATGGTGTTTCAACATATTATGACAAGGCAGAAGCATTAATTAATGACCCCAAAATCGATGCTATTTATATTGCCACACCACCAAATAGTCATTTAGAATACGCTTTAAAAGTTGCTAATGCCGGTAAAATATGTTGTGTTGAAAAACCGATGGCAGTTACGTATGAAGAAAGTAAAAAAATGGAAGAGGCTTTTTCTAAAAAAAATATTCCTCTATTTGTAGCGTATTACAGAAGAACTTTGCCAAGGTTTGAGCAAATTAAAGCGTGGTTAGATTCCGGTAAAATTGGAAAAGTACGACATGTGAATTGGTCGTATTGTGAACCTCCACATCCGATACGTGATCTTTCAAAAGAATATAATTGGAGAACGGATAAAACTATCGCTCTAGGCGGATATTTTGACGATTTAGCATCTCACGGACTAGATTTACTACACTATTTTCTGGGAGAATTTACATCTGTTAATGGAGAAAAAACCAACCAACAAAACTTATATACGGCTCATGATGCCGTCACTGCTTCTTGGATACATAAAAATAGCATTACAGGTTCTGGTTTTTGGAATTTCGGCACATGGGAAGAAAAAGATTCGGTAGAAATATTTGGAGAAAAAGGCACAATTAA
This sequence comes from uncultured Flavobacteriaceae bacterium, assembly GCA_965363545.1. GTDB lineage: Bacteria > Bacteroidota > Bacteroidia > Flavobacteriales > Flavobacteriaceae > Lutimonas. Next base: position 13,261 of record CBDTUD010000027.1, on the reverse strand, counting down.
TTTTTCTGTTTTTAAAAATAATCCGATACAATTAGCCACTAAAACTGGAATAATTAGTTTAGATATCGAACATCCAGAAACAATTCAACTATTTCATGTGGATGCCATAAAAAAAGACTTAAATGGAATAAAACAACATCCCTCTACAGGTAAAACCGGATTACATACTGCTTGGGTGATGGATAAAATTTTAGGAAGAATTTAATCGAACAAATACAATACGTCTAAATCAGTTTTTTCTCAATATAATTTGAATTCATAATTCGAAGTGCGCCCATATATTTCATTTTGAATGAAATGATATCTCCTATTTTATAGGTTTTCTCTGTTTTACTCAAATCTACTACCAACATATCAGAACTTGCACCGATAAACGAAATATTTTTATCGATTGGAATCAAGAAGTCTGTATTTGAAATATCTAATAAACCAATATCTAAAATCCCTCTTTTATGAGTTAAACCATATTCTTCCGGATTCACTTGCAAAGTTTCTCCCGAAGGAGTTTCTTCTAAAACGCCATACGGCATCATTGGTTTCTCGGTAATTTCAATGATCTCTGAGTTTAATAAAAAAACGTCATCACGCATATCAGGAACCGTTTCTTTCGTAAATAAATCTACTCCAAAAAACAACGTTTCTCCTATTCTAAAATGATTGACACCTTTTGGTATTTGGTTATTCATTAAAAGCGGAATCATTACAGAAGATCCTCCGGTAACATCTACAATAGTTTTTCCAAATTTTGCTTCAATAAGCTCTTTGTACAAACTTAATTGAATCAATTTGTCTTTGCTCGGCATGATACCACTCAAACAATTTAAATTCGCACCAATTCCGACAACATTAATATTTGGTAATTGAAATACTCTTTTATAAAAATCCATTAAATGTTCTCCTAAAATTCCCTCTCTCAGATCTCCTAATTCGATCATGATAATAATACGGTGAATTTTGTTCTGTTTTCCTGCTTCTTCCGAAAGCCATTTAATCGTAGTGTACTCGGTGTTAAAACTAACATCTGCATATTTTACTACTCTTCGTATACTTCGTTTTGCAGGAGGTTTGATATAAATAGTTTCCTTTTCAGGATTAATAGTTTTAATCATTTTTAGATTAGACAACCTGGCATCACATACCTGCTCATTGCCTAATGACATAATAAATTCTAAATATTTTTGATTTCCACAAAGCATCTTCAATACAGGCGCCCATTCTTTATTGTGATTTTTGAACAGCTCTTGTAAAAATTTGTAATTGTGCGCTAGTGCTTCTTTATTTAAAGTAATAAATGCCATAACATTAATTTTTTTTGATACTGTAAATTATAAATGAGAATGCAATACCAACAATAATAGGGTCAAAACCAAAAGGTATTTTCACCTTTAAAAAAGTTAAAGTCAGTGTTGTAAAACCGCCAACGAGCATCGATAATAAGGCGGCATTTGGTTTCGGCTTTTTCGTAAAGATAATTCCTAATACCGGAACTAACAATCCGGAAACCATAAAAGAATATGATAACAACATTAATTCTAATACACTTTGCATGGTGGTGGCAATAATAATTGCAATTCCACCCACGGCAAAAGTCACTATTTGTGATATTCGTATTGTTCTTTTTGCGACATTTTTGAGTCCTAAAATATCGGTTACAAAATTACCGGATGCCGCAAGCAAACAACTATCTGCGGTTGACATGATTGCCGAAAAATAGGCAGATAACATTAAACCCATCAAACCCGCAGGAAGCACATGTTTTAATAACATTGGCATTCCAATTTCCGGATCGATATCTAAGGCGCTTTCAAAACCATCCGATGCAAAAACACCTTGTGCAGCGGCAACTCTAGCTAATAACCCTAACGTTACGCCCATGAATGCCATGATAGGATACTCAAATATACCCGCAATATACCACGCTTTTTTTGCTGTTTTCTCATCTTTACAAGCGTAAATCCGTTGATATAAGGTCATTCCAACAAACCAAATCGGAACAATAATAACAAACCAATTTATCAACTGAATCCAAGTAACATTGGTCAATGAAAAAAACTTTTTAGGCAACACAGAAACTACGGCATCATATCCTCCAAGATAGGTATAGGCTATCGGAATTCCGACAAAGATCAAACCAACCATCAAAATAATCCATTGAAATGTATCGGTATAAATTACAGCTTTCATTCCTCCAAAAACCGTATAAATCAAAGCGATTCCACCCATAATAAGTAAGGCGATATTCAAATCTAAACTAGGAAAAGTTCCTACGGCAAGTTTCGCCCCTGCTAAAAATTGTGAAGATGTAAATCCTAAATATCCAATAAAAGAAATAATACCTGCAACCAGTGCTACCTTTTTACCATAACTGTTTTTCAAAAACTCAGGAAAGGTCATTAAACCATTTAATTTACCCGTTTTCATTACTGTTGGAACTAACAATACGGCGCTCAACCAAGCTCCTATCAAACCGGTAAGCAACATCCAAGAACCCGAAAGCCCCATTGCAAAACCAAGTCCGCCAAGACCTATCGAAAAACCGCCTCCAACATCTGTGGCAACAACCGACAATCCGACGTGTAAACTGCTCATGTCACCACCGCCAATATAATAGTCTTTTGCGTCTTTATTTTTTCTAAAATGGTAAAAGCCAATTGCTAATACCAGAACCATATAGATTGCAAAAACAATAATATCGATAAAAGCCATACTTTTTTATTGTTTTTTATAGCGCATTTCGAGATATTTATTCTCGAATCCCAACTTTCTATAAAGCCTTTTTGCAGGATTATTGGGTTCTACATGTAAGGCTAAATCGCCATCGGTAAGTTCAATTGCTTTGGTCATTATTTTTTTACCAATTCCTCGGCCACGAGTTTTATTGTGAACAGCAACATACACTAAAATGTATCCAGGAATATAGCCTGACATTCCGGTTTTATTGACTATTGTTGCACCGATTAATTCGTCTTCTATAGATATGGTTAAAACAAATCCGCCTAAAGAATTTGGTAATTTGTTTAGTGCAAAATCGAAGCATTTCCCTATATCCTCCTTAGCATCGCCATATTCCTCTAGGTGACTGAATAAAAATTGGATTATCTTTTGTTTCTCTGTCGAGGAAGGGATTTCTGTTTCGTTGAATATTTTATATTCGTAATTTTTCATTTTACTGTTTTTTAAATTTTCTGCACTTAATTTTTGCTGCTTTTTTTCTCCATTTCAATTCTATAATTATATCCTAAAATGAGACTTATAGTGAAAAGCATAAATCAGTACAAAACTACAATAGTTTCTATAGAAACTATTGTAGTTTAGCTTAAATAATCCCATAAAAATTGTTTTTCTATCTAAATTCAATCCAAAAAGAAAGAAATAAGCCCGTTTTTGACTTTTTCTAATGTAAGTTCTATAGATCGTATTTATTCAAAAAAGAAAGAAAAATAACACTTTATATTGTTATTTTTCGGCAGAAAAATCTTCTAAAGTAACTATAGGAATAGCTTCCATTTCTTCTACCTCCATAAGCTTGGTTAGCAAATCTATTCCTTCAACAATAGTTTTGATTTTTTCAGGAGGAAGTTCTTGCAATTTTTCACTTAATTTTTGCTGAAAAGTTATTGGGGCGTTTTTTAAAATCTCCATTCCTTTTACTGTTAGTGAAATCCAAGTTATTCTTCTATCATTTAATTTAGGAAGTTTGGCCACAAAGCCTTTTTTCTCTAATCGGCTAATAATACCAGAAACAGTACTAGCGTTTAAATTTAGAAATTCTTTTAATTGCTTCGCATTCGCCCGATATTCATGTTGATCTGCCAAAAACTGTAAGCACAAAAGTTGCGGAATACTCACGTCAAATTGCTTTTCAACTCGCTTGCTTTCCAAATTTACAGAGCGCACAATTTTGCGTAATTTGATCAAAATATCGGTAAAGTTCATGTTTCAAAAATAGCAAAAAAAATCAACCCTTTGAAAAGGCTTTTATATTGATAGACGTATTTTTGCCTAGAATCAATTCAGACACCAACTTGCCTGTTGCCGGAGCTAAGCTAACACCCATCATGGCATGACCAGTTGCTAGAGTCAAATTTTTAATGTTTTTTGATTTTTTAATTATTGGCAAGCCACTAGGAGAACAAGGTCTAAACCCAAACCAAACATCTTCTATTTCTGGCTTTACAACATTAATTTCCGGATAAAATTGATTTATTCTTTCTACGATACCTTCTAATCGTTTCTCGTTGATTTTGAAATCTTTGATACTCGTAATTTCCATTGTCCCACCAAAACGAATGGAATTTTGAAACGGAGTAACAGCAACTTTACCTTCACATAAAATCGATGGAATCTGAGGCTTTTCTTTTTGGTTTTTCACCGTAAAACTATATCCTTTTCCAGGGAGCATTGTTACATTAATTCCTAATTTTCTAGCAAGTTCACCACTCCATGCACCCGAACTTAAAACAACTTCCTCTGCTTTAAAAATTCCATTATTTGTTTTGACTTCTTGAATTTTATTATTGGAAATAGAAAAATCAGTAACTGTGGTGTTTTTTAAAATTTCAACACCCAACTTTTGCAATTCAGATTTTAAAAATTGCATAAAAAGATTGGGGGATAAATGCGCATCTGATTTGTAATGAACTGCCCCAATAGCATCAATATTAATATTAGTTTCAAGTTTTTTTAGGTCTTCTTTATTCAAAAAATCAACTTCTAATCCGTGGTCTTGCGCAATTTTTCCTATCGTAATTTCTTCTTCGCCTACTTTATCCGTTTGAAATAACATCAATAAACCTTTTTCATCATAAAAAAAGCTATTGCCATTTTTTGAAAGATCTTGGTACAATTCTTTACTCAAAAGCGAAATATCCAAAATTGGTTGTATCGAAGCATTGACGTGTTTTTGATTGCAATTTTTATAAAACTGGTACAACCAAGAAATTAAATTGGAATCTAATCTTGGCTTGATATAAAACGGACTTTTACTATCGAACATCCATTTCATACCTTTTTGAATAACCCCTGGATGCGCTAATGGCATAACATGACTTGGCACAATCATTCCGGCGTTACCGTAAGAACAGCCCGATTCAGACATGTCTGATTTATCAAGAACAGTAACCGAAATTCCTTCTTTGGCTAAATAATATGCAGAACACAAGCCGATTATTCCTCCACCTATTACAATAACTTCTTTTTTCAAAAAAAATCAATTTAAAAAATTTGACAAAACTTATTTTGGTTCTATTAAATCCCAATAATTTCCATATAAATCGGCAAAAACAGCTACAGTACCATACGATTCCACTTTTGGTTTTCTGATGATTTTGATCTGTTGCTGAACTAAATTCTGATAATCTCTTTCAAAATTATCCGTGTGTAAAAACAAAAAAACTCTCCCACCAGATTGATTTCCAACGAAATTTTTTTGTTCCTTATTAGATGCTTTTGCCAAAAGTAAAGCGCAATTTTCACCCCCTTTTGGAGCAACCAAAACCCAACGTTTTTCTTCATCTAAAATGGTGTCTTCTAAAAGGTCAAAATTCAATTTATGCACATAAAAAGCAATCGCTTCATCATAATCTGCTACCAAAAGTGCAATATGTGCAATTCTTTGTTTCATGTGTTATTATTTATTGTTTTTTTGCTGACACATGCAGTTCGCAAATAATCATTGCCTTGAGTGATAAAACTTTTAACATGCTCGTTTCATCTTAAATTACTTGAAATCCGTGTGCATAAGGATCATCATCCTCATCAATAATAATCGTATTATACCCATAAATTTTTGCCCATCCTTGAACACTTGGTATAACGGCAACATTGTTATCTAAGGTTGATTCTTCTTCAATTCGACCAATAAATTTGGACCCAATAAAGCTTTCATGAATGAAATCTTCTCCTTTTTTCAATTTCCCTTTCGCATGTAATTGTGCAATTCTGGCTGATGTTCCTGTACCGCATGGAGAGCGATCAATCGCTTTATCCCCATAAAAAACAGCATTCCTACCAGAAGAAGTTGGATCAATAGGAGTACCTGTCCACATCATATGAGAAACATCCCGAATAGTTTTGTTTTCCGGATGAATAAATAGGTTAGGGTATTTATCGTTGATTCTTTTTCTAACTATTTGCGAATATTGTACAATTTTACTCGCAGTAAAATCTTGAACGCCGGTGAAGTTTTTTTGTGGATCGACAATGGCATAATAATTTCCACCATAAGCAACATCGAAGGTTAGCAATCCTAATTCCGGACATTCAACCGTCAAACTCTCCGCTGCCAAATAACTTTTTACATTCGTGAGTTTTACCCAATCTACTTTTTTCCCGGTTTGTTGGTATTCTATTTTTACCAATCCTGCAGGAGCTTCCATCATAATTTTTCCTGGAATTTTGGGTGTAATCAAACCTTCTTCGATCGCGATGGTAATCGTACCAATAGTACCATGACCACACATGGGTAAACAACCCGATGTTTCAATAAATAAAATAGAAAAATCATTTTTCGGGTCATGTGGCGGAAATAAAATGCTACCGCTCATCATATCATGACCTCTTGGCTCAAACATCAACCCTTTGCGAATCCAATCAAATTCTTTTAAAAAATGTTGGCGCTTTTCACTCATATTTGCACCAATAAGGTTTGGCCCTCCACCAGCAACAACCCGAACCGGATTGCCACAAGTATGTGCATCGATACAAAAAAAAGTCTTTTTACCCATGAGTCTTTTTCTATATATAATTATTTACACTTTTCTCCAGGATAGGCAAAGTCACCTTACCTTGTTCTAAAATTATCTCATGAAATTCTCTGATATCAAATTCAGCTTCTGCTTTGTAATATTCTTTAGTAAAAAAACCTAGCGTATAATCCGTTTTATTATAACCTTCATAATCTTGATATGCCGAAATCAAAGCTTCCAATTGTTTAGAAGCGGTACTGTTTTTTTCTTTTTTACAACTTAACAATACCAAAAAAACCAGAATCGGGATTGCCTTTAAAAGCTTCATACCACCTAAATTTTTGAATTCGTTTGTTTGTTATTTACCAAACGCAAAATTCCAAGAGGATTTTCGTTTTTTAGTTCATCAGGCAACAAATCCTTTGGCCAATCTTGATAACTAAATGGTCGAATCCATCTTTTGATGCTGTGAATTCCAACTGCGGTAAATCTGCTATCGGTCGATGCTGGATAAGGACCACCATGCTGCATTGCAGGACAAACTTCTACTCCTGTTGGTACGCCATTGTAGATTATTCTTCCAACTCTGTTTTGCAAAGCTGCAATTACTTCGGTATATTGTTTTACTTCCTTTTCTTCGGCTATTAAAGTACCGGTTAACTGACCTTCTAATTTTGAAATTATATGTTGCAATTGTTCCGCATCTTCACATTGCACTACAATGGAATAAGGTCCGAAAACCTCTTGATGCAAGGTCGTATTTTCTAAAAATGTTTTTCCTTCAACGGTGGTAATAATCTGTCTTGCATAGTTCGATTGTACTTCGTTTTCCACACTACCAACAACAGTAATTCCTTGTTGTGCCAAAGCTTTGGCTTTATTGGTTTCAAAGGCACCAATAATATTTGGATGCAACATACAGCTTGGCTCAATTTGGACTATGTTTTCAGCAAGCTTTGCAATGAAAGCTATTAGATTTTTATCTTTTATTCCTAATAATAATCCCGGGTTTGTACAAAACTGTCCTGTACCCAATGTTATAGAACCTGCATAGGTTTTTGCCAAATCAGCACCTCTTTTTTGAAGAGCTTCGGGTAAAATAACTACGGGATTCACGCTTCCCATCTCGGCAAAAACCGGAATTGGTTCTTCCCTTTTTGCTGCCAAATCTAGTAAAGCACGCCCACCACGAATACTTCCGGTAAAACCCACTGCTTTCACTTGAGGATGTTTTACTAAAGCGACTCCAACTTCAATACCGCTGCTGTTCAAATTAGAGAAAACACCATTTGGCATTCCTGTTTTTTCTGCTGCTCGAATAATTGCTCGGGCAACTAATTCTCCAGTACCGGCATGCATTGGATGTGATTTTACAAGTACCGGACAACCTGCTGCGAGTGCTGCTGCGGTATCTCCACCAGCAGTAGAATAAGCCAATGGAAAATTACTGGCTCCGAAAACAACCACAGGACCCAATGGAATTAACATTTTTCGTAAATCAGGTTTTGGTAAGGGTTCTCTATTCGGTAAAGCAGTATCAATAGTTGCTTCAACCCATGAACCTTCTCGCAAAAGATTTGCGAAAGACTGTAATTGTCCAACAGTTCTACCTCTTTCACCCTTTGCTCTTCCCTCTGGTAAACCTGATTCTGCACAAAACATGGCAATTAATTCATCATCTAAAGCCAGAATTTCATCCGCAATAGCATTTAAAAAATCTGCCTTTTTTACCCCTGAAATTTTCGCATAGCTTTTAAAAGCAATACTAGCCATAGATACAGCCTGATTTATTTCATCATCGGTTGCTTCGCTAAAAATCTGCGAATTTTCTTTATTAGTTTGGGGATTGAATGTTTTGAATGTTTTCTTACCTTTTGCAGACAAGCTATTGCCAATGTAATTTTTTCCTGTAATCATTATATCTTTCTTTTTAGTTCTTTAAAGTCAGCACATCACTTGAATTTTTATAATTGCTTCGCGATTTATTTCCGATAAAAATCAATAAACCAAACTACAAATTCTTATACTCAGGTAATTTCGGACGAACAGCCAGACTGCTTTTTATAATCGCTAATACGTTTTGTCTTTCTTCACCATAAAGTGGCAAGCGTGGTTCACGTACATTCTCAGTACCGATTCCGGTTGCGACTTCTGCCAACTTAATATTTTGTACTAATTTAGTGTTTATATCTAATTCTAACAACGGTAAAAACCATCGATAAATAGCAATTGCTTCTTTTACTTTTCCTGCTTTTGCTAAATTACAAATCGCTACGGTCTCGGCAGGAAACGCACAAACCAAACCGGCAACCCAACCTTCTGCTCCCATCAAGATGCTTTCTAAAGCTAAAGTATCGACACCACACAAAATTTTATATCGATCGCCAAAACGATTCTTGATTCTTGAAATATTTGATATATCACGGGTTGATTCTTTTACTGCTTGAATATTATGACATTCTTGTAATTCATCGAGCATATCTAACGTAATTTCAATACCATAATCCACCGGATTGTTATACAGCATAATTGGCAAATCAGTGCTTTTGGCAATTCGTTTAAAATAGGTTACAGTTTCTCTGCTATCCGCTTTATAGCGCATTGGCGGCAATAGCATCAAACCATTTGCACCGTAAGTTTTGGCCTTTTTAGCTTGCTCAATCGCAACCGAAGTGGATTGTTCGGCAATATTAATAATGACCGGAACTTTTTCTTTAACGATCTCTAAAGTTTTTAAAATTAAAGCTTTTTTTTCGTCATCGGTTAAGGTACTGGCTTCGCCTAAAGTTCCTCCTAAAATAATTCCGCTAACGCCAGCATCTAGCTGTGCTTTAATATTTTTTTCAAAAGTTTCTAAATCCAACTTATCTTCATTGGTGAATTTTGTAGTTACTGCAGGCATTACCCCTTTCCATTGTATTTGCATCGTAAAATATTTTATTGGTAAATTTAAGTGACACTTATGGTTTTTAATATGGAATATTTATCCTGTTTTGATATTATTTTATCCATTTTTATATCATTTTAAATATTTTATGATTAATATTGAACTAGTCAAAAAAAGAAATGAAAGTTTTACCATTTAAAATACCGAAACCAGAAAACGAAGTTTTGGTGTATCAAGAAGATGAAGAGGCTATTTTTTATGACAAATTACACCAGCATGAAGAAATTCAAATTAGTTGGATAGTTCGGGGGGAAGGAACTTTGGTTATTGGAGATTCCGTTTCGGATTACCAGAAAGGCGATTTATTTGTTTTTGGAAGGAATCTACCTCATGTTTTTAAAAGTGATGCTATAGAAAATAGAAAATCATTAATGCTTTCTATTTTTTTTAGCAAGGATTCCTTTGGTAAAGGGTTTTTTGGATGGAAAGAATTTGAAACCTTACAATCGTTCTTCTCAAAAAGTGAACACGGATTTCGAATAATTTCTCATAAACAGGCTCTTCAGGAAAAGTTTTTACAATTAAAAAAGGCTTCGAAACTAGAACGTTTCATCAATCTTTTTGAGATTTTACAACTTATTTCTATCTCGGAAACAGAGCTATTATCCTCTTTTATTTATCAAAAAAATTATAGTGACAATGAAGGAAAAAGAATGAGTGAAATCTTTGACTTTACGATGAATTCTTTTTCCGAAAACATTACTTTGGAGAAAATTTCAACTATTGCAAACATGACACCGAATGCTTTTTGTAAATACTTTAAGCAGCGAACTAATAAAACCTACATTCAATTTTTAACGGAATTACGCATAGAACATGCTGCAAAATTATTGCGTAAGAATCGGGATATATCCGTAGCAGAAATTGCCACTTTATCAGGTTTTCAAAATATTTCTAATTTCAATAGACAGTTTAAAAGTATTAAAAAATGTAGTCCATCAAAATTCAAAAATAAAAGGTGACATACCATGATAACTAGTTTGGCAAATAAAAAAATACACCCCTAACCACTCTCGACAGGTTAATTTAAGTAAAAATCAACTAAGTTTTTTGTAAAAAACTTGAATATTTACATTTTTATTCTACATTTGTAGAGTTAATTCTAAACATGTAGAGCTATGGCATTGTCAAAAACTGAAGAACAATTAATGCAATATCTTTGGAAACTAGAAAAATCTTTTATGAAAGATTTACTTGAAATTTATCCTGAACCGAAACCTGCTACAACAACCATTGCAACTTTATTAAAACGAATGATAGGCAAAGGTTTTGTTGCTTATAAATTATATGGTAATGCTCGAGAATATTATCCTTTAGTAAAAAAGAAAGATTATTTTTCCAAACACGTTAACGGATTGATAAAAACATTTTTCAACGACTCCGCTTCTCAATTTGCTTCGTTCTTCACGGAAGAAACCAATCTTTCCAAAGAAGAGTTAGAAGATTTAAAAAAACTGATCGACAAACAAATAAAACTGAAATAATCATGTTAACCTATCTATTAAAATCAGGCATTATTTTAGCAATATTTTATTTGTTTTACAAACTATTGTTAGAAAAAGAACCTATCCATTTTTTTAAAAGGATTTATTTATTGGGCGGATTGGTGATGGCTTTTTACATTCCACTAATCACTTTTACCACTACTCTAGAAGTTGAGCCGATTGTGTTATTACCAAGTACCTTTTCGAAAATTGATTTTGAACCACAACCCTTACTAGAAGGGACACCTATATATTATGGACCGATCATTCTGTGGACAGTTTATGTTTTTGGCGTAGTACTTTTTGGATTAAAATTCTTGTTCAATCTTAATCAAATAAGCAATAAAATAAGAAAAAATACTAAACAAAAAGCAAACCGATTTACACATGTTTTATTAGAGTATGTGATTACACCACATACTTTTTTTAGCTATATATTTTTAAATAAGCAAAGGTATTTACAACGGCAAATACCGAATGAGGTGTTTTGGCATGAAGAGACCCATGCTAATCAAAAGCATAGTTTAGACGTTGTGTTTATAGAAATACTTCAAGTAGTTTTTTGGTTTAACCCATTGCTCTACTTCATTAAAAATGAAATAAAACTAAATCACGAATTTTTAGCGGATAGAGCGGTGCTCAATAAAGGTGTTTCACTCTCTGCTTATCAAGAGATTTTACTCAGTTTTTCATCAAACCCAACCGAACCGAAATTAGCCAATGCACTAAACTATGCATCTATGAAAAAAAGATTTGCAATTATGAAAACAAAAACATCAAAAAAAATAGTTTGGATTAAAAGTCTGATTCTGTTACCTCTAATAGCTGTATTAATGTATAGTTTTAGCGAGAAAATAATAATAAAAGAGGCTCCGAAAAAAGCAATACAAGATCAATTTTATAAATTGAATAAAAAAAATTATGTAGCGAATTCAAAGCAAGAAACCCACATACCTAATATTTTTGTTACTATTAATAAAAACAAAGATATTCTAATAAATCACGAAAATTATGCAACCATAGAATCATTAAAAAATGAGATAGATCGAATTTTAAAAGACTATGCCCCAAATCAAATCTCTTCAGTTAAGGTAATTATTGAAGCGGACAAATCCTTAAAAATGGGTGTTATTTTTGAAATCGAAAGTAAAATTAGGGAAGCCACTATTCTAAAAAGAGAACTTAAGCTTGTCGATGCCACTTATGAACAAGAAAATGCCACTCCAGAAGAATTAGTAGAATACAACAAACTGGCAACCTTATATAACAATCAACCCCAAGATAAGCGTATTATTAAATTAAAGGATTTAAATCGATTAGAATATATATTTAATAAAATGACCGTGAAACAAAAAGAAAATGCTGAGCCTTTTCCGGATTGTCCTCCTCTTCCTACAAAAAGTCAAGTCAAAGCAACAAAAGAGCAAATAGCGGAATATAATCAGTTAGCACAGCACTATAACAATATGCCTCAAAACAATATGATTATTAGATTAGAAGACATGAAAAGTATGCGCTATATTTATGACCTAATGACCGAAAAGCAAAAAAAGGACGCGCAACCATTTCCTAATTTCCCACCACCACCGCCGCCTGCAAAAGTTGAAGATAAAATAATTGAAGGTAATCTTTTACCACCGCCGCCTCAAATTCCAGCAGATGCTTCACCAGAACAAAAAGGAAAATATAACAAAGCAACAGAAAATTATGAACGTCATATAGGATATACTTATAAAACAGAAAGTGGTGAAGTGATCCAAGTAATTGAAGAAGTTACTCCTGAAGTCGAGGTAGAGCGAATAACATCACCGCCAACACCTCCAAATCCTATAGATGACATGATAGAAATGTCTAAAAATGGTGCAATCTTTTATTATGAAGGCAAAAAAATAACATCAGATAAAGCCATTGAACTTACTAAAAAGAACAAGAGCATAAACATTCAAGTAATAAATGATGATTCAAGTCGACCAATAGTTAAATTATCAATGCAACCATCTACTATTGAAGGTTAAAATACTCGAGGCATACAAAATTCACTTGAAGTGATTCCAGTTTAAACTATTCTATGTAAAGAATTAGATCCTAAATTTTCTTAACAAACTTGGTAATAATCACAATTTGCTGCCCGTCAACTTTGCCTT
>CBDTUD010000026.1:0-34018 GCA_965363545.1 uncultured Flavobacteriaceae bacterium | reverse complement strand
TGTTTTTATTTTCCGGAAGGATATAATGATTAACCGTAATTATATTATCTAAAAATCGAATGGCAATTGTGATAGTGGCACTTAATTTTGCCCAATCTATAGTTGGTTTGTTTTTGGTAAGGATTACCATTTGCGATAAATTTAAAGAGCCGAGATTGCAACTTTCATAATCGAGTAGAGGTACCTCGCCACATGGATTTGTGCTTTCTATGACACCTAAATTTGGGGTTGGATTTATTTTATTAATAGTGTCTAAAAAGAGTAATCCCGGATCGCCGGTATTCCAAGCCTGTTGGATAATATCTTGCCAAATCTTTGTTGCTTTTACCTTTCTTACAGATCCTTTTGTTCTTGGATTGCTTAAATTCCAATCCAAATTATTTCTAACCGCATGCATAAAATCATCGGTTATACCGACTGAAAGATTAAAGTTTTGCAATTCGGTTTTACTTGCTTTACTACAAATGAATTCTTCAATATCAGGATGCGAAACATTCAAGATTCCCATATTTGCACCGCGTCTTTTGCCGCCTTGTTTCACATTTTCTGTAGCAGCATCATAAATTTTCATAAAAGCAATCGGACCGGAAGAAGCACCCCCTGATGAGGAAATCAAATCATTTTTCGGACGAAGATGTGAAAAGTTAAAACCGGTTCCTCCGCCACTTTGGTGTATCAAAGCCGCATTTTTAAGTGTGGTAAAAATACTAGACAAACTATCTTCAATCGGTAATACAAAACACGCACTTAATTGTCCGTTATGCAAACCGGCATTCATTAAAGTTGGAGAATTTGGAAGAAAATCTAACGAATTCATTACTCGGAAAAAACGTTTTTCCAAATTAAATTATTTTCTTTTTCGGCGGAAGCCACATATTTTGCGACCCTTTTAAAAAGTTGAATGGCTGTTTCAATAGTTTTTCCTTTAGAATCTTTTAAGAAATAACGATCACTAAATATTTCTAAAGCGTTTTTTGTTAAAACAGCCATTTTGAAGTTTGATTAATATGGTTTTAACTCACTTTTTCGTTTTTTAAGTTGTTTTTCGAGATCACGAATAGTTTCGTCAGTTGCGGCTTCATAACTAATTTCATCAGAGGTCGCGAAAATTATAGGTCCGGGTAAACTTAATCGTATATCACAAATTTTACCTTTCCCTTTCGGATCATTTTCTATTTTATAAAATACATCTGCTTTGATAATCCATTCATATCTTTTAGCCAATTTTTCTAATCTTTTATTTACAAATGCTTCCATACTTTCACTAGTAGGCATTTTTACAAATTGAACATTTACTTCCATTTTTTCAGTTTAAAGGTTTTATTATATGATATAAATATAACAATTAAGGTACTATTTTGCAATGATTCATAGCAATAGTTTTGGTAAATAATTTACAATAGTGAAGGCGTGCTTAATTTTATATGACCTATAATTAATTGTAATTTCTAGCACTGTGTAAAATAACAACTTGGTTCTTGTCTGCTCGAAAAATTCATGCATTTTTGCATAGATTCGATTTGTTTTACTAATTTTAGGCTTAGCAACGTAACGAAATCATATGCTTTACCATTAGCGAAACTTAAGCTTATAAGGTAAAAAAAGATAAAGAATCATATTCTAATTACCTTAGTAAATATTTAAAAAAAGAATAATGCCAAATCCGAAAAGAATAGTTTTAATTTCTCCATTTCTTATTACCGCAATAAATGTTATTGTAGCATTCACTTTTGGAGAATTTATCGGCAAATGGGCATTTATACCGATAATTTTAATCGAATGGGTTTTGTTTCTATATTTTGTCTTCAAGTATGGTGGAGGAGTAGATTCAATTAAAAAGTGGCTTCAAAAACCAAAGGGTTCTTTACTTTGGACAATATTAGCCGTTGCAATGGGCTTAATTACACTGCCACTTTTCTTAATGCACCATAATACTTTAACGAATTGGACAATTTGGTTGCCTTGGATTTTACTAGCTCTTATTAATCCATGGATAGAGGAATTTTATTACCGTGGATTTCTTTTAGATAATACAAAAGAATGGAAAAATTGGAAAGCAATTTTATTTTCCTCCCTAGTATTCGCCATGAATCATGCTGTTTTTGGAATCAACTCTGAAGTTAATAGCGGATTTACAATTTTAATCTCAACTTTTATTATGGGACTAGTTTGGGCAATAACATTTAAGCGGACTAATAGTTTGAGATGGGTAATTTTTGCTCACTTTTTGGTAGACTTTTTTAATTTATCCGTGCCTGCTTTTCTGGATTTATTTGAAACTGGAAAATGGTAATTAAAAAAATAGTCGCTAACAAATATCTTCTTTTAAAAGAAAAGTATAAATATCTCCTAAATTTAAAGGAAAACAAAAAATCGGATGAAAAAACTAGGTTTTATCGTCCGATTTTTTGAGAGGGGAAAGGAAAGTAATTAAAATGAATTCATTAATATAACAAATATTTAAATTTTTCCTTCAATTATATGTAAAAACAGGAAGCCGCAACCTCCTGTTTTCTGAAGAAATAACTCTACATTTAAATATTCAAATAATCTTTCATATCCTTTTATTTCTAAAATTATACTAAAATCATCTAACATTTTAGTGCAAGATTACTCTCCATTTCGATTTGCATAAGTATTAGTCATGTAAATCTAATTTTATAATAACAGGAAGCCGAAGCTTCCTGTTATCTGAAGTGATTTAGTTTCTGTCGAGACAGGCAAACAATTTATAATATCATCCTTTTCAAAAATAATACTAAAACTATTTCTTATCCATCTAAGAAATTGAATCCTTCATTTCGATTCGCATAAGTATTAGTCATGTAAACCTAAATTTTATAATAACAGGAAGCCGAAGCTTCCTGTTATCCGAAGCGATTTATTTTTCTGTCGAGACAGGCAAACAATTTATAATATCATCCTTTTCAAAAATAATACTAAAACTATTTCTTATCCATCTAAGAAATTGAATCCTTCATTTCGATTCGCATAAGTATTAGTCATGTAAACCTAAATTTTATAATAACAGGAAGCCGAAGCTTCCTGTTATCCGAAGTAATTTATTTTCTGTTGTGACTAGTAAACAATTTACCACATTATCTTTTCAAAAATAATACTAAAATCATTTCTTATCCATCCAACAAATTTAATCCTTCGTTTCGACCACTATCATGTTGCCATGAAGTTGATCTATATTTTTAGAATTTTATATCTTTAAGTAATATCTCAATGAACTTTAATTAATGTATCAAATTTACGAGCAGAAAATCGAAAATTTCATGATCTGCATCATTTTTATATATGATTGTAATCATTTAACACATTTTTTTAAAATGCGGTAAGAAAAAAGTTGTTACTAATAGAAATGTTTTTAAAACAATGAAAAACTGAGTATTACACTTTAATACAATACAATTCCGTAAGCCATATTCAACAAGAATACACCTAATAAAAAAAGCAGGATGTATAAAACTTGAAAAAACTTCACATTTATAAAATTTATCCATTGAATAGTTTGGGAGGGTAATATAAATAGAAACATTCCAATAAAAAGGGCTATCCACCCGATTAAAGTTATAATTATGGTCCAGTTATCATCCCAATTATTGTGAAACAGAATGTTTAACAAGCCCATAATTATTGCAATAAATGCAGTGATAATAACAAATTTTTGATCTTTTAGATCTTCAAATATTTGTTGAATTCTTTTGGGGTTAAGACTTAAAATTAAAAAAAAGAAAATTAAATACCATCCCCAAAATTTGGCTAAAAAGATTGATATATTTTCCATAATAATGGCTTTTATTCATGCAGAACTAGAAAAGGTATTTCGGTATGATAGCTAATTTCCGCTACGGTTGGCTTGAATAAAATTTGTTGGAATAAATTCAAGTTTTTAGCAATCATTACAATCATATCAATTTTATGTTTTTGAACAAAACATTGTACACCAGATTCAATTTTACGATTGGTAATTCTATGAAAACGATGTTTTTCATCCATAAAGAAATCGTTTAAATATTCTTTATTTTCTTTTTGAAATACTGTTAGATTTTCATCATTCTTAGCAACATGCACTATTTCAATTGTTGAGTCGTATATTTTTGCTATTTCAGCTATAGAACTTAAAATTTTTGTTTGGTAAAATATGTTAAAATCGGTTGGAAATCCAATTTCTTTAATCTTTTTAAATACGGCTTTTTCTGGAACAACTAGAACCGGACATTTCACTTTTGTAATTAAATCGCCCGTATTACTGCCTATAATAGCTTCTTTCATTCCGCTAGCACCTTTGGTTCCCATGACAATCAATTCAATATTTTTTTCATGAATTTGATTCTTTACAGCATCAATAAAATAATCATAACTTGAAATAGTCATAAAGTTATGATTTGGGTTTTGCGATAAATCTTTTATTTTTTTAAGCAATAAATGAAGGCTTCTTTTAGCTTGAGATATATATGTTTTTTCAATAACATCAACAGAAGATACCACACTTGTTTCTTCACCAAAAAAGCTGGTGATGGGAGTAACATGAAGTAGGTAAAAATTACATTTTGAATTTTTAAAAAATTCTAAAGCGAATTGTATCGCATTCCATGAGTTCTCAGAAAAATCGGTGGGAACTAAAATATTCTTCATTAGATTTATTAATAACAATATTTGTCAAAAATAGATACTTGTTATTTATTAATCAATGATATATATCATATCTGCTCAGCCCTTATTCTATAGGCAATACGTGCTAAAAAACTTTTTTCAATAACTCTATGTCAATAATCTTAATATTTCTTCCTTCAATTTCGATAATTCCATCTTTTTTAAGTCCGGAAAGTGTTCTTATTAAAGTTTCTGTTGCAATACCGGCTACACTTGCTAAATCACTTCTTGAAATTTTAATTACATTTTCGGGACGATTTCTAACTTTTTCGGTAAATTGAAGAATAGTACTCGCAGTTTTTTTTCTAACGGAGCTATATGCCATTTGCAATAATTGATCTTTGATTTCATAAACATTATCAGAAAAATAGTCTAATAAGTCTAAAGTAATTAAATGATTCTTTTCTAAGATGTTTTTTAAGTCTTGTTTTAGTAAACGAAAAACGGTTGTATTTTCAATGGATGCGGCTGTTTCTTGGTATGAAATATTATGGGTGAAGGAGGTGAAACCAAAAAAATCGTCTTCTTTATGTAGTGCCGTAATCAATTCTTTACCTTGCTCATCAATTTTGGTAGTTTTAACAACACCCTTATAAATTAAAAAAATATAGTTTGAATTTTCACCTTGATAATAAATCTCTTCATTTGGCTTATAGGTCAATTCTTCAGCATTATCGGTGATATAATTTTTTAGGTGATCTAAGCTTTTTATTTCTTCTATATCCGGACCTTCTGTTTTTTCACTGCTTGTTCTTTCTAAATTTTCTTTGATAATAGCAACTTTTGCCAGCCTACTTTCAATTGCACTAATTAATTCTGATTCATCAAAGGGTTTTGTCAAATAATCATCTGCACCTAATTCCATTCCTTTACGGATGTCTTTTCTTTCGGTTTTAGCAGATAAGAAAATAAACGGAATATGTTTAGTAGCATCATCATTAGACAAAATCTCAAGCACACCATAACCATCTAATTCTGGCATCATTATATCACAAATAACAATATCAGGCATATGTTTTTTTGCTAATGGAGCACCAATTTTTCCATTTGCCGCGGTTATCACTTTGTAATTTGATAGCTCTAAAAGTTCGGCAGTATTCTCTCTAACAACAGCATCATCTTCAATAAATAAAACTTTTTTCATACGATTTTGTTCTTGCTTTTATTCTTTTTTTATTGGTAGCTCGATTGTAAATTCTGAACCTTGATTTATCTCACTCGTAAAACTAATTGTACCACCCAAATTTTCTAAATGTACTTTCACAATATTTAGGCCAATTCCGGTTCCTTGATTGTTCAAGGCATTTTCTGCTCTAAAATATCGATTAAAAATATACTTTTGATCATTTTTAGGAATACCGATGCCACGATCTCGAACTTTAAAAATAAGGTTTTTATCGTTCTGCTCAACGTAAAGATCGATTTTGGTATTTTCAGGAGAATATTTTATAGCATTATTGATTAAATTTGTTAAGGATAACTCTAAGATTTTCTCATCTTGAAATAATACATATTCATCCGTATTTTCAGGAATATTAATGCGTTGTCCGCTTTTTAAATGCATATTGGCATTGTACACCACCTCGTTAATGACCTTGCTTAAGTTGAACGCAGTACATTTATAATTTACTTTATCAGAATCTAAACGCTCCAGTGATAAAAAATCATTTAAAATATTGTTTAAATAATGAACTTTTGTCGTAATAGTTTTTAAATGTTTGTCTCTTTTCGGTTGTTGCTCGCTGAGCTGGTATTTTTCTAATAAAATTGTGGAAGTTAAAATACCACTTAAAGGTGTTTTAAATTCATGTGAAACTAGAGATAAGAATTTTGTTTTCAAATCATTAAGTTCAATCTCTTTTTTTAACGCAACCTTTATCTTTTTTTCTGCAGCAAGTCTTTTTTTAATTTCGTTTTCATACTCTAAATTCAATTTTTTTAACTTTTCAATCGTATTATTGAGCTCTAAGGTTCGATCTTTAATTTTCTTTTCAAGCTGTGAATTTAGATTTTCAATTTTTTTCTCATTATTTTTTCTGTCAGAAATATCTATAACAATTGCCATTACCAATTCCATACCATAAATTTCGAAAGGATTTAGGCCGACTTCTATTGGTATTTCTTGATTATTTTTTGTTCTGCCAAATAAATCTTTTTCCTGCCCCATTTTTCGACTTTCACTTTTTTGCATAAAGCCGTTAAAGTGACTATCGTGATGCGGATGGAATTTTTGGGGAATTAAAATGTTTAATGGTTGTTGCTCTAATTCTCCGTTTTCATAGCCAAACATTTTTTCAGCTGATGAATTTACAGCAACAATTTCTTGCTTTTTATTGACAACAATTATTCCTTCTGAAACGCCATCGAACAGAATTTCAAATATTTCTTGACTTTGTGGAAACATCTATGTTATTTTGATTTTTTAGTGCTCAAATTTCCGAAAAATTATCGAAAAATTTAATGTACTAAAATAAAAACTTTATTGCAAAATCCTAGTCTGATATTAATCATTTTAATCCTTTTTTTAAAAGCTTAACTTTACCTTAATGTTGCAACAACTTTTCTTAATAAGAATATTTAAATAAATATAAATCAGATAGTTTGATACTAACGTTTAGAAATTTTAATATAGCTGATTGGTTTTCGTTTTATAGAATAGCCGCTGTACCTCTTTTGATTCTACTTTTGATTTTGGAGGAACGACAATTATTTAGCTGGTTTTTACTGATTAGTTATAGTACCGACATGATAGATGGTTTTTTAGCGCGAAAATTAAAAATTGCTAGCGCAAGAGGGTCGCAATTAGATTCGCTTGGCGATCAGCTTACTTTTACAATGGGTTTACTCGGTTTGCTCATTTTTGAGTTTAATTTCATTCAAGAGAATTATATACTAATTCTTATTGCAATTATACCTTATTTAATTCAAATGATAATTGCTTTTAAAAAATATGGTAAAGCCACGGCATTTCATACCTACCTAGCAAAAACATCGGCACTTGTACAAGGAGTTTTTATTCTTTGGTTTTTGTTTTTTGGAGAAGTTTATTGGCTGTTTTATGTTATGATTATCATTGGTATTTTGGAAACAATAGAAGAAATTATGCTAATTTATCTTTATGATAATTGGGTTGATGGAGTCAAAGGAATTTATTGGGCTTTGAAAGACAAAAGAAGAGTTAAAAATGTAGAAAATTAATTGTTGAACAAAAAATATTTATGAGATCCTATTCTTTTTTTACTATCATATTGCTTTGTATCGCTATTCTCTTGGTCGATTTTGTTGCATTTTATTGGTTGCAATCTATTACTGTTCTTATTGAAGGCCCTAAATTAAGAACGACGATTCATGTTTTATTTTGGTTTTTTACTTTAGGATTAATAACAGCAATCATCATATTAAAAGTTCGGTTAGATTATATCGGACCTTATAGAAAACAAGTTTTAATTTCTTCGTTATACGGGCTCACCATTTCCTCTTTTTTGCCGAAGATTATTTTTGTTTTGATTATTTCAATAGCATCTCTTACAAATTATGCTTTTTCAAAGGAAGAGTCACTTATTATCATTCCGGCAATTGGACTACTATCTGGGTTTTTACCGTTTTTTGTTATTATGTATGCTGTTTTTAAGGCGGTATATCGATTCAAAATTCATGCAGTAAAAGTGAAGAGTGAACGGCTACCAAAAGAATTTAAGGGTTTAAAAATTGTTCAAATATCCGATATACATTTAGGCAGTTTTAGTTTTAGATATCCGATTCTTGAAAGGGCAATAAGAATGATTAATGATTTAAACGCCGATCTTATTTTTTTTACCGGTGATTTGGTTAATAATTATGCTTGGGAGTTGCGAGGATGGGATGTTGTTTTTAAGCAACTACACGCTAAAATGGGTAAATATGCTGTTTTAGGAAACCATGATTACGGTGACTACAGTACATGGAAAACCTCTAAAAAAAAGAAAGCAAATTTTGATCTCATTACTTATTTTTATAAAAAGATTGATTTTAAGCTATTACGAAATCATTCCGATATTATCGAAATAAAAGACCAAAAAATTGCCGTAATTGGAGTTGAAAATTGGGGAAATCCGCCATTCAAACAATATGGTGATTTAGCGAAAGCGATGCAGAATATTGATAAAATACCTTTTAAAATATTGCTTTCTCATGATCCAACACATTGGAACGAAGAAGTCGTACATAAAACAGATGTTTTGCTAACCCTTTCTGGTCATACACACGGCATGCAGGCCGGTATTACCTTAAAAAATAAGCAATGGAGTCCGATAAAATACAAATACAAACACTGGGCAGGATTGCATAAAGAAAATGAGCAATATTTATATGTTAATCGAGGATTGGGCTGGCTTGGATTTCCTGGTAGATTAGGTATGCGCCCTGAAATTACGCTTATAACCTTAGAAAATTAACTAATAGGGCACTTTTTTATTATATTCTAATTCTTCCAAATGAAAAAGGGCGTAATTAAATTCAACCTTATTTAAAAGCCAAGAAGCTTTTAAAATTGTTGGGACTTTAACACCGTTTATTTCTTTGTATTTACAACATTCTCCAATCCATGTTTTTAAGGTATTATCATCATGATATCGCTTGGTTTCTAATTTAGAAATTAGATTTTTCTCATTGAAAGTTACGATGTAAAATAAACTTAAATGATTGTATGTTAGTTGAATTTTAGCTGTTGTATCATCAATTGGAAGCCATTGCAATCGATCGCTTGGTAAAAGGTTCGTGGGAAACCAAACCGACTCTCCGAGCCATCGCAACAATTCACCCTGATCGTAATTTTTTCCTTCTGCTTTTTTAATTTGAAACCAATTTAGCAGTGTAATCACTAGTTTTCCTTTACCATTTAGATACATGTCCTTTGCCGAAATCACACCAATTTTCCCATGCCAAATAAAAGATGGTGTATCTGTTGTATAATATTGTTCCCCTTTAATATCGCACCAACTTTTGTTGATTGCTGGTTTAAATTGACCGACATGTTTTAAGCGAACAGAATTTATATAAGGTTGATTCTCTACTAAGACATTTTTAAAATATTCTTGTACAGGTTTCGGAAGTCCTTTTAATTGATCGTAGCTAAATTTTTGATCAGAAGTTTTCGTGAAATTAGACAAAACTTCTCTGGCTTCCTTTTTAAATTTATTAGCATAGACAAGCTTGCCAACAATTAAAAGAAGTATTAAAAAACCAACAATTAGAAGAATAATAGGGTTCATTAAGTTTCAAATTAGGCTTTAAATCGTTATTTGTTTTAAAAGAATAAATGCAATTCTATTTTTTAATACAAACGTTTTTCGGAATTGTTTAGTGTAAAATGGACTTTATTTTCTTTTATTCTTTCTTGGGTTACTTTGTAGCCAATCGAATAAATTTTATCGATATTGTTTTTATCGAACAAACTATATTCATTTAATTTGTATGGGTAAATTAGCAGGTCACATTCAGAGAATTTTTTGGAAGAATCATTCATGATATTGATTTTAATTGCTCTTTCAAGTACACTTAATGTATGTTTCATATCACTTGATTCTTTGTTTGAAATAGGATCAACATAAACCCCAATAATTTCATCACAAATAATTTTTAAAGGCTCAACAGGGAAGTTATCTAATATTCCACCATCGGCATACAAACAATTTTCTATCATAACCGGAGAAAAAATACCAGGGAATGCTGAGGAAGCCAAAAATGGTTTAATTAATTCTCCTTTGTCAAAAATCCGAATTTTTCCATGGCTTAAATCTACTGTTGTGATAAATAATTTTTTTTGTAAAGCTTCAAAACTATCTTTAGGGAAATATTTTTTAAAATCGGTATAGTATTTATCGGTATCAATAAAGCCTGCTTTTCTAAATGGATAACGACTAAGTTGAAAAATAGGAATTTTCTTGAAAAAATCGAGTATTTCTTCAGGTGCATAATTAGCCGCGTAGAAAGCTCCAATAATGGCACCTGCGCTACTACCGGAAATATGAGTGGCAAATATGTCATTTTCTTCCAATGCTTTTATGGCTCCGATATGAGCAACACCTCTAAATCCACCACCTGAAAGCACCAAACCTGTATTCATTATTATTTTTAAGTTACATTAGCTTTACCAAAGTAAACAAAAGAATTTCGTTTCAAAAATGATGCAGGTCATTTTAGGTGACTGTTAAGCAAGTTAATTTTGGAGGAAATATTTAATTAAAAAGCATGAAAAAATCACAAGAATTATTAAAAGAAATTACGGATCTAACCTATGTAATTGAAACAAAATATCCTGAATTGTATCAATTTTTAGATGAGAACCCGATTACGATACCTGAAGGTAAAAATTTAGAGGTCAATACAAGAGCGTTACAAAATTATTTGTCAAGTCTAAAAGAATTAGTGGAAACTTATCGAGAGACACATCGCAAAAAATAAATAATTGTTAAATCTTGATTTAATTTTTTTGCTCTTTCTCTTTTTTCTTTTCTTGTTTTTTAAAATAGCGACGTAGTAAAAAGTTATGCTGTAGAGCTTCTAAATTTTCATTTAAAAGTTCACTACTTTTATGGATATTTTTCAATGTTTCATCAATTTTTTTAGTGGCGGTCGTATCTTTTACGACGTAATTAAAGGCGCTTTTTTGTGTTTGAATTGAAGCAATAAGTGAGTTTAAATTAGTAACTACTGAATCAATTCCCGTACTTGAAGTCTCTAAATTGGAAAGCACTAATTTCAGGTTATTGCCTGAAATAGAATCACTTAATAGTACGGAAGCTACACTTTTATCGTATTTAACCAAAGAAATTATTTTTTTAAGTTCGTTGGTTGTCATGGTAATATTTTCAGTAGTTGTTCTAATATTAGATAAGCTTTGTTTTAAATCTCCCGCCATTTGAGCATCATTCAGTAATACGCCTAAAGTACCATTTCCTTCATGTATGGAATCGGATATTTTTAATAGATTGCCAATTAATTTTTCCGCATTTTCATTGGTTTTACTTAAAGTCGAAAGCATATCACTTGACGATATTTTTGGAATAGAAATTAAAGTATCTCCAGGTTTTAAGGGTTCTCCTGCAACAGAATTCGGAACAATATTAATCACCATACTTCCCACCAAACCATCAGAACTAACCGAAGCAACTGCGTTTTTTTTCATATGGCTTATTATTTTATCTTCTATTGCCATGTCAACACAAATAGTAGTATCATTCATCATTTCAATTTTTTTAACTGTTCCGACATTGATACCTGAATACCGTACATTATTTCCGAGTTGTAAACCATCAACATTATTAAAAATAGCACTTAAATGGAAAGTACCTCCAAAAATATTTTGACGGTTTCCTATTAAATAAAGGGCAATTATTAATAAGATTGTTGCCATTACAACAAAAAAACCTAGATATAACTTTTTCATATTTGAATCTTTCATAATAATATCATTTAAAAAATGCTTGTACTTTTTTATCTTTGGAAGTGGCTAGTTCTTGAAAAGTTCCTTCCGCATAATTAATGCCATCAATTAATAATATCATTCTATTTGCAATAACCCGAGAACAATCTACATCATGGGTTATTATTAATGAAGAGGATTTATTTTTATGCTGAATTTCTTTCATCAGTTCAATAATTTCTTTTGCTGTTATTGGATCAAGACCAGTAGTTGGCTCATCATAAATGATGATTTTTGGAAGAAGAATTATTGCTCTTGCTAATGCAACTCTTCGTTTCATTCCCCCCGAAAGCTCATCTGGCATTAAATCAATCGCATGTTCCAAACCGACACTTTGCAAGGCTTCCAAAACTAATTTATCCTTTTCTTTTAGTTTTTCTTTGTGCATTCGCAACGGAAATTCTAAATTTTCACGAACTGTCATACTATCATACAAAGCGCTTCCTTGAAATAGAAATCCGATTTCATAGCGTAAAAAATCAAGTTCATTTTGTTTTAATTTAGTGATATCTTTCCCCATAATTTCTATGCTCCCGCTATCCGGTTGCATTAAGCCAACCAAGCATTTTATCATCACAGATTTTCCAGATCCTGATTTACCCATAATAACTAAATTTTCTCCAGGAAATAACTCTAAATCGAAACCATTCAAAACCTTATTATCTCCAAAAGCTTTTTTGAGGTTTGCGATTTTTAAAATGGGTTCTATGTGATTTGTTTTTGTCATAGTTAAATTTCAAAGAAAATATCCGAAATAAATACAGCAATAAAGTCAATAATAAATAGGAGCATAGAGGTATAAACGACAGCCGAATTAGAAGCTTCACCAACCCCAACGGTACCCTTTTTGCAATTATAACCTTTGAAAGAGCCTACTAATCCAATGGCAAAACCAAAGAAAAATGATTTTACAACTGCCGGAAGTAAATCTGAAAAATTAAGACCTTCAAAAACTTTATTAAAGTATAGTTGAAAAGAAACGGCGCCTTTTAAATTTTCAACTAGGGCAGAACCATAAAGTGCAATGGTATCACCAAAAATTATAAGCAATGGTATCATGAGGGTAGTGGCGACAATTCGGGTAACAACTAAATATTTAAATGGATTGGTTCCAGAAACTTCCATAGCATCGATTTGTTCTGTAACTCGCATAGAACCTAACTCTGCACCAATACCTGAACTTAATTTTCCGGCACAAATCAAAGCGATAATTACCGGTCCAATTTCACGTACGATAGAAATACTCACCATATATGGCATCCATGATTCTGCTCCGAACTCCATCAATGTTGGTCTAGATTGCAAGGTGAAAACCAAACCGATGATAAATCCTGTAATACCAACTAAAAGGAACGAACGATTACCAATATTATAGCATTGCCGTAGTAATTCTTGAAACTCAAATGGTCGTGTAAATACTTCCTTGAAAAACCGTTGAGCAAATAAAGATAACTCGCCAATTTCAATGAAAAAGGCTTTCAATTTTTCGAAAATCGGTGTGTTTTTATGTATCATCTTAACTCAAAGTTACAGGAGATTTATTCCATTTAAAATGATGTAGATCATTCTGTAGTTTCACCAATTTTTTTAAATTTAAGGTTGCATCACTTTAGAATTCATATGGTAAAAAATGTTAGTCGTAACCAAATAAGCTTAAAAAAGATAATTAGGCAAATGAATAACGTATTGGATGAAGTTCTTACTTAATCAAAATCTATTTGTAAATCACGTTTATTAATTTCCTCTTGCAAATTTTTCGGAATAGCGCGGCATTCACAGTGCTGCTGGTGTTCTATATGCCATTTGATACGTTGCTCTAAACTCGGATTTTTTGGCATATGATGTGATGTATGCCATTCTTTATTAAATTTCATTGGTATTTATAATTTGGTTCTGACGTAAAGTACGTAAGTATAAAAATTTTTCACAATGACCTGTATCAATGCAGTTCGCCGTTTTAATAGTATATTTAGCAACAAATTTGATTAACCCAAAAGATATATTCTGTAAAAAAACAACAAGTAATATTATGAATAAAATCCTCACTTTAACCGTAAATCCGGCTATAGATAAAAGTACAAGTATTACAAGTTTACAGCCCAATAGTAAATTGCGATGTGCGCAACCACAATTTCAAGCGGGTGGAGGCGGAATTAATGTTTCTCGCGTAATTAAAATATTAGAAGGAAATTCAACTGCTTTGTATTTGGCAGGCGGTCCAACGGGGGAACACTTAAAAAAGTTACTGGGTGATCAAGAAATCACGCAAGAAATTGTGCCAATGAAAACATGGACTAGAGAAAACCTTTCCGTAACGGATAATGCTACAAATTTACAATATAGATTTGGTATGCCAGGATCTGATGTGTCTGAAAAAGAGTGGCGTCATGTTTTGGATAATTTAGAAACCCTTCTGCCCAATAAAGATTATCTCGTTGCTAGTGGTAGTTTACCACCTGGAATTCAAGATGATTTTTACGTAAAAGTAGCTTCAATTGCAAAAAAACACCATGTCAAGCTTATTCTAGATACTTCAGGAGAAGCTCTGCAAAAGGGAGCTAAATCTGAGGTATTTTTGTTAAAACCAAATATTGGAGAGCTAGCTGCGATGTGTGGTGTTACATCTATATCAGCATTTGAGTTAGAGGGTTTGGCAAAAGATTTTTTAAAGAATCATCCTTGTGAAATTTTAGTAGTTTCTTTGGGAGCAAAAGGCGCAATGCTATTTACAGACAAGGAAACGGAACATATCATTGCCCCAACGGTACATCAAAAAAGCACCATTGGAGCAGGGGATAGCATGGTCGCCGGTATGGTATTTAGTTTAGCAAATAAAAAATCTTATGTAGAAATGTTAGCTTACGGTATCGCTTGCGGAACAGCAACCACGATGAGTCCTGGCACGCAATTATGTAAAAAAGAAAACGTAGATAAATTATATGAATGGTTGCTATTGAATCAGGTTTTGAATAAAAAATAGAATTAAACCTTCTTTTCTTTTTCATTTGGTTTAAGGCCAAAGGAAAAATAAAAGATAAGTAAGACGGCTGCAATTCCAGATACGAAAAACGTTGCACTTGCTCCAAATGTATACCAAATAACTCCAGCTAAAGAACTGGCAAGCATCGTACAGACGCTTTGTAAGGCGGTATAAGTTCCAATGGCAGTTGCGGTATCTTTTTTATCACTTTGGTTGGTAATCCAGGCTTTTGAAATTCCTTCTGTTGCAGCGGCATAAATCCCGTAAAGAAAAAATAAACCGGCAATAATTGTAATATCGGTTTGAAAGCTCATTCCGAAATAAACAAGAGCAAAGATGCTGATTCCAAAAATAAACATTTTTTTCAATCCAATTTTATCAGCTATTATTCCTAAAGGAAAAGAAAAAAGGGCAAATATCAAATTGTAGAATATATAAACTCCTATCGTGGCAGTATCTGAAAGTCCGGCATCTTTCGCTTTTAAAAGCAAAAATACATCTGAACTATTGAACAAAGTAAAAAAAAGGAGTCCGATAACAATTTTCCGATAATTTTCAGGACTTTCTTTCCAATAGTTTAAAAATGAAAAAAAAGTAGTTTTGGACTTTTCTTTTGAGAATACCTGTTTTTTTTCTTTGAGTAAGGAAGAAGAATAAATAGCTAAAACACTTGGGATAAATGCGATATAGAATAGGGCTATATAATTTTCAGGATAAAAATACAAGTAAATCAATGCCAAAGACGGGCCGAGAACAGCACCTAAAGTATCCATAGCACGGTGTAAACCAAATATTTTTCCTTTTGATTCTGGAGTTGCTTCATCTGATAAAATTGCATCTCTGGCACCTGTTCGAATACCTTTTCCAAATCGATCAATGGTACGAACAAAAAATATCCATAAAGGATAAACAAAAAATGCCATCATCGGTTTAGAGATTGCACTAAAAGCGTATCCTAATTGCACAAAAGGAACTCGCTTACCTGAAACATCGGATAGTTTGCCAAAATAACCTTTGCTCAATCCTGCGACAGCTTCTGCTACTCCTTCTAATACTCCTATTAATACGATAGAAAAACCAATAGACTTTAAATAAATAGGTAAAATAGGATACAACATTTCACTCGCTGTATCGGTAAATAAGCTAATGAAAGAAAGTATCCAAACAGTTTTTGATATGGTTTTCAAAGGCACAATAATTCGAACTAAAATAGGTATTTAATTTAAAATACAGGTTGATAAAAAATTATCTTATCCTGATCCAGATCATTGGTTATGATCCCTTTTACAATTAATTTTAATAGATATTAAATTTAGTGAAATCTCTAAACTTACGAAAATGAAACTACCGTCAAAAAGTCAAATAGAAAGTTTACATCGCATTCGCCAACCGTATTGTATCTCTATCTATATTCCTACACATAGAGCAGGTAATGAGGTGCTTCAAAAACAAGACAAACTTGCATTAAAAAACCAAATTAAGGAAGTAACTAGAAAACTGGAGGCTCATGGGCTGACAAGTATTGAAATTGAGAATCGGTTAGAACCAGTAAAAAAAATGATTTTTGATACGGAATTTTGGAGACATCAATTCGATGGTTTGGCAATTTTTTTAGCCAAGGATGTTTTTGAAATATTTTTGTTACCTATTCATTTTGAGGTTTTTAATTTCGTTGGAGAAGAATTTTATTTAAAATCATTATTGCCAATTTTTAGTGGTGACGGAAATTTTTATCTCTTGGCACTTGATTTGGAACATATAAATTTATATGAATGTTCCCGCTATACTATTCGCAAATTAGTAACAGAAGATATTTTACCTTCTCGTATGGAAGAAGTCGTTGGTTTTGAATTTGAACAAAAGAATATGCAAGTTAGAAGTCAACAAAAAGGACAAGCTTCTTATCACGATTCGGGTAGCACTAATGAAGAGAGGAAGAATGAAATAAAGAGATTTTTTAAAGCTATTAATAAAGGTTTAGTAAAGAGTTTAAATCGCCAAAATATTCCAATGCTGGTTGCTTCACAAGAGTATTTATTTCCAATATATAAAGAGGTGAATTCTTATAAGAAATTGGTTTCGAAACCGATAAAATGTAATCCGTCTGCCTTAAATATTTTTGCACTGCAAGAATTAGCATGGGAAGCTGTAAAGCCAATTTTTGATCAAGAAAAATTTAATAAGATAGAACAATTCAAAGCCAACCAGGATACTGATAAAACTTCTTCGTTATTGCAAGATATTTTACAAGGTGCTATACACGGTAAAGTGGATGCTTTATTTTGTGAAGAAAGAGAAGATTTTTCGGGAATTTTTGACCCAGAAAAAAATAAAGTGATACTTTATGATTCTGGACATATACCAGATTTTTCACTGATGAATCTTGCAGCGCTGCAAACCTTTTTGAACGGAGGAAAAGTGTATCTGATGGAAAATGAGGAAATGCCAAATCCTTATGCCAAAATCAATGCACTATTTCGATATGAATAGCCTTTTATAGATTTTAACAAATTCATACCAAATAACCGATAAAAAACCGATAGAAATACTTATTCCGAGTTGCTTATAATTTAATGTGCTAAATTTAAAAAAAGCAGTAAAGGGTTCAACATATAGTAAAACTCCAGTTAATAGAATTGTAACACCAATAATTATCGGGACTAAATTATTTTTATATCGCAGCGTAGTGAAAATACTAAAATAAAATGAACGGTTTACTAGAGTTAGAAATATATTTGCAGTAATAAGAACGGTAAATACCATTGCTCTAGTAGTAGTTTCATTGTAATCTTGATATACAGCAAGAAGGTAAGTTGTTAAAACACCGATAGTAATTAACAGACCTTGAAAAATGCTGGTTGTCAATTCTTTCCAACTAAAAAAATTGGTTGTAAAGGGTCTAGGATTTTGGTTCATGGTGTTTTTTTCCATGGGTTCATTTTCATAGATGATAGAGCAGGTTGGTCCCATAATTAATTCTAATAAAATTACATGTACCGGAGTTAAGATATTGGGATATATCCAACCCAATGCTAAGGGAATAAAAACGGTTAAAACAATTGGTATGTGTATTGAAATTATGTACTGAATTGCTTTTTTAAGGTTTGCATATATTCGTCTTCCCATACCAATGGCATCAACCATTTTAGACAAATCATCCGATGTTAAAATTAATGAAGCAGCCTGCTTTGCAATTTCAGATCCTTTTTCACCCATAGCAATACCTATATGAGCAGCTTTAAGAGCCGGACCGTCATTTACACCATCTCCGGTCATTGCAACAATTTCATTGTTGGCTTTTAGAGCATTTATTATTTTTAGTTTCGCCTCGGGAAACATTCGTGTAAAAATAGCTGTATTTAAAACTTTATGTTGCAATTGTTTTTCATTTAAAAGCATAAGTTCATCTCCAGAAATATTTTTTTCAATTCCCTCAAAGCCAATCTGTTTTGCGATTGAAATAGTAGTAGCTGTGTTATCACCTGTAATAATTTTAACAGCAATACCGGCAGATGCAAAATCATGTAAAACACTGCTGATATTACTCTTTGGAGGATCATAAAAAGCTACTATTCCTTTAAAGTTAAAGGAAAAACTTTGTTGCCTTTTAGGAAATGTTTTTTCGTCAAAAAAAGCTTCAGCAACTCCCAAAACACGATATCCGTCTTGGGATAATTCTTGTAATGCTTTCTGAACTATTTTTTTTTGGTTACTTGTGAAATTTGATATTTCAAAGAAAGCTTCAGGAGCCCCTTTTGCAGAGATGATTCTTTTACCGGCACTATTTTCAAAGATATGGGTCATCATGGGTGGCTTGCCATCTAAAGGATATTCATGAATAATACTATAATCGTTTCTCAAATCTTTCAAGCAATTATCTGCATAGGAGTGATGTAGAGCTCTTTCCATAGGGTCAAAGGGAATTGGCTCGCTAGCCCACATAGCAGTAGTGATAAGTTCTTTTTCCCCTTTGTTAAATGGTTTTTTTAGCGATGATATTTTTTCAGAAGCCATCGTGAAAACTTTTGCCAAGCTCATTTTATTTTCTGTGATTGTTCCGGTTTTATCTATGCAAATTACCGTTGCGCTACCTAAAGTTTCTACTGTCTTCATTTGCTTTACCACAACGCCCATTTTCAATAAACGCCATGAACCAATTGCCATGAACGTTGTAAATGCAACTGGAATTTCTTCGGGTAAAATACTCATTGCAAGTGTGAGTGCCTTTAACAAACTATCTAAAATGTTATAAGAATGCAAATAATTCAATAGCCAAACAATGATGAAAATAGCAGAACCAAGAATTACCATCTTTTTGATAAAATTGTTGATTTGCTTTTCTAAAGGGGTTTTTTCTTCTTGGATACTCTCTAAACTTTTACCAATTTTTCCAAGTTTCGTTTCGTTTCCAATTGCTGTAATTTTTGCAATAGCGAGACCACTGGCTACCATAGTTCCTTTGAAAATGGAGTGATCAAGCGTAGTTTTATCTTTAAAAACTGAAAATGATTCTCCAGTAAGCAACGATTCATTCACCGAAAAATCATTAGAATGTACAATAATGCCATCAGCTGCAATAGTCATTCCTTCTTCCACCATCAAACTGTCGCCAACTACAATTTCTTCACTTTTTATTTCTTGTAGGGTACCATTTCTTATGACCTTACAAGTAGGTTTAGAAAATTGCTTAAGTTTTTCTAATGCATTTCTGCTTCTGGAATCTTGGTAAAAAGAAATTGCCGCAACAAGAACTATCGCCAGCGCTAAAAATATTCCATCGCCAGTATTTCCCGTGGCAAAATAAATAGATGAAGCAATAAAAAGCAGGATTATCATAGGCTCTTTTAAAAGACTTTTTAGAGCGCTAATAATTCTGCTTTCTTTTTGGAAGATTAAACTGTTTTTTCCACAAATATTTCTTGAAGCAACGACTTGTTCTTCTGATAATCCGTCAATATGATATGGTTTTTCAGGCACTTATGCTACATTAAATATTAATTTTACCTAATCCGTAATGTTTTGATGGGTAGAGTATTCCACCTTTTAATTGAAATAAATTATGAAAAGGATCTTCTAGTAAATCTAAATGCCCATCCAAATCGGCATATTCAATATTTTGTCGACTTAAAGCAAAATGCAAGCCGGCAGAAATTCCGAGAGAACATTCATCTAAACAACCTACCATAACTTCCATTCCGGATGCTCTCGCAACTGAATTGATATGTTTCGCCTCTGAAATCCCACCAACTTTCATTAATTTTATATTTACCATATTTATCAAGTCGTCATTTGCAAGTTTAAAAGCATCTTTCAAGGTCTTCAGACTTTCATCTGCCATAACCGGAATATTAATTTTATGTGTACGTTTGGCTAATTTTTTTTCTAATTTTTGTGTTGTCGGTTGCTCTAAAATTTCAATATTGAAATCTTTTGTTTTATTAATGAACTTAATACATTGTTTTGGAGTATAACCTTGGTTGGCATCGAATCGAAGCTGAAACTCAGAGCCAAATCTTTCACGCATAAGGTGAATTTTTTCGACGTCTTCTTCTAAATTCAAACCGCCTTTAAGTTTTATAATGGTAAAACCTTTCTTTAAAAATTTTTTGGTGTGCTCCAAGGTTTTGTCCAAAGGTTCAATAAATATGGTGATACTCGTAGGAATCGAATGTCGATAACCACCAAGCAATTGATATAAAGGTAGTTTTGCTTTGCGTGCAAGAATATCTTGCAAAGCCATATCTACCATTGCAATTGTTGAAGCAGATTTTGGGATGGTTTGCTTTAAAATATTTGTAAACAAAGCAATCTGAAAAGGAGACTGATTTAACAATAAATTTTCAATTATCGTTATGTTTTTAATTACATGTTCAGGTGTTTCCCCAGTAACTTCTAAATCTGGAGCTGCACACCCCCAACCAATTATACCTTTATCTGTAATTAATTTTAAAATAATATTAGAAGTTTTTGTAATTGTTTCATATGCAATGGTATACGGAATTTCTAATGGCATGTCAATTCTGAAATATTCAATTTTTTCGATGATCATATTAATTTCTGTTTTGTTTTAATTCTTCAGATTAAGCATTTTTTATGGTATCAATAAATTCTGATTTGAGAGCTATCGAAGTACTTGTTTCAATTTCTCCCACATAATTTTTAATGCAACAAGAACCTGTGGTTTTTGGTACTATGTGACTTTTTTCACATTTAATTTTTTTTAATGCTACAAAAGATTCTAAACTAATTATTTTAAGTATTTTTTTAACACAGTAACCAATTCGTCTGCACCGTATTGTAATATATCAAAAGCCGGCAGTTTGGTTTCTTTCTTTATCTTGGCACATGCCGGAAGAATTTCGTCAATTTCCATATCTTCATGATTTACCGTAATTGCAATTACTTTTTTGCCAGAAATAGTTTCGATGGCATTAATTTGCTCTTTTAACGGGTGTAAAATATAACCTGGAAATCCGTCATATTCAACCCTTTTTGGAGCATGTTGTAAAATGACATAATCTGGTCTTCCGGCAGCTAAAATTTCAAAACCACCAGGGTAAGCAGGATTCATCAAACTACCTTGACCTTCAATTACCAAAACATTTGGATTTTCATTTTTCCAGGCTTCGTGAGTGGCATGCTCAATTTCACCCGAAACAAAATCATTGACACAACTATCCATAATCATTGAATATTTTGCCCCTTGCATCCAAGCTGTTTGACCTGTTCCTATCATATTTGCTTTTAAACCTGCTTTTTGAAAAGCATGTACCAAAATCCATGCTGAAGTTCTTTTTCCTATGGCGGAATCGGTTCCTAATAGAGCAATTTTCAAGCAGTTTACCTCTTCAATTTTTCCTGTAAAAAAATGCAATTCGTCGCGATCTGGAGTTCTCCTCACATCCCGAACACGGCAATTATTTTTCTTGGCAATTCGCATAAGTTCTTTATCCTTAAATAAAAAATCATGCAATCCGCTATCGACATTCAACCCTAAATCTAGCGCCTTCTTTACTACTCGTCTACCTTCTTTGGGTAAGCGACCGCCATCTGGTGCCAAACCGATTACTAGGTTCTCGGGCTTATTATCTTCCCCAAGAGCTATTAAAGCTACTTTTAAGTTTCTAAAAATAGGAATTCCATTGGGTTTGCCATCTAACACAAATCCCGCATCTTTACCGGCATATTTTTGATCTAGGATACCAACCACGTCGTAACGTTCGGTAAAACGTGCTAATCCATGAGCGGTTTTTCCGTTGGGAGTATTAAAAGCACCATCAGAATAGACTAATGCTTTGCCATCAATTGTTTTTTTCATTTTTTTAGTATCTTCCTGTTAATATTGCGACATAACGGTCGTTTATAAATTCATTTTTTTCATGCATTTCGAGCATGGCAATTAAACCTGCGGTAGATGCCGGCAAAATTCTATAGCCTTCTTTTTTATGCAAAAAAATGCTCATTTCTTTCATCTTTTTATCACTTATATGTTGTGCTTGTCCTTGACTTTTATGAATTGCGTATAAAGCTTCATCACCGTCAAAGCTATGCCAGTTAATCAAAGGTTCGTTGATGACTGTTTCTTTAACCGCTTTAGGGTCAATATCTTTACAATGATCGAGTCCGGCTTTGAATGAAGTGATAATCGGATTTTTATAAGCAGCTGATCCCGCGATAAACATCGGAATTCTCGAAGTTTTACCACGTTTATACAAACTTACAAAACCGCGATAAACACCAGCCAACAAAGTGCCATTAGAAACTGGAGCTGCAACATATTTTGGGGCATCTCGAAGTTGGTCATAAATTTCATTTGCAATTTCAGCATAAGCAGAAATTTGCAAGGGAGTATTAACCCCACCAGGATTTGCATCGTACCATTCGTGTTGAGATGCCAATTCGCTGGATGCTATAACTGTATCTTCATACGAACCCGGTAATCGAATTATCTGGGCATTAAAGGCTTCCATTTCTCTAATTCGATCCGTATGATAAGACTCTGGAATGAATATTTTACACTCCAATCCTGCCAAATAAGCTGCAAAAGCGACGGCAACGCCATAATTTCCACAAGTTGCCAAAGATATGGTAGCATAATCCCGTCTAAAAGCATCATGTACTTGAGCAAAGGCAATCCGGTCTTTTTGTGTACCTGATGGATTCTCTCCTTCATATTTAATGTACAATTGGCGAATGTCTAATTCACGCTCTAAATTCCGAGCTCGATTTAGCGAAGTATCCCCAATTTCCATACTGATAATTTCTTCAAATGATTCAATTCTATCCACCATCGACAAGCTTTTATCTTTCACTAAATCACTTAATATAGTGACCTCTTTGGTTATTTTTATATCAGCCGATTTAACGCCATCCAATAAATTCATAATTCTTTTTTAAGTTGGAATTCTTTATAAAGATATAAAATAATATTAGTTATTATTTTTTATTTTATCTGAACAAATCAATTTTAAAATTACAATTTTATTCCATTTTTAACAGAGAAATAGTATATTGCTTCTCTTTTAAAAAAAGCATCAAAAACGCAATAAAATAAGAAATTTAAACCTCAAATTTTAACAAAGACCATTCCTTTATGATTGAACTTGCAGGAATTATTATTTTAGGAACATTAGCACAATGGTTTGCTTGGAAATTAAAGATTCCGGCCATTTTGCCTTTAATACTAATTGGTTTATTGGTTGGTCCATTTTCAACACTTTATACGGCAGACGGTAGTAAATTAATTGAGCCGGTTTGGAATGGAGAGTCAGGTCTTTTTCCTGGAGAACGATTGTTTAATTTTGTGTCGTTAGCGATTAGTTTGATTTTGTTCGAAGGTGGATTGACACTTAAAAAAGAAGAAATTAAAAATGTGGGTCCCGTAATTTATAAGCTCATAACAATTGGTTCTTTCGTTACCTTAATACTTGCTGGAATAGCAGCTCATTTTATTGAGGGATTGAGTTGGCAAATTGCCTTTCTGTTTTCCTCTCTCATTATAGTAACCGGTCCAACGGTTATTACTCCAATTTTAAGAAATCTAGCCATAAAAAAAGATGTTTCTACTGTTTTAAAATGGGAGGGGATTTTAATCGACCCAATTGGCGCATTGGCGGCGGTTTTGGTTTTTGAATTTATAAGTGTTGGTGGTGCGGAAGGAAGTGCTTATACTCGTGAAGCCTTGATTGAATTTGGAAAAACTATTGTCATCGGTTTTTCTATTGGGTTTTCATCAGCCTATGCCTTTGCAATAGCTTTAAAAAATAAGATGATTCCGCATTATTTATTGAATGTTGTAGCACTAGCATTGGTTTTAGGAGTTTATGTGCTTTCTGATTCCTTTGCCCATGAAAGCGGTTTATTGGCAGTTGTAATTATGGGAATGGTTCTAGGAAACATGAAAATGGATCTGTTGAAAGATGTTTTATATTTTAAAGAAACTATTAGCATTTTACTTATTTCTATTCTATTTATTTTATTATCTGCAAATATAAATATAGCCGATTTGGAGCGGATATATAATTGGGAATCTTTACTTTTATTTGGCGTAGTTGTTTTGATTATTCGTCCGATAGGTGTTTTCTTAAGTACTGCGGGTTCTAAATTACGGTTCAATGAAAAATTGTTTATCAGTTGGGTAGGTCCTCGGGGTATTGTTGCTGCAGGTATCGCTTCGTTATTTGGATTAAAGTTAACGATGCAAGGTGTTGAAGGTGCAAATTATATAACCCCTTTGGTTTTTATGATAGTTTTAGGAACCGTTTTGTTAAATGCCACAACTGCGAAACTTTTTGCCAAAGCAACCAAAATTTTGTTATTAAAATCAGAGGGAATTTTAATTGTTGGAGCATCTAGCCCAGCGAGATTAATTGCATCCTATTTGCAAAAAAATAATAGGAGAGTTGTATTGATTGATAGTAACCCCAAGCATATTGAAAATGCAAAAAAACTGGGTCTCGAAGCTATTGAATGTGATTTATATTCAGTTGACTTGTTAGAAAATATTGAATTGAATGATGTTGGCTATTTGTTGGCCTTAACAGGGAGTACAACTGTAAATCTGTTTGCTTTAGAAAAATTAACAGAGCAATTTGGTGAGCATGGTGCCTTCCGATTCATTAGCACCGAAGAAATGAAAGATCCAGATAGTATTCCAGATGAAGGCTTATTCTCTCATGAGGATGATTATACCAATTTTAGTGAGGTTATTCGCGATTATCCATTGGTTAATGAGATTGTATTAAACTCGCAGGAGCATTATTTAAAAATTTTAAAAGCAGCAAGACAAGATCCAAATACTATTCCGATTTTTGTTAAGGATAATAAGAATGAAATTTTTATTATTCCTTCTCAAACGAGACTTTTAGAGATTAAACCAGGAAATAAAATGATGTATTTGGGTAAGAAAATAGAAATTTAGTCACCTTATTAAAAGATTCATATTTTGATGGAAATGAAAAAAATTAAATGGGGAATAATTGGTCTGGGAAATATTGCGCAACAATTCGCAAGAGACCTAAAGTTAGTGCAAGAAGCAGAATTATATGCTGTAGGTTCTAGAAATAGCGAAAATGCTAAAAAATTCGCTTCTAAAAATAATGTAGAAAAAGCTTATGGTTCTTACGAAGATGTGATGAAAGATCCCGAAGTTTCTATAATTTACATCGCCACGCCACACGATTCCCACGCTGAATTGAGTATAAAATGTTTAGAGTACGGTAAACATGTGCTTTGTGAAAAACCAATAGCATTGAATTATGTACAAGCTTCTAAAATGGTTGCAGCGTCGAAAAAAGCCAATCGATTTTTAATGGAAGCATTGTGGACACGTTTTAATCCAACTTTTCAAGAAGTTCTTCAAAATATTCAAAATGATGTTCTAGGAGAAATTACTTATATCAACGCAGATTTTGCTTTTATTGTTGATATTCCAAAAAATAGATTGACAGACATCCAAAATGGTGGTGGTTCTTTATTAGATATTGGCCTTTACCCATTATTTTTAAGCTATCTAATATTGGGAATGCCATCTAAAATTTTGGCTACAGCGAATTTTATGGAAACCGGAGCGGACAAACAAACTTCAATGATTTTGCAATATGATAAGGCCCATGCGGTTTTACATAGCAGTTTTGTTGCTTCCTCAAATATGGTCGCAACGATAAGCGGGTCTAAAGGAAAAATAAATATACATCCTGTTTGGCATGAAACTCAGGGATATTCCATAATAAAAAACAATCATAAGGTAGATTATAATTTTCCTACAAAAGGAAAAGGATTTACCTATGAAATTGAAGAATGCCATGCATGTATTCGTCAAGGAAAAATTGAAAGTTCGCAGTGGTCACACCAAAACAGTTTGGATTTGATTTCAATCGTAGATACCGTTAAAAAACAAATCGGACTTCATTTTCCTTCTGAAACTAAAATCAACTAACTTAAGTATTATATTATGAAAAAATCTTTATTTGTCGCGTTTGTAGTTTCCTTGGGCGGATTCTTATTTGGTTTTGATGCTGGTATTATCTCTGGAGTCATGAACTTTGCCGGACCTGAATTTAATTTGAATGAATTACAATCAGGCTGGGTGGTAAGCTCGCCTTCTTTCTCGGCAATGATTGCCATGCTAATTGCGGGGCGCTTAAGTGATATTACGGGTCGTAAAAAAATTCTGATTGTTGTGGCATTTTTATATGCTATTTCTGCTCTTTTATCGGCGTATGCATCTTCATATGAAATGCTTTATATAGCTAGAATGATTGGTGGTATAGCTTTTGGATCCGCATTGATTTTAGCACCAACCTATATTGCCGAAATATCTTCTGCTGAAAATCGAGGTAAATTAGTATCAATTCAACAATTAAATATTGTTCTTGGATTTTTTGCAGCATTTTTAAGTAATTACTATTTTAATAAAGAACTAACTTCAGGTGCAAGTACTTTCTTAACCGAAGATAATGTTTGGCGCTGGATGTTAGGCGTTGAGTTATTGCCGGCAGTTGCTTATTTTATTCTGTTATTTTTTGTACCTAGAAGTCCACGATGGTTATATATGAAAAATAAGGTGGAAGAAGCTAAAAAAGTGCTTATCCAAATGCATGGAAGTGTAAAAGCAGAATTGGAAATTGTATCTATTGAGAAAAATATAAATGAACAAGAAAATAAAGAGAAAGTTGCAATTAAAGAATTATTAAAACCTGCATTGCGATTTATTCTTATTGTTGGATTAGTATTAGGAGTTTTACAGCAAATCACGGGTATTAATGCTATTTATTTTTATGCAACCTCTATTTTTAAACAAACCGGTATCGGAACAGATGCTTCGTTTTCATCAGGAGTTTTATTAAGTTTTATTTCGTTATTATTTACAGTTGCAGCGATATTTTTAATTGATAAAATGGGCAGACGACCATTATTACTTGTTGGTATAGCGGGAATTTCGATCAGTTTGCTAATTTGTGCTTATGGTTTCAATCAGGCAACCTATGAATTAACAAGTGCAGATATTGCCAAGTTTGAAAATATCGATCAATCGAAACTACAAGGAATTGCTGATAAAAAGTATGACAATGATTTGGATTTCAAAAATGACATGAAAGCAGCATTAGGAAATCAAGTTTATGCTAAAAATGATGGAGTAATCTTAGAAGCGGCAACCAAAATGAATGCTGCCTTAGTTCTTATCGGAATTTTAGGTTTTATAGCTTGTTTTGCTTTTTCTTTAGGGCCGGTAATGTGGGTTATGCTCTCTGAATTATATCCGAATAGGTATCGAGGTTTAGTTATCGGAATTATTGGTTTTATCAACTCATTTATTAGTTGGTTAGTGCAACAAGTTTTTCCGTGGGAGTTATCGAATTTAGGTAATGCAATGACATTCTTTATTTTTGGTATTATAGCCTTAGTAGGATTTTTTGCTTTATTAAAAATTCTTCCGGAAACGAAAGGAAAATCGTTAGAGCAAATTGAAATGGAATTGGTGAAATGAAAACCGAATTTATTAAAAATCCGATATTAAAAGGTTTTAATCCTGATCCTTCTATTTGTCGTGTTGATGATGATTATTATATCGCAACATCGACTTTTGAATGGTTTCCCGGTGTTCAAATTCATCATTCCAAAGATTTGAAACATTGGCAAGTAATTGCACATCCTTTAAATCGAGTTTCTCAATTGGATTTAAAAGGTATCCCGGATTCTTGTGGAGTTTGGGCGCCATGCTTATCTTTTCATGACGGAATTTTTTATTTGGTATTTTCAAATGTAAAATCTTTTGACGGAGTTTGGAAAGACACGCCAAATTTTGTTGTTACAGCAACTGAAATTACCGGAGATTGGAGTGAACCTATTTACTTAAATTCGAGCGGTTTTGACGGTTCTTTTTTTCATGATAACGATGAAACTTGGTTTACCAGCATGCTGGTAGATCATCGGAATAATAATTTTTTTGGGGGGATAATTTTACAAGAATATAGCAAAGAAGAAAAACAATTGGTGGGTGAAATATTCTATCTTACTGAAGGAACAAAACTTGGTTTAAGCGAAGGTCCGCATTTGTATAAAAAAGATGAATACTACTATTTGCTTTTGGCAGAAGGTGGTACAGAATATAATCATGCTGCAACGATACTGCGTTCAAAAATAATTACAGGACCTTATGAAGAGCATCCAGAGAATCCAATTTTATCTAGTAAAAATAATGCAAATCATCCATTACAAAAAGCAGGACATGCCTCTTTAGTTACAACACAATTCGGAGATTGGTACCTTGTATTTTTATTGGGAAGACCTCTAACGCCAAGAGGTAGATGTGTTTTAGGTAGAGAAACCGGAATTGAAGAAATTATTTGGGAAAATGGGTGGCCTTATTTAAAAACAAAAAATAGCCTGCCACGGCTTCAGATTCCCAATCCAAAACTAAAAGAAGTTGTTCTAGCTAAAGAGAAAAATAGAGATGACTTTGATTCAGAGAAATTGAACTTTACTTTTCAATCTTTGCGAATTCCAAGAAATGAAAATTGGATATCATTAATAGAACGACCTGGATTTTTACGATTAAAAGGAAAAGAATCTTTAAGTTCGACGCATACACAGGCATTAATTGCAAGACGTTTGCAGCATTTTAATGCAGAAGTTTCTACTTGTATTGAATTTGAGCCAAAAACATTTCAACAACTCGCTGGTTTGGTATTGTATTATAATACAGGTCATTATCACTATTTGCACGTAACAAAAAATAAGACTGATAAAATTTTATCTATTACTTCTAGCAATAATTTTACCCAAAAAGAACAAGAAGAAAGGGTTGTCGTTACTGGTAAAAAGCGCATTGTACTAAAAGCGACAATTCAACGCGAAATAGTACAATTTAGTTATAGCTATGAGGATACCGATTTCAAAAATATTGGTAAAATTTTAGATATGAGTATTTTGTCGGATGATTATGTGCGTGATGGAAGCAAACGATATCGTCCAGCATTTACGGGTTGTTTTGTAGGTTTGTGCTGTCAAGATTTGATGTCGAATAAGCATTATGCCGATTTCGATTGGTTTTCTTATAAACAACTTTAGACCTTAAATGATTAAAAACACTACTATGAAAATTAAAATTTTATTCCTTATCCTTCTAACAATCTTATTATTTAATTGTAAAAAATCCGAAAAGGAAACCTTGGTTAAGAAAGAAAAAAACACAGAAAAAAATCGTGCAAAATTTGAACCGGAAGACGGACAAGTCATTTTATTTATTGGTCAAGAGTTGGATGCTATTGGTGGTACAGAAGACTATAATAATGGATATATGGATCATTTTCAAACTCCAGGAGGTATTACCATGTACACAGATATCATGCCTGGGTTGACTGAAACCTTTTTAGATAAGTCATTTACCTATACCGGATTGAATGGAATATGGGAAACAGATGATTGGGGAGATGGCGATGAAAATATGTCACTTGTTTTAGAAGATGATGATTTTAAGAATTGTGCGCTTGCGATAGGATTAGCAATTATTGACAACGAAGAAAAAATTGCAGAAGGAGTTCATGACCATTATATTGAAAAAATGGGTAATTTTTTTAAGAGTTTGGGAGCTCGACCGATATTTTTACGCATTGGTTTTGAGTTTGCCGGTGAATGGAACCGTTATGATAGAAAGTCATATATCAAGGCTTTTCAACGAATTAAAGATAAATTAGATGCGCAAGGTGTTACCAATGTAGCTTATGTTTGGCAATCGAAAGGTTTTGGGCATACTTTAGAAAGTTTAGAAGAATGGTATCCTGGGGATGCATATGTAGATTGGTGTGCTTATTCTTTTTTTAGTAATTACAAGCAAGCAAAGATGATTGAATTTGCTGAGAAAAAGGGTAAACCTGTTTTTATTGCAGAAGCAACTCCAACCATAATTGATTTTGTAAATGACCCTGAAGGTACTACTGGTTTGACTAAAGAATTTATTCTTTCCAATCCGGAGCAAGCAAAAATGGCTTGGAATGAATGGTTTGTGCCGTTTTTTAAAACTATAAATGACTATCCTAAAACAGTAAAAGCGATAAGTTATATTAATGCAAATTGGAGAATTAGACCGAGATGGAAAGTGAATAACACATTTAAAAATATTGATGCCCGAATACAATTGAACGAGGAGTTATCCCAGAAATGGAAAGAAGAAATAAACAAACCAAAATATTTAAAAGCATCCCCGCAATTATTTGAACTATTGAATGGTGACGAAAATTAGGTGTAACTTCATATCGAAATTCAGCTGTTTTAATTATTATTACATTTCTTTAAAAAATATTTTTGGTTATTAGATTTATGAAAAAACTCACAATAAAAGATATAGCGCTTCATTTTAAAGTTTCTGTTTCGACAGTCTCTAAAGCAATTAATGATAGCTATGAAATTAGTGATAAGCTCAAAGAAAAAATCCAGAAATATGCAAAGGATAATAACTATTCACCGAATAAGGTCGCGCTTAGTTTATTGAATAAAAGTACGAAAACGATTGGCGTTGTACTACCAAATATATTGAGTTATTTCTTTGCTCAAGTTTGTTATGGTATTGAACGTGTTGCAGATGAAAAGGGTTATAGTTTGATTACTTGTATTAGTGATGAATCATATAAAAAGGAAGTAAAGAC
Source organism: uncultured Flavobacteriaceae bacterium (assembly GCA_965363545.1). Taxonomy (GTDB): domain Bacteria; phylum Bacteroidota; class Bacteroidia; order Flavobacteriales; family Flavobacteriaceae; genus Lutimonas. The sequence goes on along the minus strand of CBDTUD010000026.1, from coordinate 2,769 downwards.
TTTAGAATTTCTTAGTGCTGGAACAGTAGATGGTTTGATTATTTCAATGACGGAAGAAACCCAGCATAAAAATCATATTAGCCACTTTAATGATATCATGGATAATAATATTCCGATGGTTTTATTTGATAGGGTTTTAGATTCCATTTCTTGTGATAAAGTCATTGTTGACGATATGGAAGCGGCATTTGAAGCGACTCAACATTTGCTAAAAATTGGTTGTAAAACGGTAGCTGTACTTTCTCCTTTAGATGATTCGAGTGTGGGAAAGTTACGTTTAAAAGGCTATCAAAATGCACTGAAAGATCATAGAATAACTTTCGAAGAAACACTAGTTTTAAGGTTGAAAAACGAGGAGAGTTTAGAAGATAGTTTAAATGAGTTATTGCAAAAAAAGAAAATTGATGGGGTGCTGGCATTAGATGAATTAACGGCGGTTAAAGCTTTGAGAGTACTAAAAACGAATAAATTAAGAGTTCCGGAAGATGTTTCTATTATTGGCTTTTCTAACGGAAGATTATCTCGATATGCATCTCCAACCTTAACTTCCATTAGCCAACATGGAAAATTAATTGGTGAAACTGCAGCTAAATTGTTAATAGATAAAATTGAAAAGAAAGTCGCTGCAGAAGTTCATACTACAAAAATTATCAAAACAGATCTTATTTTGAGAGAATCGACGAAGTTAAAAAGTCAATAACATAATTGAAATATGCGTAAAGGTTCGTAAATTTGTTGTAAACAAATACTTTGCTTCATGAAAAACATATTTTTTTATATTCCGATAATCTTTCTTTTTTTTTCTTGTCATGAGGAAAAGGAAATTAGTTCTATTAATGTAGAGAATTGGGGAAAGAGAAAAGCATCAGTAGCTCAAATAGATAGTTTAACGTATGGTAAAACATACCTTCCTGTCTATTCGCAAATATATCAGCTTCATGAGCATAAGAAATACGATTTGACTGTTACCGTAAGTCTAAGAAATATTTCTACAAAAGATACTATCTATATATTAAGTGCCGAATACTTCAATGAAAGTGGAGGATCTATACGTAAATATTTTAACCATACTATTTTTCTAAAACCTTTAGAAACTGCCGAAATAGTGATTGATGAACTGGATAAAGAAGGTGGAACAGGTGGTAATTTTATGTTTGATTGGGCAGTAAAAAATGAAAATAATTTACCTTTATTTGAAGCTATAATGATATCTACTACCGGGCAACAGGGATTATCATTTTCAACAAGAGGTGTACAGGTATTCGATAAAGAATAAAGATATTCTCAATTTTCTTAAATATTCTTGCCATTAATTTGATTATTGCAAAGTAAAAAAGGAAGGCCAAACTAATTAGTTTGGCCTTCCTTTTTGTTAGAAATATCCTAATTTTAACTAATAAAAAGATCTAAGTTTGACCTATATCTAGCACATAATTCTTTTTTTCAGGTCTAATTTTACCTTAATTAGAGTTAGTTCTATTAATATCAGACTACAATTTGGACTAAAAACGATGAATTTTAGGCAAAAAAGTATTTTTTCACTTCATTTTTACGTTTTTCAAAAATTTTAAAAAAAGATTTTATCCCTGAAATTAAGTAGGTTCATATCTGTAACTCAATTTTTATTACTACCCAGTTATAGGGAATAGGGAAACCTTTAGAAAATTATTTTACCATAAAACTTTCTATTTTTTATAATTTCAAAAATATATTGCGGATACTTTTTGAAGAATAGTAAAAATCATAAAGACTTGTACAACAAATCTGTAATGTGCTTTTTAAAGCATTTTAACATCAAATTTTTTCGACATTTTCCCATTCATGGTTTATAGGTATATTACAAAATCCCACTTTTATCTATTGTAAAATAGGTAAAAACAGGCTTATATTTGAGGTATAATCTGAGCATCGGCTCAGATTATGAATACCTTAAACGGTATATTTTTAAAAAATTGTATTTAAACTTTAATTTTTTTTATGGCGTAACATTACTTTATTCTATTAATTTTTAAGATTAAGATTTTACCGGTTAGAAATTTCATAATCTAAATTTCAAAAATTACCAAAATAAATATCGATTACTTCTTCAAAAAATAGTTGAAATACTACAAGCAATAACAACAATAACAATACTTCCCACCAATTAACGAATTCTTTCATGAATTCAAATAATTAAACTTAAAAAATTTCAATTATGAAAAAGATGACTTTATTATTCTGTCTAAGTATTGTTGGGTTTGTAGGATATGCACAACAAGAAAAATCACCAGATTTAACATCTGAAAATAGTATAACTATTACTATTGAAAACAACGATTTTACAATGCAAGAAATTGCTTTATTACATCTAAATGATTTTAATTGGGATGTGAGTTTTGAAAATAATTCACATGAACTAACGCATCACACTACCGATGTAATGAGTATCGAAAACAACTATATTGAAGGTACTTATACGTATAATGATTATGCTTTAAGCTCTGATTTTGAACCTGTTGTAATACAAATTTTAAATAAATAGTTTTCAGTTAAATATCCTTTAATACGCTTAAAAGTTATCTTCCCTACATAAATAATATCCTCTGAGTTATTCAGAAACATCAAAAAATATCGCAAAAAAATAACATTAAAAAATATACGCTATGAAAAATTTATTCTTATTAATCGCTTTTACTTTAATAACATTCACCGGATTTTCACAAACAGAAGAAACTGCTCCGGCAAAGATCACCAAATATGTAACAACTTTTCCAAATGGAGAAGAAGCAA
>CBDTUD010000025.1:0-35211 GCA_965363545.1 uncultured Flavobacteriaceae bacterium | reverse complement strand
GCGCGATTCGCAATGACGGATGTCTCGTTTTTCATTACGAAAACAGAACCCACAACCATGAAAATGGTAAATAAATGTAAAAAAAATCTTGTTTTTTTAAAATATGTACTTAAATTTGCAAACAAGTAATACAGATAATGAAAAAAAGTAACTTACATCACCATCATTTTTACCCTTGCACTCAGGCGAGCTAAAAATGTTATGATGTAATTCAAAATATTTACAAACCCGTTTGAGCAATTCAAGCGGGTTTTTTTTATACGTTTTGTTTTGTTCAGCATAAATAATTAAAAATGAGTATAATAAAGATTGCAATTCAGAAATCAGGAAGGTTAAACGACGATTCGTTACAAATTTTAAAAGAATGTGGTATTTCTGTTCACAATGGCTTAGACCAATTGAAATCGACAGTAAGCAATTTTCCTATGGAAATATTGTATTTAAGAAATAGTGATATTCCGCAATATTTAATCGATGGTGTGGTAGATATTGCTATTATCGGAGAGAATTTATTGATAGAAAAAGGGGGTGAGATCGCTGTTGCGGAACAATTAAATTTTTCAAAATGTAAAGTTTCACTAGCCGTACCGAAGGCTTTTAAATACAAAAGTATTCAGGATTTAGAGGGGAAGAAAATTGCGACATCCTATCCAAATACGCTAAATAATTATTTAGAGAAAAAAGGAATCAAAGCAGAATTACACCAAATTTCGGGTTCCGTAGAAATTGCGCCAAATATTGGCCTGGCAGATGCGATTTGCGATATCGTAAGTAGCGGTAGCACCTTGTTTAAGAATAATTTAAAAGAGGTTGAAGTGCTATTTACTTCAGAAGCAGTTTTAGCGGTATCACCACTAATAAGTGAAGCAAATAAAGCAATTTTAAAGAATTTACAGTTTAGGATTCAATCCGTTTTAAAAGCGAGAAAATCGAACTATATTTTGATGAATGCGCCTAATGATAAAATCGAAACTCTTGTAAAATTATTACCGGGAATGAGAAGTCCGACCGTTTTACCCTTAGCGGAAAAGGGGTGGAGTTCGATTCACACGGTAGTGGATAAGAATAAGTTTTGGGAAGTTATTGCAGTATTAAAAAATAATGGTGCCGAAGGAATTTTAGTAGTTCCGATCGAAAAGATGGTATTGTAAACTTAAATGATTTTCACATGCAAAAGATTTATAATCCTTTAAAAGAAAACTGGAAGGAGCTCTTACAAAGACCTACGGCAACTTATGACGAGATTGAAAATACCGTTTTTGAAATTTTTAAAGAGGTTCAAAAAAATGGGGACGCGGCAATTGCTGCCTATGTAAAAAAGTTTGACAAAGCCGAGTTGACCGAATTTTTGGTTACCGAAGCTGAAATTCAGTCTGCTAAAGAAGTAATAAGTGCAGAATTAAAAGAAGCCATTCAACTGGCGAAAGCGAACATTGAAAAATTTCACGAGGCTCAAGTTACCAAACCAGTGAAAGTCGAAACTGTTGCAGGTGTTATATGTTGGCAAGAAAAAAGACCCATTCAAAAAGTTGGTTTGTACATTCCGGGAGGAACAGCTCCTCTTTTTTCTACTATTTTGATGTTGGCAATTCCTGCTAAAATTGCAGGTTGTAAAGAGATTGTTTTGTGCACGCCATCCGATAAAAATGGAAAAGTGCATCCGGCGGTTTTGTATACGGCTGATTTATGCGGAATTCGTCAAATTTTTAAAGTTGGCGGAATTCAAGCGATTGCAGCGATGACATTTGGTACAGAAACGATTCCGCAAGTATATAAAATTTTCGGACCAGGTAATCAGTATGTTACTGTAGCGAAGCAAATTGCAACGAAATATGGTATTGCCATTGATATGCCGGCTGGTCCGAGTGAATTATTGGTTTTCGCTGATTATAACGCTAACGCAAGATTTGTAGCTTCTGATTTATTGTCGCAAGCCGAACATGGTGAAGATAGTCAGGTAATTTTGGTAAGCACCTCAAAAGATTTAATCGACGACGTTGAAAAGGAATTAGAAATTCAACTAGAATTACTCCCAAGAAAAGAAATTGCCAGAGTCGCGATTTCAAAATCGAAATTGATTTTTTGCAAATCCGGCGATACAGCTTTAGAATTGATCAATGAATATGCTCCCGAACATTTTATTTTGTGCACGGAGAGAAACGATAAATATTTGGCAGGAATCGAAAATGCAGGTTCTGTTTTTATAGGAAATTATACTCCGGAAAGTGCTGGAGATTACGCTTCGGGTACGAATCACACCTTGCCAACAAATGGATATGCAAAGAATTATAGCGGTGTAAATCTCGATGCTTTTTTAAAAGCTATTACTTTTCAAAAAATAACCAAAAAAGGATTGCAAACGATAGGTTCCGCCATTGAAATTATGGCAGAAGAAGAAGGTTTACACGCGCATAAAAATGCGGTTACTTTGCGGTTAGAATCTTTAAAGGAAGAAGAGAAATGAAGAAAAAAGCATTTAAACTTATAGATTTGGTTCGACCGAATGTTCTAAAATTAAAACCTTACGCTTCCGCTCGGGATGATTTTAAAGATTTTAATGAAGATTTCGTTTTTATCGATGCTAATGAGAATCCGAATGAAAATGGTATCAATCGCTATCCAGATCCGAATCAAACGAAATTGAAAAATATCCTTTCGGGGATAAAAAATGTTGCCGTAGAAAATATATTGCTAGGTAACGGTAGCGATGAAGTTTTAGATTTGATTTTTCGTGCTTTTTGTGAGCCCGGAAAAGATAATGTTATGGTCAATCCGCCAACATATGGTATGTATGAGGTTTTGGCAAACATGAATAACGTAGCATGTAAAAAAGTGCAATTAACCCCTGATTTTCAGTTGGATACTGTTAATGCCCTAGCGAATATAGATGCAAATACAAAGGTGCTATTTATTTGCTCTCCGAATAATCCAACAGGGAATTTGTTGCAAAAAGAGGCAATTTTAGAATTGGTCGAAAATGTAAATGCTTTGGTAGTTATAGATGAAGCATATATTGATTTTACAAATGTCGAAAGTTGGAGCAAAGAAATCAATAACTATCCAAATTTGATTGTTACCCAAACTTTATCAAAAGCATACGGCATGGCCGGAATTCGGTTGGGAATTTGTTATGCAAATAGTGAAATAATTTCGATACTGAAAAAGATAAAAATGCCTTATAATGTGAATGTTTTGACCCAAAAAAAAGCAATCGAATTTTTAAAAAAGGACAAAAAAGTAACGGAAGATGTGGCTGCTATTTTGGAAAACAGAAAGGTTTTGGTCAATGCTTTGGAAAAAATTCCATTTGTTAGTAAAGTTTTTCCTTCTGACGCCAATTTTTTATTGATAAAAGTCGATGATGCCAATGCAAGATATAAGCAATTAGCGGCAAAAGGAATCGTTGTAAGAAATCGTACCAAAGAGCCACTTTGTGAAAATTGTTTGCGTTTTACTGTTGGAACAACATCCGAAAATAAAAAATTAATTGAAGCTTTAGTAGCATTAAAATAAACCCATGAAGAGAGTACTTTTTATAGATAGAGACGGAACCATTATTAAAGAAACTCCCGATGAACAAATCGACAGTTTTGAAAAACTAACTTTTTATCCAAATGCTTTATTTTATTTGTCCAAAATAGCAGCCGAACTCGATTTTGAATTGGTGATGATTACAAATCAAGATGGGTTGGGAACTTCTATTTTTCCTGAAAACACATTTTGGCCGGTACATCATTTAATTGTGCAAACATTTGAAAATGAAGGCGTTGTTTTTAGTGAGCAATTTATTGACCGTACTTTTGCCAAGGATAATTCGCCAAACAGAAAACCAAATACGGGTTTGTTGACTAATTATTTTTCAGAGGCTTATGATTTAAAAAATTCTTTTGTAATTGGTGATCGTTTAACGGATGTTGAATTGGCAAAAAACTTGAATGCCAAAGGTATTTTCATTAATGATAACACCCAATTAGGGACTGATGAAATTACGGTAAATCGTCAAGAATTAGACTCGTATATCGCTTTAGAAACAAACAGTTGGAAAGATATTTATGAGTTTTTAAAACTAGAGTCAAGAACTACAGAAATCTCCCGTAAAACAAACGAGACCGATATTTTTATACAATTGAATTTAGACGGATCGGGAAAAAGCGATATCAATACGGGCTTGCCTTTTTTTGATCATATGTTAGAACAAATATCCAAGCATGGTAACATGGATTTGGAAATTAAAGTACAGGGAGATTTGCAAGTCGATGAACATCACACCATAGAAGATACAGCAATTGTATTAGGGGAAGTTTTTCAAAAAGCTTTAGGAAATAAATTGGGCATTGAACGTTACGGATTTACTTTGCCTATGGATGACTGCTTGGCGCAAGTTGCCATTGATTTTGGAGGGCGAAATTGGTTGGTTTGGGATGCCGATTTCAAACGAGAAAAAATAGGAGAATTACCGACAGAAATGTTCTTTCACTTTTTTAAATCGTTTAGTGATGGAGCGAAAGCCAACATAAATATCAAAGCAGAAGGAACCAATGAGCATCATAAAATTGAAGCTATTTTTAAAGCTTTTGCTAAAGCGATAAAAGTTGCCGTTAAAAGAGATCCAGATAAAATGATATTGCCAAGTACCAAAGGATTGCTCTAATTGAACATAGATAAAATGAAATGCCCTAATGGGTATTTAATTAAAAAATAATACTAACCGTCTTAAATATTTCAAGAACAATAGGTTGGTAAAAAAATATGTAGATGAAAATTGTAATAATTGATTATGGTGCAGGTAATATTCAGTCGGTAAAATTTGCCATACAACGACTTGGTTATGAGGCTGTTTTATCTAATAAAGCGAAAGAAATTTTGGAGGCAGACAAAGTTATATTTCCTGGTGTTGGAGAGGCAAGTAATGCGATGAAGATGTTGCAAAAACAATTTTTAGATACATTAATTCCGCAATTAAAACAGCCTGTTTTAGGGATTTGTTTGGGAATGCAACTGCTTTGCAATGCATCGGAAGAAGGAAATACAGAGGGATTAAAAGTTTTTGATGTTACCGTTAAAAAGTTTCCGAAAGGCAAGAAAATTCCACAAATGGGATGGAATCAAATACGCGATTTGAAGAGTCCGCTATTGGAAGGAATAAAAGAAAATGAATACATGTATTTAGTACATAGTTATTATGTGCCACTACATGAAAATGCAATTGCAATTACCAATTATGGTTTTGATTATGCAACTGCTTTACAGAAAGATAATTTTTTTGGGGTTCAGTTTCACCCTGAAAAAAGTAGCACAGCCGGAGAGCGAATTTTAAAGAATTTTTTAGAAATGTAAAGGAAGGTTAAAATAGAAGTTGAAAATTTTAAGTAAAAAAATGAGGTTAATACCAGCAATAGACATCATCGAAGGTAAATGTGTACGACTTAGTAAAGGCGATTACAGTACTAAAATTATTTACAATGAAAACCCGCTAGAGGTTGCTAAAGAATTTGAAGCACACGGAATTAAATATTTGCATTTGGTCGATTTAGATGGAGCAAAATCAAGTCATATTGTAAATCATAAAATTTTAGAACAAATTGCAACAAAAACCTCTCTGAAAATTGACTTTGGAGGAGGCTTGAAATCCGATGAAGATTTGAAAACAGCTTTTAATTCGGGTGCAAATCAAATTACGGCAGGAAGTATTGTGATTAAGAATCCGGATATTTTCTTGTCGTGGTTGCAAAAATTTGGGCCTGAAAAGATCATTTTGGGAGCCGATGCAAATAAGGAGAAAATTGCGGTAAGTGGTTGGTTAGAAGAGTCGAATCAGGAGGTTATTCCATTCATTCAGAAATACCAAAAACAAGGCGTAAAATATGTCATTAGTACTGATATTGCAAAAGACGGTATGTTACAAGGTCCTTCCTTTGCTTTGTACAAAAAAATGCTCTCAAAAATTGAAAATATTAACTTGATTGCCAGTGGCGGAATCTCACATTTTGATGAGCTTCAAAAATTACAAGATATTGGCTGTGAAGGAACTATAATTGGAAAAGCGATTTATGAAAATAGAATTTCTCTAAAACAATTAGAGCAATTTATTCTTTTCAATTAAATTGTCATTCCCTTGAAGCTTGTGACCAGCTTGACTGGTTAAAGGGAATCTAATTAAGAAGTAGGAAATATGCAAGAAAAAATCAAAAATAGAATGATAGTTTATAGTGAAAATCACAGAAGTTCTAAGTTCGTACTTCCAATTTCAAACTTCCAATTATGCTAACAAAAAGAATTATTCCTTGTCTTGATATAAAAAATGGAAGAACCGTAAAAGGTATTAATTTTATCGATTTACGTGATGCGGGAGATCCGGTGGAATTGGCTGAATTCTATGCTAAAAACGGTGCGGATGAATTGGTGTTTTTAGATATTTCTGCTACGGAAGAACGCAGAAAGACCTTGACAAATTTAGTAATGCATGTCGCAGAAAAAGTGAATATTCCTTTTACTGTGGGAGGCGGTATTTCAAGTATTGAAGATGTTGCTATATTGTTACATTCGGGTGCCGATAAAGTATCTATAAATTCTTCCGCAGTAAAAAACCCAAATTTAATCAATGAATTAGCTGCTAAATTTGGATCACAATGCATCGTAGTTGCCATCGATGCAAAACAAATTGATGGGTATTGGAAAGTCCATTTGGTAGGAGGAAAAGTTCCTACTGAGTTAGATCTTTTTGAATGGGCAAAAGAAGTAGAAAAACGAGGTGCAGGTGAGATATTGTTTACTTCGATGGATCATGACGGAACAAAACAAGGTTTCGCCAATGAAGCGTTAAGGAAGTTGTCAAGAGAATTACATATTCCAATAATCGCCTCAGGAGGTGCTGGTAATATGCAGCATTTTGTCGATACATTTATTGATGGTGAAGCGGATGCCGCTTTAGCTGCGAGCGTTTTTCACTTTAAGGAAATTGATATAGCAGATTTAAAAAAAGAGTTAAAAAAAAATAAGATAGCAGTTCGAATTTGAAATGGAGCTGGCCTTTCGATGAAAACGAGAGGTAAAAATAGAAAAATCATACCATGAAAAACATAGATTTTAATAAAAATAGGGATGGATTAGTTCCGGCAATTATTCAAGATGTAAACACTAAAAATGTTTTGATGCTAGGCTATATGAATGAAGAAGCCTATCAAAAAACAATAGAATTGCAAAAAGTAACTTTTTTTAGTCGAACCAAAAATCGATTATGGACGAAAGGGGAAGAGAGTGGTAATTTTTTGCATATAAACGAGATTAAATTAGACTGTGATCAAGATACTTTATTAGTCACTGTTACTCCCGAAGGGCCAACCTGTCATAAGGGAACAGATACTTGTTGGGCAGAGAATAACGAACAATCTTTTGGTTTTTTAACTACCTTAGAAAATGTGATTGCCGACAGAAAAGCAAATCCAGATGAGAAATCGTATGTAGCCTCCTTGTTTAAAAAGGGAATCAATAAAATAGCACAAAAAGTTGGCGAAGAAGCTGTTGAAGTGGTAATCGAGGCAAAAGACAATGATGAAAATCTATTTTTAAATGAGAGTGCCGATTTATTATTTCACTATCTTATTTTGCTAAAAGCAAAAGGATACGAACTCAATGATGTTGTTAATGTTTTAAAAAGCAGACATAAATAATAGTTAAAATTAATCTTTAATCATGAATAATCCGGCACCTGAAAATTCAGTTTCTTTTCACTATTCTTTTCCGGTAGAAGAGCAGCATTTGGATGCCCTGAACCATGTTAATAATGTTGTTTACGTGGAGTGGATCAACGATATTTCGGGAAAACATTGGAGTAAAATAACCACAGAAGCATTAGATAAAAATTATTTTTGGGTGGTAATTCGTCATGAAATTGATTATATAAATCAAGCAGTATTAGGAGATACTATTACCATATATACTTGGGTAGGCGAAAGCCGTGGCGTGAAATCGATACGACACGTACAAATACAAAAAGGAGAAATAGTTTTGGTAAAAGCACAAACAACTTGGTGTTTAATCGACGCCAATACGTTTAAACCAACAAGAATAAAAGAAGATATTATGGAAGTGCTTAGACCTCCAAACTAAAATAGTTACCTATTATTTTCTTTTTTCTTTCCATACATTAAGATAAGAAGTACAATAATAAGTCCAAGAAAAACAGTGAACATAAAAATTGTTCCAATCATACCAAGATTCCAGTCTACAAGAGGTAAAAAGGTTGTGTACATAAGCGATTAAAATTTAAATAGTTAAGTCAATTATCAAAAGTAAATTATTCATTTAGCTATTAAAATGATTTTTATCATTTTTACCGCCTTATTAAACTTATAAATCAAAATAAATCAACTACTTTTGCACATTCAAAAAAATGAGCACATGCAATCTATAAGAAACATCGCAATTATCGCACACGTTGATCATGGTAAAACTACTTTGGTAGATAAAATTATTGACCAGGCAAAAATATTAGACGAACGTAAAGTTCGTACTGATTTGCTTTTAGATAGCAATGATTTAGAGCGAGAAAGAGGTATTACTATCTTATCAAAAAACGTTTCGGTAAATTATCAAGGGGTGAAAATTAATGTTATTGATACTCCTGGTCACGCCGATTTTGGTGGTGAAGTTGAGCGTGTGTTAAAAATGGCAGATGGTGTTTTGCTTTTGGTAGATGCCTTTGAAGGTCCGATGCCACAAACAAGATTCGTTTTAGGAAAAGCTTTGGAGCTTGGTTTGATGCCAATTGTAGTGGTAAACAAAGTAGATAAAGAAAACTGTACTCCTGACATAGTTCACGAAAAAGTATTTGATTTAATGTTTGCTTTAGATGCAACAGAAGAGCAATTAGAGTTTGATACTATTTATGGGTCTGCTAAAAATGGTTGGATGAGTCGTGATTGGAAAGAACCAACTACAGATATTATTCCGTTATTAGATTCAATTATAAAAAATATTCCTGAAGCACCATATCGTGTAGGAGATCCTCAAATGCAAATTACCTCTTTAGATTATTCTGCTTTTACAGGAAGGATTGCTATTGGTAGAGTTTTTAAAGGAGATTTAGAAGAAGGTAAAGATTACGCTTTGGTAAAAGCGGATGGAAGCTTTAAAAAAGTAAGAATCAAAGAATTACATACTTTTGAAGGATTAGGCCGTGCAAGAGCAAGTAAAGTTCGAAGTGGTGATATTTGTGCAATTACAGGTATTGATGGTTTTGATATTGGCGATACTATATCCGATTTAGAAAGACCAGAAGGTTTACCGAGAATTGAAGTAGATCAACCTACTATGAGTATGTTGTTTACGATTAACAATTCTCCTTTCTTTGGCAAGGAAGGCAAATTTGTAACCTCAAGACATTTGAGAGATCGTTTGTTCAAAGAAACCGAGAAAAATTTAGCATTGCGTGTTGAAGAAACTGAAACAGAAGATAAATTCACTGTTTTTGGTAGAGGAGTACTACATTTATCGGTATTGATTGAGACCATGCGAAGAGAAGGCTATGAATTGCAAGTTGGTCGTCCACAGGTGATTATGAAAGATATTGATGGTGTAAAATGCGAACCTTTTGAAACTTTGGTAATCAATGTTCCGGCAGAATCTTCTAGTAAAGTAATCAATTTGGTTACTTTGAAAAAAGGTGATTTATTGGTAATGGAGCCAAAAGGAGATTTACAGCATTTAGAATTTAGCATTCCTTCTAGAGGTTTAATCGGCTTGAGAAATAAAATTTTAACAGCTACTTCGGGTGAAGCAATTGTAAATCACAATTTTGATAAATTTGCACCTTTTAAAGGGGACTTTACAGAGGCAGTTAACGGTGCACTTATTTCTGCAGAGGCAGGAAGAGCAACAGCTTACTCTATTGACAAATTAGGAGATAGAGGTATTTTCTTTATCGATATCAACCAAGAAATTTATAAAGGTCAGGTAGTTGGTGAAAATAACCGACAAGATGATATGGGTATTAACTTGGTAAAAGGTAAAAAATTAACAAACGTTAGAAAAACAGGTACAGATACCGCTGTAAATATTGCACCTAAAAAAGATTTTTCATTGGAAGAATGTATGGAATACATCAAAGAAGATGAATATTTAGAAGTTACTCCGCTAAGCTTACGAATGAGAAAAATTAATTTCCGTTAGGAAAAGTTTGAGTTAAAATAAATGTCATTCCCGTGAAAACGGGAATCTCATGAATATTCGAGTATCATCATGAGATTCCCACCTTCGTGAAAATGACAACTAGCAAACAGCATCTAGCAACCAAAACAACAACACTTATAATTTTGTTAATTTCAGAATTGCTAGTTTTTAACAAAATATAATATTGTAAATTGCGCAACAAAATTTTATTGAAAATGAAATTAAAATATTTGGTCTTATTATTTATTGCAATCAGTACTGTTTTTTCTTGTAAAAAAGATGATGATAATGATGAAAAGCACGATCCGGTTGCGCAGGCTTTGATCGATGATGATTTATTGGTAGAGTTTCTACAATCACACTATATTAATGATGATAAACTGGTAGATACTATTTTAAATAATGAAACATCTATTTATGCTAGTGATAAATTAAGTATCCAAAATATTACAGAGAACGAGGTAAACTACAAACTTTATTATTATACTGATTTTGAAGGTGTTGGTGAAAATCCAACTAGAAATGATTCGGTTCAAATGCTCTATAGAGGTTTTACTTTAGACAGTATAAAAGTTGATGAAAACCTGAGTTTTACTTCTACCAAGTCTTGGTTACAACTTTACTCCGTAATTCAAGGATGGCGTTATGGCGTTCCGCATTTTAAAGCTGGTGAAGTGGTTACATATGAAGATGAGTCTTTTGGGTATGAAAATACCGGTGATGGTATTCTTTTCATTCCATCTGGTTTGGCTTATGGAAATGTAGGTTCGTTAAGTATTGCTCCAAATGAAATTCTCTATTTTTATATTAGTGTTGGAAAAGTTGTTCGTGCTGATACCGACAATGATGGGGTTATTAATAACTTAGAAGACAGAGACGGTGATGGCGATGTATATAATGATGATACGGATAAAGATTTAACTCCTGATTTTGGCGACCCGGATGATGATGGTGATGGAATACTTACTAAAGACGAAGATACGAATGGCGATGGAGATTTTTTTAATGATGATGCTGATAATGATGGTATTCCTAATTTTCTAGATAAAGATAGTTAAAACTCGATTTTAACACATAATATAAAGCCTCGAAATAATTTTATTTCGAGGCTTTTTCTTTAACAAAGTTTGGTTAGTTGTTAAAGATTTTTAGTTGTAATTAGTCTCTATCGTATTTCATTTTAAAAGACTGTACATTGGGTTGGTATTTTCTATTTCGTTGGATTTCGTAATGATAAAAAACATCGCCTAAAGCATCCATAAACGGATATGCCTTTGTTTCATACTCATACTTACCGTCATTTAAAATTTCATTTTCATTGGTGTAGATGACGGCAGAAAGCATAAATTCAATATTTTTTTCAAAATCAACGATATAGGCATTGTCAATGGTAAAACCATAAGCTGAACCAACCTTATTGAAAATTCTAATATGGGCAGGGATCTTTTCTTTATTGGTACCAACCATTAAGAATTTGCAATAATTATCAGGGTAAAGGTCATAATTACTATAGTCTGGATATTTAGTTTCTCGCGGTAATTGGGACATGTATTGCCTTAAAAAAGTATAGTCATCATCGGTTAAATTAAAACGTTTATTTTCTGGATAATTTTCAGGAAAAAGAAGAACTCTAATTATTTTTTGTAACTCCTCCAAAGAAATTCTGTTTTTAAAGGAAAAGTCCATGGGAGGTTGGATTGTATCTGTGCCGTTATCATATCCCTTTCCTAAATAAATAGCCTGTTTTGCTTGATAGTTTTTTGTACTTTTTTGCGCAGCTTGTTCATAAATTAATCGTTCACTTTCCTTATCATAAAATCGAATCGCGTTGGTGTTTTTATTTTCTTCCGGTGTTAGTGTAATGGATAATCGATGTGAAATTTGTACATCGGCAAATCCTTTTTCGTGCAATCTTTCATTAAAGTTTTCTTGCCCGATAAATTCGTACAATCGATTAAAAGCATCGTTATCACTTACCACAAAAACTTTACGAATATATTGTGCGATAGATGGTTTCAAATTAAGAGCACTAGAATCCGTAAAAACGTGACTCTGACCCGAAAATGTGCTATCCGTAAGCATGATCGAATACTTATCTAATCCGCTAATATGTAGATCGTTGATCTTTTCTAATGCTAGTGCAGCGGCAAAAATCTTAACGGTACTTGCCGGATAAAAATAATCGTTCTTAGTAGTGCGAAAGCGATGTGTTGTAAAATGGGCTTTATTATTCTTGTCACGATCGATTTGTGTATAGATAATTTGAAGTTTGTACTTTTCTGGCTGTTGCAATATTTCTTCAAATTTTTCTTTGTTTTGTCGTAATAAATCAGGGATAAAGGAATCGTTATTTTCTTGAGAAAAAGCAGAAAAAGCTAAGAGCATTGCTACTATACAAATGTATTTTTGATTCATAATTGAAGATGGTTTTAAAGCAAAATTACAGATAATACAATTTTTCATTTATTGTAACGTAGACTAGGTGATAAAAGTAAACTATAATTTGGAAACGAAAAATTACTGGAAAAAAATTAGGTATTCAATAAATTATATTTTTCTGCTAGTTTAGGTGTAAATTCCTTATTTTTATTTCTTAAAAATATATTTTATCATGAAAAATATGATCTATAAAATTCAGTTAATTATAATCGTTTTACTTATGGGAAAAGGAGCTCTTGCACAAGACTGGGCAAATTTAAATCGATTCAAAGAAGAAAATAAAAATTTACCTGTTCCAGCTTTAAATGAGAATAGAGTTGTTTTCATGGGAAACTCGATTACCGAAGGATGGCTGCAAATTTCGCCAGAATTTTTTTCAGGGAAACCGTATATAAATAGAGGAATTGGCGGACAAACAACACCTCAAATGTTGCTTCGTTTTCGAGCGGATGTGATTGATTTGCAACCAAAAGTAGTTGTAATTTTAGCAGGCACAAACGATATTGCAGGTAATACCGGTCCGATGACTTTAGATGAAATTATGGAAAATTTGAAGTCTATGTCAGAACTAGCCACAGCAAACGGAATTAAAGTGATACTTTCTTCTGTGGTTCCCGCATTTGATTATCCATGGCGATCAGGAAAAAATCCTAATGAAAAAATTCCGCTCTTGAATAAGATGATTCAAGAATACGCCAAAGAAAACAAACATATTTATGTAGATTATTTTTCAGCGATGGTAGATGACAAAAATGGTTTGCCGACAAAGCTTAGCGAAGATGGAGTCCACCCAAATTTAGCGGGTTATAAAGTGATGCAACCTTTGGTGGAAAAAGCAATAGGGCAAGCATTTCAATAGTAAGGAATCGTTATCAAATTAGTTTCATACTGGCATATTGAAACAATAGACCAATCGCGATTGCTAATCCAAAACTCAACAAGGTTCCTATTAAAATATATTCGGTTAGTTTTCGATCTTTTGCATTGGATAAATCACCAAAACGAAAAACAGATTTTGCTGCTAGTAAAAATCCAATTGCCTGCCATTGGTTGGTGATGATAAAAACAAAAACAAATAAGCGTTCAAGCATGCCAATATATTTGCCGGCGTTTTCTAGTGAACTGGTATTGTCATCTTCTTCCAAACGCCATTTGATCAAAATTATCTGCATTAAAATGGAAGAAACATTGGTAACTAAAATAATACAAGTAACTAATAATAAGGTATTTGCATCAAAAATAATTTGCCAATCCAAAGAGTAGGGCGTATAAAAATAAACAACCAATGCAATAATTACCAGATGTGCCAACTGGTCTGAAATAAACAGTAAAGAGGTGTTTATTTTTTCTTTCAAGTTTACTTTGACAAGGTCAATAAAGAAGTGTGAAACCAATATAATCAGAATTCCAGCCCAATAATTCCAATTAAATTGAAGGATGATAAGTAAGGCAATGGCATGAATTAAAATATGCGCATATAAATATTTTGACAGCTGTTTTTTTTCATTTTTATCGACAACCCATTTTTTTGGTTGAAAGACAAAATCACCTAAAATATGTGCAAGAACCAATTGTAACGTTAAGAGTACCATATCTTTTTGATTAATTTTCTGTAGTGATTTTCAAGTCGCATTATTTCGTCAAAGCCTGATCGTTTTATTCTTCCACTAACATTGCTTTGTGTAATTTCTAATTTTTTTGCTAATTCTTTTTGCGTTTTATTTGGGTTTTCCAAACTCAGTTTTACAATTTCAGCTGAATTGGGAGTCCAGTTGTTCATAGTAAGCAAAGCTAGATCCAAATATAAATTCATGCTTTGATCAAATTCTTTTTGATCTGTTTTTACAGCCAATCCGGTTTTTTTTAAATTATCAAAGCATTCACCGGAAAATACAAAAGCAGATCCGTTAGATTCGGTTATCTTTTTTGCATGGTGTTCTTTTTCTCCAATTCCAACGGCTAATCTCACATCTAATTCTTTGTTTTGCTTGATGGTTGCTTTTAGCAGGATTACTGCTTTTAAGGCGTCTTCTGCGGGAACTTCCAGTTGAAAACTATCGCCACGATATATTTCCCATTGTTTGGGTTCTTTACCGAATTGGTTCAAAACTTCTTTGAGTTTTTCTATCCATTCGTAATTTTTACTCTTTCTTGAGTTGATAATATCCCCGGTAATAATGCTGGTGATCATAAGTTTAAAGTTAAATAGGGTGTAAATATATCTTATTTTAAGCAGATAATCAAATATATCTTATCTTAAGCAGATAATTCACATTATCTTGTTTTAAGCAGATATAAATATCAGTTCTTAAAATCGAATACAGTTTCATAATGTTCCACCACAGGAAACGGATCGTAATAGGAATGTAATAATTTTTTCCATTGTAAATAGGCTTCTGATTCTCGAAACCTAATTGTATGGTCTTCTAACAAATTCCATTCTACCAATAAAACATATTTATTTTTATCTTCCAAACAACGTTTTAAGCTATGTTTTATATAGCCATCAATTGACCGAATATATACGCTTGCCTTTTGAAAATCTCTTTCAAAATTGTCTAACAAACCTTCTTTTACTTGTAAAATGGCTATTTCTAAAATCATATTTCTTCTATTATGCTTGTTCCTTTTGTAAAGTCACCACTTGTCCACTGCCAAGTTTCATGCAACCGAATTTTTCCATTATCCAAAATTTCGGGTTTTGAAATGCACGTTCCTGTTTGTATTTCGTTGTCATGATTGATATGATGGTATCGTAATTCTAAATTTCCATCGTCAGTAACGAGTCCGATAAGTTGCCCATATACAATTTGGCCACCGGAATAATTTGCAGTCACAACGGCATTCTGTTGTTGATAATCAAAAAATGTTTCTTCGGATATTTCTCCGTTTGCCGAATTTTTAATTGCCCTAAACTTTTTATTATGCAAGTTAATCATCAGAGTTCTTTTTTCTTTAAACGAATTTAGAGTTTTTATTGGATTTTACATTGCTATTGAAAATTTTCAATTGGAGTAACCTTGAATTGTTTTTAAAGAAGAATTCAATGAGATTTCCGTAATTTGTAGGCCTATTCAAGACAAAACGACTTTATACTAGATTAAAACCAACAAGATGCTACTTAATATTCAAGATACTTTCAATAAAGAACTTCCGGCAGATACCGATAAAACAAATATTTCAAGGCAAGTAACCGAAGCCGCTTTTTCATTCGTTACCCCTAAAAGAACCAAAAAGCCTGAATTATTACATGTATCTAAAGAAATGCTCACTGCTATTGGTTTAACCGAAGAAGATGCTAAAACAAACGAATTTTTAGCAATTTTTACTGGAAACAAAGTTCTAGAAAATACCAACCCTTATGCGATGTGTTATGGCGGACATCAATTTGGTAATTGGGCAGGGCAATTAGGCGATGGAAGAGCAATTAACCTAACAGAGATTAAGCACAAGGATAAACGTTGGGCATTGCAATTAAAAGGAGCAGGAGCGACCCCGTATTCACGAAATTCAGACGGTTTGGCAGTTTTACGCTCTTCTATTCGGGAATATTTGTGTAGTGAAGCCATGTTTCATTTAGGTGTGCCAACTACACGTGCGCTCACTTTAGCTTTGACGGGCGATGAAGTTTTACGTGATGTTTTATATAATGGAAATTCTGCCTACGAAAAAGGAGCCATTGTTTGCCGAGTAGCACCAACATTTTTACGTTTTGGAAATTATCAAATTTTTGCTGCCAGAAAAGATGTGAAAAACTTGAAAATTTTGACCGATTATACCATCAAACACTTTTTCTCGCACCTAGAAGTTGGTACGAAAGAATCGTATATTCATTTTTTTCGCGAGGTGGCACATCGAACCTTAAACATGATAATTCATTGGCAACGAGTTGGTTTTGTACATGGTGTAATGAATACCGATAATATGTCGATTCTCGGACTCACCATTGATTACGGTCCGTATGGCTGGTTAGAAGATTTTGATTTAGGATGGACTCCCAATACCACAGATAAAGAATTTAAACGATATCGATTTGGTAATCAAGCGAATATTGGATTATGGAATTTATATCAATTGGCAAATGCCTTATATCTTTTAGTAGAGGAATCAGAGCCGTTTGAGTTAATATTAGAAGAATATAAAGAGAATTATCAGGCAAGATCACTACAAATGATGCAGTCTAAGTTAGGTCTTTTTACCCAGGATGAAAATGATGCATTTTTGATAGAAAATTTAGAAAACACCTTGCAACTCACCGAAACCGATATGACGATTTTCTTTAGAAAATTAAGTGAAATACCAATAGAAGAAGTTATCGATAACGGGGCAAAGATTGATTATATCGATTTGGTTAAAGATTCTTTTTACAAACCTGAAGAAGTTGTTGGTGAAATCTCTAAAAAATGGAATACTTGGTTTGAAAATTACGCCAATCGATTAAAAAAAGAAACCTTATCCGATTTATCGAGAAAAGAAAAAATGAATGCAATTAATCCAAAATATGTGCTGAGAAACTATATGGCACAATTGGTAATTGATGCGGCTGATAAGGGCGAATATTCTTTACTAGATGAAATATTTACCCTTCTTAAAAATCCATATAGCGAGCAAAAGGAATGTCAAAAATGGTTTGCAAAACGACCCGAATGGGCGCGGCATAAAGTCGGTTGCTCAATGCTTTCATGTAGTTCTTAATCTGAAAAAACACATTAATTTATTGGTTTTGTAGAAATTAAAAGAAAAAAATGTAATTTAGTATAAATCTAAAAACATTCATTATGGGCATTCTACTTCTTATTATTGGGCTAGTAATTCTTTTAGTAATTTTTATTGTTATAATTTTTAACCGATTTGTGAAAAATCGCAATGTGGTGAAAGATGCATGGAGCAATATCGATGTTGCATTAAAGCGTCGATATGATTTAATTCCGAATCTTGTTGAAACTGTGAAAGGGTATGCCAAGCATGAAAGCGGAACACTTGAAAACGTGATAAAAGCTAGAAATGCGGCAATGCAAGTTCCTAAAGATGATATTAACGGTCAAATAAAAGCAGAGAATCAACTGCAACAGACTTTGCGAAGTATTTTTGCTTTAGGAGAAGCATATCCGGATTTGAAAGCCAATGCAAATTTTCTTGATTTGCAAGGAAAACTCAATTTGATTGAAGAAAATTTAGAACGTAGCCGTCGCTATTATAACGGAACTGTTCGTGAAAATAATACGTATGGAGAAAGCCTTCCGGGAGTTATTTTTGCAGGAATGTTTAACTATAAGCATTTTGACTTTTTTGAAACTGATGAAGCTAGCAAAGAAAATATAAAGGTGGATTTCTCATCTTAAAAGACTCTTTTTTTAGCTTAACGACTATACTTTGCTGAAAACAGTTTAATCATGAAAAAAATATTTTCCATAGCGCTTCTTTTCTTATCCATTTTTACTGGTTCTTCTCAGGATTTTTCTGTGGAGAACTATACTATAATTATTGAAATATCAGAAAAGGGCTATTTCGATGTGATAGAAAACTATGACCTTAATTTTGAAGCCCAAAAACATGGTATTTTCAGAACCATTCAAACCGAATATGACCTATTAAATTCAGAGGGACAACAAGAAAAAAGAAAAATCAAAATTGATAATATTGATGTACCTAATCATAAATTCGAAGCACCTTTTGATTTTCAACAAAAGTTAGAAGATAATCTTATCATTAAAATTGGTGATAAAGACAAAACGGTTTTCGGCAAGCAACACTATGAGATTACATATCGGGTCTTTGATGCCTTTCTTTTTGAAAAGGATTTTATTCGTTTTTATTGGAATTTAAAACCAGACGGTTGGAGTGCCGATTTTAATCAAATAAGCTTTACAATTCGGGCACCAAAAAATATTGAGTTAAGCCAAGAAAACAGTTTTGTTTATACCGGAATTCGAGGAGATTCTTTGTTAAGTAAAGATATGCAACTGAATTTTGAAGGCAATCAATTAATAGGTAAAAGCAATTCTAATTTTGTTTCTCGTCCGGGAGAGAGTGTTACAGTTTTAATTAATTTACCGGTTGGTTCTGTAAAGGAATTAAAACCCATTTGGCCTTTTTGGACGAACAATGGCTGGGTGTTTTTGGTTGGTATTCTTGTTTCCGGATTTTATTATGTCTTTAGAAAATTTGGAAAAGATGATAAGGTAATAAGCACGACAAGTTATTATGCTCCCGAAAATATAGATCCGGCAATGGCAGGTTTTTTAATTGATGATCGCGAAGATAATTCCGATTTAATTGCATTAATCCCATATTGGGGTAATAAAGGTTTGATACGCATTGAAGAGATTCCTAAAAAAGGTCTTTTTGGTAAAGGGGATACCAAGATTATTCGAATAAAAGAACTCCCAAATAATGCTACTCAATACGAAAGAGATATTTTTATCGGACTTTTTGGAAGTGATTTTGACGGTGCCGAAAAAGAGGTTTTAATAAGTAGTTTGAAAGATTCATTTTATACCACAATGAATAGTGCAAAAAGTAGCCTAAAAGAAAATGCACAAACCTATTACGAGGCGAAATCAAAAAAAGTACAGACCATTACATTGGTTGTTTTACTAGTATCGGCCATACTATTTGGTATTATTGGATTGTTTTTCTGGGGGATAATTGCTCTCATAGTTATTGTAATAACATCGGTTGTTTTGCTTGTTTTTAATATTTTAATGGTTAAAAAGAATGCGAAAGGAAATCAAATTTTATCCGAATTAAAAGGCTTTAAACAATTTATCAAAGTTGCCGAAGAGAACAAATTAAAAATGCTGCTCAAAGACGATCCTGGTTATTTTGAAAACACGATGGGCTACGCTTTGGCATTCGGCTTATTTGAAAAATGGGCTAAAAAATTTGAAGCTTTGCATATTCCACCTCCAAATTGGTACACTTCGTCAACCGGGCATTATTTAGGGATGCGCGATTTTTCTAAATCATTTTCCGGTGCCATGTCGAGTACGCAATCTACCATGGTAAGTTCACCGTCTAAAAGTAGCGGATCTTCAGGTGGTGGTTCTTCAGGGGGAGGATTTGGCGGCGGAGGCGGCGGAAGCTGGTAAAAAAACAGATAAATTATGTAGAACTATCTTTCTAATGCTTTCTTTTAGTTTTCGTAAAACTGAATTTTTTCTAATGCTAATTTTGTACCTTTAGGTAGTTAATCGATTTTATTTCTAATTATAGAATCGATGTTACATTTTTAGATTCAACTAAAATTTCTGCAACCATGGATTTTTTTGAAATGGTAAATTCTTGGCTAAAAGAGCATTCGATATTTACGAGTGTTTTAAAATACCTATTTTGGGTTATCGTCGTGTTTTTAATTATGCAAGTACTGCGGAAATTCGTAAGAAAGCATCTTCCGGATTCGGCCATGCGTTATAAATCTCAAAAGGCCGTTGAAATTGTAGGATACTTTTTCTTAGTTGTTTTGTCCATCATCTATTTTACTGGTAATATAAAAGATTTAACGCTCGCAATTGGCTTCTTTACAGCAGGAGTTGCGATCACATTACAAGAGATTTTTTTAAGTCTTGCAGGCTCCTTTTTCATTTTTTTTGTAAAAGTTTACAAACCAGGTGATCGTATTGAAATTAATAATATTAAAGGCGATGTTATTGATGTTGATAGTATATATACAACCATTATGGAAATAGGCGAGTGGGTGACTAGCGATAACTATTCTGGTAGAATTATAAAACTGAGTAATGCCTTTGTTTTTAAAGGTCCGATATATAATTATTCTAAAAATTTTCCATTTGTATGGGATGAATTTGATCTTCCGATTCGCTATGGATCCGATATGGAGCTTGCAAAAAGTTTGGTAATTCAAGTTGCCAGAGAGGTGCTAAGCCAATATACAGCAGATTCGAAAGAAGAATGGCAAAAGGTCGTTCAGAAATATTATATTGAAGATGCTCAGCTTGATCCAACTTTAGCGATTACCTTGACAGATAATTGGGTGCAATTCAATTTGCGCTATATTGTTGATTATAAAAAAAGAAGAACAACAAAGCACCTATTGCAAGAAAAAATTCATCAAGAAGTTGAAAAAACTGCCGGAAAAGTTATTCTTTCATCCGCAACCGTTGAAATTATTAAAATTCCTGAAATTAAAATAGAATCCTATCCTAAATAAGATTCGTGATATTTGATTTTGAAAAAAATTAATCTTTCCAATTTTACATGTGTTATAATACCAAAATAATCCGAACAGCCGCAGAATTAGAGAATCAGTTTGATGCCAAATTTGCAGACAAGAATTTGTATCAGCCCAAAGAAGAAATCAACGCATTTACCTTTCCAAAAACTCCAATTATTACCAATGATGCGACAAAAATCATTCAGAATTATCAATGGGGATTAATTCCTAACTGGTCAAAAGATCGTAATATTCAAAAATATACCTTGAATGCGAAGATTGAAACTTTATCGGTTAAACCATCTTTTAAAGAGAATATAATAAATCGCTGTCTCATTTTGGCTGATGGATTTTATGAATGGCAATGGTTAGATTCCAAAGGAAAAAAGAAACAAAAATATTTAATTGAAATGAAGGATAATCAATCTTTTGCCTTTGCAGGGATTTATTCGAAATGGGTAGATACCGAAACTGGTGAAATACTACCAACATACAGCATTATTACTACAGAAGCCAATGCTCTTATGGCAAAAATTCACAACATAAAAAAAAGAATGCCAGTAGTGCTTTCTAAAGAAAATGAAAGGAAATGGCTACAGGGAGAATCTTTGGATTTTTTTAAAAATGTTACAACTCCGCTAAAAGCGAATCCTTGTTAATTACAATGACACTTCCAAACGTTAACATTTAGAAGTGTCATTTTAAAATTATGTTATTTTTTTAAAATTTTTTTCAAAACAACATCTTTATCTAATTTTTTGGTACAGAAAAACCAATCTTCACATTTTAATTCTGCTTCTTTACCAACCATTCTTTCCTCTGCAACACCACAAGATCCTGCAGGTGAAATAATCACATCATCTCCAGGATACCAATCGGCTGGAGTCGCAACGGCAAAGGCATCTGCAGTTTGTAAAGCGATAATAACACGATATAATTCGTCAAAATTTCTACCCAAACTTAACGGATAATAAATTATGGTTCTTATCATGCCTTTCGGATCAATAAAAAATACGGCTCTAACTGCTTTTGTTTCACTTTCTCCTGGTTGAATCATGCCATATTTTTTGGCAACTTCCATAGTGATATCTTCAATTAATGGAAATTTAACCTCCATGTTTTTCATGTCTTTGAACTTGATTTTATCTTTTATGGTTCTCAGCCAAGCAATATGACTGTAGAGCCCGTCAATGGATAAACCAACCAATTTGCAATTTGCTTTGGCAAATTTATCGGCAAGTTTGGCAAAAGTCATAAACTCAGAAGTACAAACCGGTGTGAAATCGGCAGGATGGCTGAATAGAATAACCCATTCTCCTTTATAATCGTTAGGAAAATCAATCATTCCTTGGGTTGTAGTAGCTTTAAATGAAGGTGCTTTATCACCAATTCTTGGCATTGAAATAATAGGTTCATTGGTTTGAATTGTATCCATTTTTTTGAAAATTAAAAGTTAAACATTAATGAAATTTATAAAATGATTATAAAGATACAGCGAGTTATTTTTTATTAAAATGATTTAAATCATTATTGCGTATGATTATATTTTTTTCTCGAATTGCTTTTCTTGCTTTTGTAATAATCTTTTGACTTCCATATCGTTAACCTGATTGAAATCAAGATAAAATTGACCAACTGCCTGAAAATTTATCGGAGTAGATAGGCAAATTACCTCATCAATAAATGGGGAAGATTTTAATTTTTGAAATGCTTTTGTTGGAGCAACAGGAATCGCCACAACAATTTTTTTTGGCTTTTCGGCATGTAACATGGCAATAGTTGCTAAAACAGTATTACCGGTTGCAATACCGTCATCAACAACAATTAGGACTTTATTTTCTAAGGCATGTGGTTTTTTCTTACCGTAATAATCGGTATATCGTTTTTGTAGTAGTTCTCTAATAATCTGAGTTTCATTGTCAATATATTCTTTAGAAACTTCGGCTATACCTTCACTTAAAATGCGACTTTTCAAAGTCACCGCACCAATGGCAAATTCTTTATGAAAAGGATGGCCAATTTTTTTTGAAAGAACAACATCTAACGGGACATTTAGTTTTTCTGATATGATGCATCCAAGCGGTACACCACCTCTTGGTATAGCGAGAACAATGCCATCGCAATTTTTGTAATTTTGTAATTTTTCAACTAAAAGATATGCCGCCTCTTCTCTATTTGTAAACATTGTTTTTGATTTACATGTTTTGTTTAAATTCTTTTAAAAATGTAGTAATAATCCACATAATTCGTTGTTTTTTTATGCCGAGTATTTGTGAAATTTCAGAAGTGTTTTGCTCGCCAAAAACATATAATTCTAGAATTATTTCAGTGTTTAGTGGTAGGTTGTAAAAAATTTTTGGAATATCTTTTCTATGGATCGATAAGGAAGTTGCCGCATCTTTTTTAAAAACTTTACCAATCAATTTATCTTCCATTACTTCATTTAAAATAAAGTGTGTTTGTTTAAAATATTTTTGCTGGTAAGAAATATCGTCAAATTCTTCTTCCGGAATAAAATCACCACCGCCATCTACACTATAATGTTCTTCTAACAAATCGAGTTCTTCTTTTAATATGGTGCTCGTCGAGATGGAGTTTGCGGTTTGACTTTCTAATTCTATAATTTCATCGATTTTTGAAATTGTTTTAAGAAATAAAATTTTGCTCAAAGATTCTTTCTTCATTTCTTTAGAATAATCTTTATAAATCTGCCAATAAACGTCATCTAAAATATCATTTAGTGTATAAAATCCTTTTTTAATAGCACCTTCATTTTCGGCAATTTTAATTTTTGCTCGCGTAAAGTTTTCTAATTTTGGCAGGTGCTTAGAAATTTCTGCATAAAAATCTTTAAAACTATTTTGAGACTTTTTTTTAGGTAAAGCTTTGATTATCATGATTTAATGCTTTAATGTTGGAATAAAAGTAAACATATTTTTACTTCATTTATTAAAGTTATTACATCTCAAATTGTTTTAAAATGATTTGGGTCAGGATTCTAATTTTTTTATATAAAAGGTTTTACTAAAGTTCAGCAAAAAAGATGATTAAGATTATTTGGAATTGTGATTTGTATCATTTTAAAAACTTGGTTACGCTCGTAACTTAGCTCAATAATTATTGTTTAATCTAAAAATATAAAGCTATGTCACTAGTAAAATTTAAAAAAAGAAGACCATCAAGTAGTCTGATTCCATCTAGTTTTTTTGATACCGACGATTTTTTCGGTAGTAATTTGATGAATATGGGATTATTTGATGACAATTTCTTTAACGGAAAAACTACCGAACCAGCCATGAATATTATCGAAACCGACAAAGATTTTGAAATTGAATTAGTTGCTCCCGGATTTTCTAAGAAAGATTTTAAGGTTTCCATTGATAATGGTTACTTAAATATTTCTGCTGAAAAATCAACTGAAAAAGAAGAGAAAGAAAAAAATTATACTTGTCAAGAATTTAGCTATAATTCTTTCGAAAGATCTTTGCTGTTACCTGATACCATTAAAGATGAAGATGTGAAAGCGAAATATAATGATGGTATTTTAAAATTTAAATTGATGAAAAAAGAAGAATCCAAAAAACGTAAACCAAAAATGATTGAAGTTTCATAGCTAACTTTTCATTCGGATAATAACGTAATGAATTCTTTCTTTACTGCTCTCTTACTTTTTTCGCTCAAAGGTGGATTAGGTAAGAGAGCATTTTATGTTATTTTTCTTTAAATAATAAAAATTAAAATATAAAGTAACTAGCTCAATTTTAGAAAGTCCATGTTACTTTGTATCGCTTTTTGAGCTGTTTCGTACCCTAAATTAAAGATGGCATCCGCATTTTTGACATAAAAAGTACCGTAATTATTTAAATCTTTTGGAAAAATAACCAAGTCGCAGTCTGAAAATTTATTCATAGAGATGCTTGCAGATTTAATTCTATAAGCTCTTTCCAAAATGCTAAAAGAATATTTTAAATTGTTTTTTTCTAAGATCTCAAACGGACTCAAATAGATACCAACTATTTGGTCACATTTATCTTTAAGAATATCTACCGGAAAATTATTAATGGTTCCGCCATCGATATAGGTTTTATCGTTAAATTTTACGGGTGTAAAAACACCGGGAAAAGCGGCAGATGCTAAAATGGGTGTGATGAGTTTGCCGCTTTCGAAAACTTCTAAGGTCCCGTCAAGTAAATTGGTTGCAGTAATAAAGAGATGCTTTTTTAGGCTTTCGAAGGTGTCTTCTGGTAAATAAGATTTAAAATTGGCATATAATTTTTCAGAATCAATAAAACCGGGTTTGTTTAAAGCAAAATTCGTAAGATTAAAAATTTGAGCGGTTTTGAAAAAATCAAGAATTTCTGTTGCGTGGTACCCTTTTGCATACAATGCACCAACTATAGCACCTGCACTTGTGCCTGCAATATGAGTAGGAGAATAACCGTTTTCTTCCAAGGCTTTAATGGCACCAATATGGGCAATTCCTCGCATGCCACCTCCTGAAAGAACTAGACCTTTGTTCATGTGAATAATTTAGTTCAAAATTATCTATTTTTTTGCTATTAATCAATGACATACATCATTAAACGTTGGAGAAAGATTTACTTTATTTTAGCAAATAGGAAATATATTTTTTGTAACTTATACCTACATTTTAACTTATATATTTTTTAGATAACTAATGTTTAATTAATTAGTTGGATAAATTACAAGTGATATAAAATTTTTGTTTTTCAACAAGAAATTCTCAAAAAAACTAGTACTTGTCAGATGGGGGCTCATATTAACGATGTATTTTTATTTGAAAGCATTTATGCTTGTTTAACCGAAGGTATACTAGTAGTTGACCAAAGCGGTATTCTTATTCGCGTAAACCCTTCTGCCGAAAAAATGTTTGGTTATTCTTCGGGCGAATTAATAAACCAAAAGGTTGAAGTATTAATTGCAGAAAAACTACATGCCTCACACAAATTTCATCGAGAAAACTTTATTAAAAACCCACATGCAAGACCTTTAGGTAAAGGTCTTGAACTTTCTGGTAAAAGAAAAGATGGTTCAATATTTCCGGTTGAAATAAGTCTTAATCCAATAAAAATTGAAGAAAATTTGGTCGTAATCTGTGTAATTGTAGATATTACGGAACGTTTAACACTTCAAAGAACAGTTAAGAAGAAGGATCATGAAATGCAAGTCGCTCAAGATTTGGCAGAGGTTGGAAGTTGGCGTTGGAATGCGCTAAGCAATGTGGCAAATTTTTCAGATCAATTTTATAAAATTTACGGATTACAAGCAGGAGATAAGCGCTTAAATATTACTTCTGTTTATGATTCTTTACATCCTGACGATTCAAAAATGGCACTCGAATTAATGGAAAAAGCTAGTGCAAAAAAGAAAGCATATCATATAGAATACCGCATCATTGGTTTCGATGGAAAAATCAGGCATGTCATTGCAAAAGGAAGTGCAGTTTTAGATAATAAAGACAAAGTAATTGGCAAAATTGGAACAATACAAGATATATCCGCTCGTATAAAAACGAATATGGCTTTATTGGAGAGTGAAAGAAGAATCAAAACTTTAATAAATAATGTGCCAGGTGTTGTTTATCAAAGTAAAAACTCTAAAAATTGGGAGGTATTTTTCATAAGTGAAGGTTGCTTTACTCTTACAGGTTATCATGCTAATGAATTTATAGAGGGTAAAATCAATTTTGGAGAATTAATCATTGACGAAGATAAAAATCAAGTTTGGAATACCATTCAAAAAGCAATTAAAAAAAAGGAATCTTATAATGTTATGTTTGGTATTAAAACCAAAAAAGGACAGTTAAAATATATCTGGAGACAAGGCGAAGGTGTTTTTGATATGGATGGAAATTTAATTGCTTTAGAAGGATTTATTCAGGATATAACAAAACAAAGAAAATTGGCTTTTGATTTAAAATCTTTTGAAGCAAAGAATAAAGCAATTTTACTGGCGATTCCTGATTTGTTATTTGTTCAAGATTATTTTGGTAATTTTTTAGAGGTCTATGTGCAAAATCCAGAAAAATTATTTTTACCTAAGGATCAGATAATTGGTAAAAATATGAAAGATGTTTTGCCTGTTGATATGTATAGAATAATTAACAAAATTCAAAAACAAACGATAAAAAGTAAAAAAGTTCAGATTACGGAATATACCTATTCTGGCGATAATCGTGTAGAGCATTATGAAGCGCGCATAGTTCCGCTAAATCACAAAGGTCTTTTAACCATTGTTAGAGATGTAACAGATAAAAAAGACGTAGAACAATCTCTTAAAATTAAAAATCAGGCATTAGAGGCAGCGGGTAATGGAATTTTGATAATCGATGCCAAATTACCCGATCTTCCTATTATTTATTGCAATGATTCTTTTGTGAAAATGACAGGCTATTCTAAAGAAGATGCATTGGGTAGAAATTGCCGTTTTTTACAAAATGATGACCGTGATCAAGAAGCAATTCAGGTAATGAGAACTGCTATTAATCAAGGTAAGCCTTGTCATGTTATACTTAGAAATTACAGAAAAGACGGCTCACTGTTTTGGAATGAATTAACGATTACTCCAATTTACAATGATAACGGAGATTTGACCCATTTTATAGGGGTTCAAAACGATATTACTGTTCGAAAAAAAGAAGAATTACTAAGTGATGAAATCCGAAAAATATTGGAAATGATCACACAAAATAAACCCATAAAAGAAATTAGTGATCTTATTGTAAAAACTGCTGAAGAAAATCTTAAAAACAGTAGACTTGCTATATTATTATTCGATCAGAATAAACAAAGTTTACATTATTTATCAGGATCCAATTTACCAGAGAATTTCATAAAAGCCATTGATGGTGTCTCTGTAGAGTCTATTTCGTGTTGTTGTACTCAAGCTATTAAAAATAAAGAAGAGGTTATTCGAGAAGATATAACCCAAGAAGAAAAATGGGTAGAATTTAATAAAAACATAAAACATCCTTTTTTAGCTTGTTGGTCTTTTCCAATTTTATCCGCAGAAAAAGAGGTTTTAGGTACTTTTTCTGTTTATTATGATTATCCTAAAACACCGGAAGAAAGTGAAAAATTAATTATTACTGACTTGGTTAGATTAGCAAGCGTTGCAATTGAACAAAACAATACGAATGAGATGCTTCAAAAAAGTAGGGAGCAATTAGAAAAATATACTTTAAAACTAGAAGAAGAGGTACGGTTTCGTACCGAGGAGTTGATGGCCACTGTTAAAAAATTAGTGGAATCCAACTTAAATTTTGAAGATCAAATTCAAGAAACAAAACTCGCAGAGAATAGAGCATTATCGAATCAACAAATGTTTTTAACAATTGCAAAAAATTTCCCGAAAGGAGCCATTGCGGTGATCAATAATGATTATAAAATTGAATATATTGAAGGACGTGAATTGGACAATTTAAACTTAAAAGGAGAAGATTTGCAAGGATTATCAGTTGATGACATTGGCATTTTAGATTTAGGGCAAAAAGAGGGTATTAAAAATGTTATTTTTAAAACCTTGTCTGGAGCACATTTAACCTATGAGGTTGAATTTAAAAAAAATAACTATGTCGTAAATACAACACCTCTTTATAGTCATGAAGATGCCATTCAGCAAGCATTATTTGTATACAGCAATATTTCTGAACAAAAACAAATTGAACTAGAAATTTTAGAAGCATTGCGCAAAGAACAAGAGTTGAATGAGTTGAAATCTCGTTTCATTTCATTGGCATCACATGAATTTCGAACCCCTTTAAGTGCAATACTTTCTTCGGCTAATCTAATCAGTAAACAGCCAAATGATCAAGAAGAACGAAGAAAAAAATACGTGAGTATTATTAAGTCAAATGTGAAAAGTTTGGTAACTATTTTAAATGATTTTCTCTCTTTAAGCAAGTTGGAAGAGGGCAAAGTTTTATCCCAACCGATTACATTTGAACTTATAGAATTTTCTAAATCGATTATTGAAGAGATTGAACCAAGCAAAAAGGAGGGACAAGTGATACTTTTCAACAGTGAAATGAAGGAAGTTGAAGTATTTTTCGACCCAAAAATAATTAGGCATGTCTTAACGAATTTGGTTTCGAATGCGATAAAATATTCCAATCAGCAAGATGAAATTGCGATATACCTCCATAACAATGAAAAGAATGTCATACTAGAGGTTACCGATCACGGAATTGGGATTCCTTTAGATGAACAAAATAATTTATTTGACCGTTTCTTTAGAGCGAGAAATGCCGTTAACATTAATGGAATAGGTTTGGGTTTATACATTGTAAAACAATATATTGAACTTATTGGCGGAACCATAACATTTGAAAGTACATT
The DNA here is from genome assembly GCA_965363545.1 of uncultured Flavobacteriaceae bacterium. GTDB lineage: Bacteria > Bacteroidota > Bacteroidia > Flavobacteriales > Flavobacteriaceae > Lutimonas. Next base: position 6,072 of record CBDTUD010000025.1, on the reverse strand, counting down.
AAACAAGGGAACAACCTTTTTTGTTGAACTACCCATAAATCAAAATAAATGATGAAAAAAGTCTTACTTATAGAAGATAATCAAGATGTTCGAGAAACTACTGCCGATATACTCGAGTTGGCAAATTACAAGGTTGCCACTGCTGAAGATGGAAAAGTTGGTGTAAAACTGGCACTAAAATTTCAACCGGATATCATACTTTGCGATATCATGATGCCAGAATTGAACGGTTACGGAGTATTGCAAATTTTAAGTAAAAATCCGAAAACTGCAAGTATTCCGTTTGTTTTTTTAACGGCAAAATCAGAGAGAGCTGATTTGCGAAAAGGTATGAATTTAGGTGCTGATGATTATTTAACAAAGCCTTTTGAAGAAAATGAATTGTTAGACGTTTTAGAGTGCCGATTAAAAAAGAATGATTTCTTAAGAAGAGAATTTTCAAGAAACTTAGAAGGCATAAACTCTTTTTTAGAAGAGGCTTCAGAATATGTTGATTTAGAAAACCTCACTAAAAAGCAAATAGTTAAAAATTACAGTAAGAATGATACTATTTACGTTGAAAACAGATCGGCGCATTCTTTATATTTTGTGCAAAGCGGTATTATAAAAACCTATCGCACGACAGAAACAGGTAAAGAATTTGTAATTGGTATTCATGGCGCAGGAGATTTTATCGGACAATTATCTTTGGTCAGCGATACCGATTCTTATATGGAAACCGCAAAGGTGCTAGAAGATGCCGAAATATATGCAATTCCGAAAGAAGACTTTTTAAAGTTATTGTACAGCAATCATCAGGTTTCCAATAAATTCATACAATTTATTTCTAATAATTTAATTGAAATTCAAGAACAGCTGGTCAACATGGCATTTGCTTCTGTACGACAAAGAACCGCGCAAGCCTTATTGGATTTATACGACAAGGGAATTATTAAGGATTCTTTACAGGATGGCGTTGGTATACCTCGAGAAGATTTTGCCGGAATTATAGGTACTGCTACCGAAACGGCCATTCGAACACTTTCAGAATTTAAAGAGGAAGGATTAATAGCCATGGGAACCGCGCGAAAATTAATGTTAATCGATAAAGATAAGTTGCGTAAAATCGCAGATTTTGTTTAAGTATCAAGTGAAAGAATTACTCTTTTTCTGTATTCTATAAATATTGGTATTTCTATTTTGATGCTATTCCAGTTATTAAAAATGTTTTGCTGGTATAGTAGGAGGCTAGTTCAATTTTTTATCAATATTGAAATTTCTAGGTTTTCATCGAGTATAGCTTTTTCATGCACTTTATTAGAAGAAAATAGAACTAATAAAGAACATGAATTGAATTGATTTAGATCATTTTTTTTAGCTTTAGTTTTTTTTAATTTGGCTTGTTTTGGTATAATAACCCTTTACAAAATGCTAAATTTTAATACGGTGCAAAAGCGCGTTTACTTGAAAGTTTTTAAACAATTTTCACAACTAGAAAAGGCAATTCAATTTGCAAAAAATCAAGGAATTTTTCTAACTAATTTGACTATTGTCAAAAGACTAAGTTTAATGTATCTACTTGATTCGAAAGCAGGGGTGCTAGAACTAGAAAAGTTAAAATTTCAATGTGAAAGAATAGTTAGAGTACCCATAAAATCGGGAATTATTATTAGCCAAGAATTCGGAACAATATTTATTGCTGGTAAACTCACACCGATGTTTCTTTACGAAGTAAAAGGTAAACCAATTGGGGAAATGAGTACCGGTATTTATGGTGTTTTAAGAGGGTTGGGTGTTACTCAAGCAAATTTAGATCTTCAACTAGATGCTTTTAAGAGAGATTCTTTTATGCTTATTGTTCGTGAAGAAGAATCTTTACTTATCAATTTTGAAGGTTCTTTGCGAAATTTGCAAGAGGAATCTTCTTTTTAAAAGGTGAGTTCGATATAAAAATTAACACAATCTAAACGTCATTTCAACTAGGGAGTGATAGCGAAATGGAGAAATCTCATGAAAATTCGAGTATCATCATGAGATTTCTCCACTACAGTCGGAATGACAGTGTATTGATAACACCTTTTTTACTTCACATTATCTTTAAAAAAGTCTTTAATGGTAGTACCTAATTCATCCATATCATGTTTGAATTCGCGTTCAAAACTTTTTTCCTTTTCTTCTGCCTTTTCATCGAAAGCAATCATATCTTCTTTAAATTCTTTGGCTCTTTGTTCTACTTTTTGTTTTAACTCATTATTTTTAATGACTAATTTATCCAACTCTTTGTTCAATTTTTCTTGTTCTTTTTTAGAGGATTTGGCAATTTTATCTTTCAAATCAGTAATTTCATTTTCTGATTTTTTAAGAAGGGTATCCGATTCTTTTTGAAATTTTTGCCAAGATTGCGTAACGTTATTTTTTATGTCAGCTTTCGTTACTTCATCAAGTTTTTTTAATTCTTTATTTGCTTCTTGAGCTTCTTTTTTTGAAGCCTCACCGCAACTTGTTATAACTACTGCTACGAATAGAAGCATAGCTATAAATACTACATTTTTTTTCATGATTTTACTATTTTACTGTTTATAATTAAATTGATTTTTTAAAAAGCTTTAATCCATTACATCTTCTATCTCATGATGCAGTTTCACTAATTTTTTTTCTTGTCTTTTAATTCTTTTTTTAATTTGAGCTGCTCTGGCATCAGTAATAGTATTAGAAACGGAATTTTCAAATTTATTGAGACGAAATTTTAATTTTTCTATTCTGGCCTCCGTTTTATCTTTGATTTCCTGAACTGTTGATTTTCTTTTAGATTCTAACTCACCAATTTTTGTTCTTCGTTTTGACTTTAATTCAGTAATTTTTGCTTCAATTTTTACCTTTTCGTCAGTGGTAGCTTTTTTTAGCTTTTCTCGTTCATCTTCAATTTCTTCTTCGAGTTCTTCAATTTGGTCATCAATAAAGGTATCATATTCTAAAGATGCATCAGTTCTTAAAATTTCTGCATTAAAAGGTTTTAGATAATTATCTATAAATATGGAACTATCTTCATCAACTTCTGCTACTATAGCTATTGTACCAGTTTCCATTTTATTATTGACTTTTTTTATAAAGTCATCTTCAAAATCATATCGGGCAATATCAGCTACAGCTCCAATCGCCACACCTGAATATAAACCAATTACCAACCCTACAGGCCCTGCAAGTGCTCCTAAAAGACCACCAACGGCAGCTCCGGTAAGTGTTCTCCATCCTTCTGTTGATGTGTCATCATTTAAAGTTTCATAGTTACCGTTTTCATTTTTGCGAATCATCATGTGTTCATAGAGGGTAATATCTCCATAGGTATCTAATTCTTTAATTTTGTGCAAAGCTTCAATAGCTTTTGTTTCTTCCTTAAAAGAAACTACAATAATGTTTGACATTTTTTAATTTTTAAATATTAATACTATTTTTTTTAATTTATTTGTTCTCTATTTATAGATTACAGAGTCAAAATTAATTTGTTATGATGGTCTAGAAAATGATCTGGATCAGAGGGAGTAAAATGATTTAAATCAGTGTAGCCCTCGTTTACTCCAATATTCTTCCGCTTCATTTTCCATTTTTTCTAACCGTGTATAATAATCAGGAAACTCTTTTAAATGTGCCCAGGCAATTTTTCCTGTTAGAATTTTATCATTATTTGTAATATTTGTTTCGGGATATCTTGTACCATGTTCAAATTCAACATTTACTCCTTTTGTGAATTCAACTAATCGTATATCATTCCAACTTATACCAAGATCATATCCGATTTCTTTTGCTTCTAGTGAATTTAATTTCTTCATTGTACTATTATTTAATTAACAGAATCAATATATGGTTCTGTTAAGATTATAGGGACAAAATTAATTTGTTGAAATAATAGATACACTGACCTGAGTCAGTAGTTAAGTTTTAATTTGGGGTAAAAAGTGGTTATAGATATCTACAAAAATTATGGAGTTTAGATTGGTTTTGAATGTTATAATTTATTACTCCTAAAAATTGAAATCACAACAATAAAACCTAAAACGGCAGATAAAGTAAATCCGATAGCACCAAGCAAAGGGATGCCTTTTACTTTTGGAGGCATATCTGCAATTACCAAAAGTGCAGATCCTATAGATAAAGCAGCAATTATAATAGCAAATACTAAACGGTTTGATGCTTTATTTAATGAATTTTGAAGTCCTTCTAGTCCTTTAACCTCATGAATTACGACTAATTTGCCTTCCTTTATTTTGTCGAGAATAGCATTGATATCCTCAGGGAGCTTATCAATTAACGTACTGATATCTTGTGCTCTAGTCCAATTTTTTTTAAAAAGACGTTTAACGCTAAATCTTTTACGGCTAATGTTAGTCATAAAAGGTTGCAAATTGGTGGTGATTTTAAATTTAGGATCGAGCTTAACGCCAACGCCTTCAATAATAACCAAAGCCCTCATTAACATATATAAATAATAGGGTATTGTTACTTTATTCTCATACAGAACATTTTTAAACTGCCCGATAACGGCATCCATTTTTATACCTTGTATGGAAGTATTGCTTATATCTTCAATTAATTCATACAGGTCATATTCTAATTTTTTATAATCAGGTATTGCTGTTTTTACAGCAATTTTTTCTAATATAGGAATGATTTTTTTTACATCTTTACGCATAAAATAGAGGAGAAGATCTTCCAATAATTCTTTATCATTGGGCATAATGCTACCCATCATTCCAAAATCAATAAAACAGATTTGACCTGATTCTGGGATTACAAAAATATTTCCTGGATGTGGGTCGGCATGAAAGAAGCCATATTCTAATATTTGTTTCAAGTATAAATCAACCCCTATTTGGGCTATTTTTTTAGGATCTATATTTTTTGCTTTCAGAGTTTCTATTTCCGATACTTTTATACCGTCAATAAATTCCATACAGATAATGTGATTATTAGATAGCTCTCTGTAAACTTTAGGAACATATATAGCTTCGTTCCCTTCAAAGTTTTTAGCGAAATGTTCTACATTATCTATTTCTCTAGAAAAAAGTAATTCTTCTTTTATGCTTTTTTCAAATATTTCGACAATTCGTAAAGGTTGAAAGGCTTTGACTTGTTTACTGTGTATATCAAGACTTTTGGCAATTTGATACATTACAGCAATGTCTGCATCAATAATTTGTTCAATGTCAGGACGCTGAATTTTAAGAGCTACGGCGTCACCATTAAGCAAATGAGCTTTGTGTACTTGTGCAAGTGAGGCAGCGGCAGTAGGTTCAATATCTACATTTTGAAAATAATCACTAAGGTTAATTTTTAATTCTTCTTCAATAGTTTTTTCAACATTAAAATTTTCTAAGGTCGGCACATGATCTTGTAATTTCTCTAGCTGCTTAATCAACTTAGGAGGTAACATATCTTCTCTATTGCTAAAAATTTGACCAAGCTTGACGTAGGTAGGCCCCAATTCTTCTAGTACCATTCTAATACGCTCAAACTTTGAAAAAGAAAGTATTTTTTCAGTATCTGAATGTTTTTTGAGATAGCTCTTAGGAATAATTTTTCTTATTTTGCTATTTGCCATTACATCTTCAAAGCCATACTTTGTGAGTACACTAAAAAGTTTATTATACCTTTTGAGTTCCTTTTTATTAGGAAGTTTTAAATCGACCATAACTAAAAATTTATCACCTACATATACGCTGAAAGGAAGCGAAAAAAACCTTTTTTAAGATCGCTGTAAATAATTCTTTGTGTTTCCATGGCTTCTCGTATTTTTTTATGTTTTTTTACAAGAATAGTATCCAGTACATCTTCTCCGATTTTGTAATGCTCTGCAATATTTGTTTCATGATAATTAATGCTTTCTTGCAGTGTATCAATTACTTCCGCTTGACGGATAAAATTATTTTGGAATTGTTCAAGTTTACTCAAAACTTTATCATCAGTCCATCGCATTACCAGTTCACTTAATCGGTTTTTGAATGATTTTAATTCATCTTGCCAAAAGGCAAGTTCATTGTTCCATAGTTCGTGTTCAAAATGCAAATTCGAATTAAAAATGACTTCTTTTTTCATAAT
>CBDTUD010000024.1:0-35367 GCA_965363545.1 uncultured Flavobacteriaceae bacterium | reverse complement strand
TTTAACTTTAAAATAGATGTATTATGAATGTAATTTTTGATAGACTTAACGAAGGTGGACCCTTTTTTACGTATCCTTTATTTCTTATTTTTATTCTGGTATTAGTGTTGATAGCTCAAGGTTTTTTAAAAAAGGAAGGTATAGATAAAACCCTTAGTTTGATAAGTTCAATAACCCTATTTGCATTGGTTTGGGGATTTTTAGGTTCCATTATTGGAATGATTGGTGCTTTTGATGCGATAGAAGGAGGAATGGATGTCTCAACAGGTGTTATGGCAGGTGGAATAAAAATTAGTTTATTATCTCCTGTTTTTGGAACATTTGTATTTTTAGTTGGAAGACTTGGTATTATTATTTTAACCTGGCTTAAAAAATAGTAGCAAAACAGAGGCTTTTTTAAGGATATTCATTTTCATTCGGAAATGAATATCTTTGCATGAAATAATAATTTTGAATAGAAAAATAAAATTAATTTGGGATTTTCGTGGTCCTGAAGCACAAAAAATAGCCGAACATCACGGTGTTCATTTAAAGGAGTTTGCGATAAAAGAGAATCTGGATTTTCACGAAATTAATACAGCAATACTATCTGAAATGTATAGCATCGCGTTTATAATCGTAAACGAAAAAGACATGCTAGTTTATCGAGATGCTTTGAAACCGCATCGAGGCGAAGTAGCAAATTAATTCTCGCAAGTATATCTACAAGTTTCATACTCCTAAGTCCACTTCTTTTGTAATTTAGGCAACACGAGAATCAACAATAACCTTCATTTAGCCAGTTAAAAAGTGATTTATTTTTGAATTACAAGAGTTTAACAACATTAATATTACAGCCCAATTCTGATAAGCGAAATAGTAATAAAAAACACTATTTTCTTCACCTATTAATTCATTAAAATAAGGTGAAAATTAAAATATTTTTTTGGGTTTTGAATATTAATCGTACATTTACGATAAACAAATTATAAATAGATGAAAAGATCGCTCACTGACATAAGTTATTCTGAAGATACAGAGGAGCTTGCTCGTTTTGCAAAAGCACTTGCACATCCAGCAAGGATTATAATTTTAAAGCATTTAAGCAATCAAAGTTGCTGCTATACAGGTGATTTGTTGGATGTTTTACCCTTAGCACAATCGACAATTTCACAGCATTTAAAAGAATTGAAAGATGCCGGTTTAATTCAAGGAGAGGTAAATCCGCCAAAAATTAAATACTGTATTGAACCTGAAAATTGGGGCAAAGCAAGTCATTTATTTGAAACTATTTTTAAAGAAGATTTTAAAAAGAACACTTGTTGTTAAATCTTTTTTCAGATGCAAAAAATAGTAAAAATAAGTGGAATGTCATCAAGTGATTGGAATGCTATTGCTTCAATTTACAAAGAAGGAATTGAAACTGGCTATGCAACCTTCGAGAAAGAAATCCCTACCTGGGAAAAATGGAATAATGCACATGTAAAAACTTGTCGGTTAGTTGGCCGAATAAATGATCTCATAGTTGGATGGGCAGCACTTAGTTCGGTTTCTTCCCGATGCGTTTATGGTGGTGTTGCCGAAGTAAGTATTTATATTTCGAAAAACCATAGAGGTAAAAATATAGGAAATTCCTTGCTCAAAGAACTAATCGTAGAAAGCGAAAAAAATGGTTATTGGACATTACAATCTGGTGTATTTCGTGAAAATATTGTGAGTATCAAATTACATGAAAATAACGGATTTCGACGAATTGGTTTTCGAGAGAAAGTAGGAAAACTAGATGGCGTTTGGAAAGACAATATCTTATTGGAAAGAAGAAGTAAAATAGTAGGAATCGATTAAATTAAAAAGTATGAAAACAAAAGAATTTTTACGAATACTAGAAAATAATGCAGAAAAGGAGTTAATCTTCGAATATGCCAGTAATCAATTGGTTGGGGCAAATTATCATTTGACAGAAGTAAAAAATGTGTTTTTTGATACAGTAGATTGTGGTGGAAAACCTAATGAATGGCACGAAACACATCTCCAATTATGGGAAGATCACGAAGATAAGGGAAAAAGAAATTATTTAAAAACAGATAAAGTTCTTGCTATTTTAAATAGAGTAAATTCGATTAAAGCCTTACTTTTAGATACCGAAATTAAAATGGAATATGGCAACGGTTCTTTTTCAACTTCTGTTATGCCGATTGCATCAGTAGAAATATTAGAAAAGTCTTTAAAAGTGAAATTATTTGTTGAAGAGACCAAATGCAAGGCAAAGGATGTTTGTGGAGTACCAGAAATAATAGAAGAAAAAGATGCGTGTTACACAACAACAGGGTGTTGTTAAACTGAAAAAAATGAAAAAACGACTCAAATTATTAGATCGCTACTTAACACTTTGGATATTTTTGGCGATGTTGCTGGGTGTTGGCATCGGTGTATTATTTCCGAATTCAGCAGATTTCACCAATAAATTATCGGTTGGGACAACGAATATTCCATTGGCAATCGGGCTTATTTTAATGATGTATCCGCCATTAGCAAAAGTAGATTACAGTTTGATTCCGGCGATTTTTAAAGATACAAAATTAATGACCTTATCCTTATTTTTGAATTGGATTGTGGGTCCGATTTTGATGTTTTTTTTGGCAATAATTTTTTTGAGAGATCATCCTGGTTATATGACAGGCTTGATTTTAATTGGTCTAGCACGTTGTATCGCCATGGTAATTGTTTGGAATGATTTAGCTGGTGGAAGCCGGGAATATGGCGCTACATTAATAGCGTTGAATAGTATTTTTCAAGTTTTTACTTATAGTTTTTATGCCTGGTTATTTATTTCGTTCTTGCCAAAATATTTCGGTTTAGAAGGTTATGACATTAACATTTCAATTGGAGAAGTTTCTCAAAGTGTTCTTATTTATCTCGGAATTCCTTTTGCTGCAGGTTTTTTAAGTAGAAAATATTTGATAAAATTTAAAGGAAAAGACTGGTACAATCATAAATTCATTCCGTTTATTTCACCCATTACTCTAATAGCTTTATTGGCAACTATTGTTTTAATGTTTAGCTTAAAAGGAGATATGATCATGCAACTGCCATTTGACGTGGTTAGAATTGCAATTCCATTAATTATCTATTTTGCCTTAATGTTTTTCATCAGCTTTTATATTGGCAAAAAGAGTGGTGTTGACTACGAACGAAATGCCTCGGTGGCTTTTACCGCTACCGGAAATAATTTTGAATTGGCGATTGCAGTCGCTATAGCTGTTTTCGGCATCAATTCACCACAAGCTTTTACAGGAGTGATCGGACCATTAATTGAAGTACCAGCATTGATTATTTTAGTCAATGTTTCCTTATATTTTAAAAAGAAATTTTATGCTTGATCTCAAAACTATAACTGAACTGATTTAAACTATTTATTCCATGAAAATAATCATATTATGTACAGGTAATTCCTGTAGAAGTCAAATGGCAGAAGGGTTTTTAAAATATTTTGATTCCAATCTTGAAGTGTATTCTGCTGGTACAAAACCCACTGGCAAAGTGCATCCAAAAGCGATCCAGGTTATGCAAGAACTAGGAATTGACATCAGCAAAAATGAGCCAAAACTGGTAGATGAATTTTTGCAAAAAACTTTTGATTATGTCATTACTGTTTGCGGTAGTGCGAAAGAAAGTTGTCCGACTTTTTCAGGAAAAGTAAAAAATCAACTTCATATTGGTTTTGAAGATCCTGCAGATGCAACAGGAACAGAAGAAGAAATTGTTACTGAATTTAGAAAAATAAGAGATGAGATTAAGAGAGATTTCTATGCATTTTATCTTAAAAATGTAAAGAACGTGTAAACAATTTTTTAGGTTTTCATTGTTTTTTTTTCTAATTTTCTACCTTAAACCAAATCAAAATTATGAAAGCAAAATTAAGTACAATTTTAATCGCACTATTCTTTATTGCGACAAGTTGCAGTGGCTCAAAAACTATTGCTGAAAAAGCACCAAAAGTTGATCCGGTTATCGGAACTTGGAATTTGGTTATTACCAATACACCACAAGGAGATATTGAAAACGCAATGGTTATTTCAAAGAATGAAGAAAATGCATATGCAGGTGAAATTTCTTCTATGGGGTCAAGTATGAATTTAGACAATGTGGTTATTGCAGAATCTGTCTTAACATCAACATTTGTTTATGAAGGAATGGATTTTGAGTTAAAAGGTACTTTTACTGATGCCGTTTTTACAGGTGAAGTTGTTGGTATGGGATCTTCATTTCCAACGACAGGAATTAAAGCTGTAGAATAAATTATTCTTAAAATTTTACAACCAGAAGTTTTAGTTTTTGAAAGATTAGTTAGCAATATCTTTAAATCATTTAAAAAATTGAAGCTTTTTTTCTATTTCAAGAATTAATTATTGTATGAAATAAAAAAAAATGGTTCGATTCGTTTTTGTTGATTGTTATTTTTTCTAACTTTCTGCATCCAAACTATATTATGATGAACAAGAAAAATCCGAAGAAGGAATTAGAGAAAATTACAAAAAAGGATATTGAGCCAAAGAAAAGAGATAAACGACGAATAAATAATAAGGTTTATAACAAAGAACTAGAAAAACTTCAAGTTGAACTTGTAAAATTACAGGAGTGGATTAAATTTAAAAAACTCAAAGTTGTAGTTATTTTTGAAGGAAGAGACGCTGCAGGAAAAGGTGGTGTCATCAAAAGAATAGCTCAAAGCTTAAATCCGAGACTTTGTAAAATTGTTGCCTTAGGAACACCTTCAGATAGGGATAAAACACAATGGTATTTTCAGCGATATGTGCAACATTTACCTGCGGGAGGCGAAATGGTTTTGTTTGACAGAAGTTGGTATAATAGAGCTGGGGTAGAACATGTGATGGATTTTTGTACCAAAGAAGAATATCACGAATTTATGCGTACATGTCCGGAATTTGAAAGAATGTTAATTCGTTCGGGAATAATTTTGATAAAATATTGGTTTTCGGTTTCGGATGAAGAACAAGAACGACGTTTTCTTTCGAGAATTAATGATCAGAAAAAACAGTGGAAAATAAGTCCGATGGATTTAGAATCTCGTGAAAAATGGATGGATTATTCCAAGGCCAAAGATGAAATGTTTAAATATACCGATACCAAACAATCACCATGGTTTGTTGTTCCGGCAGACAATAAAAAAATTGCACGTTTGAATTGTATCAGTCATTTGCTTTCAATGATTCCTTATCAAGAATTGGAGCATGAAACAGCTATTTTACCACCAAGAAAATTAGACGAAGGCTATATTCGTCCGCCATTTTCAGATCAAACTTTTGTTCCTGACAAGTATTAAAAAAATTCTCTAAATTCGATGTTTATTCTCAATAAAAAAGGGAATTACTTTGGTAAGAAATGATGAAGATTTATGTTAATTTAAAAGACCTATCTTTGCAAATTTCCAATCAATGAAGCCTAAAAATTAAAAGGGTTTTAATAAAATAAGTAAATGGATTTTACAAACCCTTTAGTATATGGTGTTCCTTGTTTTTTAGCACTTATTCTTCTTGAACTTACCTACAGTAAAAATAGCTTAAAAAAAGACTTGTACCAATGGAAAGATTTGGGTTCGAGTTTGTTTATGGGCGTTGGCTCGGCAATTTTAGCACCACTGATTAAAACCATTTCGGCAATTGTTATTTTTAATTTTGTTTACGAAATTTTTAATCCAGAAATTGGCGGAATTCGTACGAATATCATGGGATGGGAATCTTTTGGATATGCCTGGTACGTGTGGATTATTTGTCAAATTTTAGATGATTTATCGTATTATTTTTTTCATCGACAAAATCATATGGTTCGTTTTTTATGGGCAGCACATATTGTGCACCACTCCTCTGATAATTATAATTTAGGTACCGCTGTGCGTAACGGTTGGTTCACTATTTTATATAAACCTTTTTTTTATATGTGGATTCCGGCAATTGGTTTTCCACCGGAAATGGTCGTAGTTTGTTTGGGAATTGAAGCTCTTTGGCAATTTCAATTACACACCGTTTATATTCCTAAACTTGGATTTTTAGAAAAAATATTTAACACCCATACCATGCATCAAGTTCATCATGCAAAGAATATTGAATATATGGATAAAAATCATGGTGGATTTTTAAATATTTTTGACAAATTATTTGGTACTTGGAAAGAATTTGACGACACAATTGATGTGGATTATGGGGTTACTAAACCACCAAATTCCTACAACCCTTGGGTGATTTTAACCCATGAGTATAAAGATATTTGGAACGACACCAAAAAAACTAAAAATTGGAAAAATAAATTCATGTATGTTTTCGGACCTCCAGGATGGAGTCATGATGGCAGTACTGTTACCGTAAAACAAATGAGGCTTGATTTGAAAAGAGAAAAAGAAATTTCCATATCTGAAAATAAACTGGGTCATAAATCAGCTTAATTTATTCCTTTTCAGCGATACTTTTTCCTGCTATAAAGCCACCAGTCCAGGCATTTTGAAAATTAAAACCTCCTGTTACTGCGTCAATATTTAAAACTTCTCCAGCAAAAAATAGGTTTTTATGTATTTTGCTTTCAAAACGTTTAAAATTTATTTCTTTTAGGTCAATTCCTCCGGCTGTAACAAATTCTTCTTTAAAAGTAGATTTTCCATTCGCATGAAAAATACCTGAAGTCAACTGCATACTTAAGTTTTCAAGTAGCTTGTTAGAGATATCTGCCCAACGTTGTTCTGCTTTTATACCTGCTGCTTTCACAAGTTTTTCCCATAATCGATTTGGAATGTCGCTAAAAATAGATTTTAGAGAAGCTTGGCGTTTCGGATTTTCATTTTTTTGGTTTTTCAAAGTCTCAAAGGTTTCCTCGAATGATGCTGAAAGCCAATTTATTTTTATGTCATACACATAATTTTTTTCGGCTAAAAACAATGCTCCAAATGCCGATAATTTTAAAACTGCCGGACCGCTGATTCCCCAATGTGTGATTAATAAAGGGCCACTATTTTCAAATTTAGAGTCGATTAAATTTACGGTTGCTTTCGGTACAGAAATACCAGGAATATCTTGTAATCGTGCATCTTCAATTTTGAAAGTGAATAAGGATGGAACTGGTGGGATTACCTTGTGACCAAGATTTGTAATTAAACCCCATAATTTTGGATTGCTACCAGAGGCAATTAAAAGTTTATCGGTGATGATTTCTTGTGTTTCTGTGGTAATTTGAAATTCGGAATCTTTGTTTAAAATAGAAATAACTTTTTCATTCAATTGTACCGTAACTCCAGCATTTTTAGCGCTTTCTATCAAACAATTTACAATAGATTCTGATTTGTTGGATTCAGGAAAAATACGATTATCTTCTTCAATTTTTAAAGCAACACCTCTTTTCTCAAACCATTCCATAGTATCTCCGGTCATGAATTGATGAAAAGGTCCGAGTAATTCTTTTTTACCTCTTGGATAGAATTCTATCAATTCTTGTGGCGTAAAACAGGCATGGGTTACATTGCATCTTCCTCCACCCGAAATTTTAACTTTTTGCAATACATCATTTCCTTTTTCAAGGATGGTAACTTGTAATTCCGGATTTGTTTCTGCGATAGTTATCGCCGCAAAAAACCCTGCTGCGCCGCCACCTATAATTACTACTTTTTGTTGCATAAAATCATTTTTTGATACGGAATTACAGTTTCAAAACCCTTATTTTTAAAATAGTTCGGTGTTTTTTCGTTTCCGGTAGCTACTATAAAATCACCACCCCAAGCTCCTAAACTTTTTGTTTGTCCGAAATAATCAGAAAATAATACTTCCTGAATTGGTTTTTGTTGGATTATAGTACTGATTATTTTTTCGTGTTCGGAGATTATTTTTTCAAAATCACTAAGTAATTTGCAATCTAAAACTGCATTTGTAAGTGATGTAATTTCATCCGCAAAAGCGGACTTATTTTTAGCAATATTTTTATAATGTGCGATACCTTCTTTACTGTTTTGCTTTTTATTTAAATGTACAAAGTAGAGTTGCTCTTTAAAAATTGGATCAAAATTCACCGGAGTAACAATAGGTTTGTTATTCTTTATTTTATAGGTAATTGATGTATTATTTTGTGCGCAAGAAATATCATATCCGCTACCACCAAAACTATTTTTTAATAGGTCAAAAGCATCAACTTTCGCCCATTGAGCGATATTATTTATCAAAGTAGAAGAGGTGCCCAAACCCCAGTTTCTTGGAAAGGATAGGTTTGTTTTGACATGATATCCGTTTTTTTCGTTTAAAAATTCCGGATTCATTTTACGAGCTTCCAATAAAATATTTTGTAAGGTTTCTGTGATGTCTTTCTGCGTATTATTGGTTTTGAGATTTACATCCGATACATCGAAAATGCAAGAGAACCAAAGTGACTTATTTTCGTCAAAACTCTCCCAGATTAATTGTTTAGATTCTATTTTATTCACCTCTAAATCCTGCCCGAATTTTGTTGGTAATGCCAAGGCTTTTGCACCATCTAAAACGAGATATTCTGCGGTGAACAATAATTTTCCGTTGCTGTAAAAATTTTGATCAAGCATACGTTATGCTTTTTTTCGATTGTAAATTGGCAAAAACAAAAAAGAGAAACCACCAAATGCAATAACCATAATGGTTTGAGCGGTCCACATAATCCAACCAAAAGCTAAAGCTGGATTTTCACTAACACCATATAAAGTTACAGCGCTCGCTACAAATACAGGGTAAGTTCCTAACCCTCCGTTGGTTAAAGCCATGCTTAATCCACCAACAACAAAACCTACGATGATAGCGCTAAAGGGTAAATCAGCAGTTTCGGGTAAGGCAAATTTTACCACGTAAAACATTAAAACATACATTGCCCAAATAAAAAAAGTATGAAAAATAAATGCCCACTTTTTTTTCATTCTAAAAATACTGATGATTCCTTGAAGGAGTCCGTAAACAAAATTTTGTAATTTTTTGACAAATGGATTGTTTGATTTTTGGAGTAATTTGAAAAATAAAAAACCCAAAACCACTACTCCGATAAGGGCATAAATCCAAAGATTAGAACTCGATTCTTTATCGGTAAATAAATATTTTGTTAGCAATTCTGTTTGCAGAAAAAAAGCGGTTGCAATAATGGAGAGAAGCATAATGACATCTGCAATTCTTTCGGAAACAATGGTGCCAAATGCTTTTTCAAATGGTATTTCTTCATATTTTGAAATTCCCGTTGCTCTAGCTATTTCACCTGCTCTGGGCACTGCTAAATTCACTAAATATCCAATCAAAACAGTCATTACACTATTGAGATATTTTGGTTTGAATCCGAGAGGTTCTAAAAGGTACTGCCAGCGATAAGCACGGGAAAGATGACTTAAAATTCCCAATAATACAGATAAAAATACCCACCAATAATTTGCAGTTTGGAAAGAGTTTTTTATCGCTTCAATATCGTTTGTACCAAGTTTTGAAAGTGAATACCAAATCAAAGAAACTCCTAATGCAATTGGGAGTATAGTAAAAATGGTTTTTTTCAAATTTTTATTCAACTACTAGGTCAGTGAGTTATCTTTTTCGTTTGGAAAAATAATAGAAGGTTTGAAGTTTTTTGCTTCTTCAAATTCCATGGAGGCATAAGAAATTATGATAATGATATCGTCTTTTGCAACTTTTCTTGCAGCAGGACCGTTTAGAATGATATCACCTTTTTTTCTTTCTCCACGAATTACATATGTTACAAAACGTTCGCCATTGTTAATATTTACAATGTGAACTTTTTCACCTTCGATGAGATTTGCGGCATCCATTAAATCTTCATCAATGGTAATACTGCCAATATAATTTAAATCAGATCCTGTTATTTTAACACGGTGAATTTTTGATTTAACAACTTCAATATTCATTTTATATTTTATAAAATTTGCGATGCAAAGATACTCAAATTAATTTAATGCAATATTATCAATCAATCGAATTGAATCTGCAAAAACAGCAATAAAAGCGCGATATTTTATACCATTAACTTTATAATCGGCTGGCTTAAGTGTTTGTATGTCAGCAATTTCAAAATATTCTATTTGTAAAAATTCATTATTTTTAAATTTGTTATTTACCATAGTTTTGATAAACTTGATGTTGTTATTGGCAAATAAAGACTGACTTTTTAGTAGAGTTTGATAAATCAAAGGCGCTTCATTTCGTTGGTTTTTGGTGAGACGTGCATTTCTTGAACTCATTGCCAAACCATCTTTTTCGCGATAAATTTCGCAAGGTATAATATGAACCGAAAGATGATTTTTTTCTACCATTTTTTTTATAATTTGTAATTGCTGGTAATCTTTTTCACCAAAATAAGCTTTGTTCGGTTTAATGATTTCAAACAATTTTTTTACAATAGTACCGACACCATCAAAATGACCTATACGAAAAGCACCTTCCATTACTCGATCTAAACCATCAAAATCGAAATTATCCGATTTTATGATGTTTGCATATATTTCTTCAACTGATGGAATAAATACAAAATCACAATTTTCTGATGCTAACTCTTCCAAATCTTTTTCGATGGTCTTCGGATATTTTAATAGGTCTTCTTCTTTATCAAATTGTGTCGGATTTACAAAAATACTCGCAATTACAAAGTCATTTTCTGTTTTTGCCTTCTTCACTATAGAAAGATGACCGTCATGTAAAGCACCCATAGTAGGCACGAATCCCAAGTTTTTATTTTGTTCTATTTTTGATAAACGATTTTGTAAGGATTTTACCGTTTTAAAAACTTCCATTTTGCTGTTAAATATTGTTAATAAGCGACCAAACTTAATATTTTAAATCGAATTATGCATATTATTTTGTAATTTTGCACCATTCCAAAAAAGAATGATAAATGAAAGATAAGAGAATACTTTATGTATCATCAGAATTAACACCTTATTTACCGGAAACTGAAGTATCAAGAATGAGTTTTGAGGTGCCAAAAGAAATGCATCAAAAAGGAGCACAAATAAGGATGTTCATGCCAAGATTTGGATTGATAAATGAGAGAAGACATCAATTGCACGAAGTAATTCGTTTATCAGGTATGAATTTGATAATTAATGACATGGATATGCCATTGATTATCAAAGTTGCCTCTGTACCGAAAGAAAGAATGCAGGTTTATTTCATTGATAATGACGAGTATTTTAAGCGAAAAGCGGTATATACGGATGAAGATGGAAACCTGTTTGAAGATAATGATGAAAGAGCTATTTTCTTTGCAAAAGGGGTGGTTGAAACCGTTAAGAAATTAAAATGGGCACCAGACATTATTCATGTCCAAGGCTGGTTAGCATCTTTAATACCATTATATCTTAAAGAATATTATAAGAATGATCCATTATTTGCAGAAAGCAAAATAGTTACAACAGCTTTTAACTACAGCAAAATAGGCATTTTAAATAAAGAGGATTTGATTAAAAAAGTTAAATTTGATCAAATTCCTGCTGAGAAATTAACTGAATTTACCAAAATTAATTCTGAGAGTATGCTAAAAATTGCAATTCAAAATTCAGATGCTATAATCAAAGGAACTCAAAACCTTTCTGAAGAAATTTCAAATGAAATTGCAAAACTTAAAAAACCTGTTTTAGAATTCCATACTCAAGATAATTTTTCTGAAGCTTATATTAATTTTTACTTAAACGAAGTTTTAGTCTAGTCTTTCTAAAATAAATCAAAAATTATTTATGTCAAATAAATTCGTAGCCATTTTAAAGAATGTTGGTGTTGTGCTAATATTATTTTTTGGATTAATATCATGTGAAAAAGATTTCGAAGATATTGCAGTAGATTTAGTCAATAACAATGTTTTTTCTGTTGGCGATTCCATTATTGAAATAAAGACCTATACCGTAAATGTTGATTCAAATCGGGTTGATAACAATAATACTCAAAAATTACCATTGCACCTGTTAGGCGTGAGCCAAAACTCGACATTTGGTCATTTGAAAAGTGCCATTGTTACCCAATTGAATTTGCCATTATTAGGAGCAGACTTTGGTACAAACGCAG
The DNA here is from genome assembly GCA_965363545.1 of uncultured Flavobacteriaceae bacterium. GTDB lineage: Bacteria > Bacteroidota > Bacteroidia > Flavobacteriales > Flavobacteriaceae > Lutimonas. The sequence continues at coordinate 23,320 of CBDTUD010000024.1, read as the reverse complement.
TTATCGATCAGGTTGTTTTGGATATTCCATATTTCGCAACGAAAGATGGAAATAAAGATGCCGTTGATCCGGTAACAGGTGATGTGATTAACAACGAAGCCGGCACCGCTCTTCAAGTTCCTAATTTTGAAATTGATTCCATTTATGGTAATACTTCACAAGCATTTAATGTAACAATTAATGAATTGGGTACTTTTTTAAATGTTTTAAATCCATCTGATCCAACGAAGAGAAACGCCTATTTTTCTAATAAAAATTATCAATTAAAAGATGAGCTTTTTTCTGGAGATTTTTTACCAAATAAGAACGATACCGTTTTATACGTTGAAAGAAGACTTTTAGATGATGATATTAATACAGTAGATGATATAGATACGATTAAAGCTGTAAATGCTGTTCCTTCAATGAAATTTGTTTTAAATAGTGAGTTTTTTAAATCGAGGTTTATAGATCAAAATGGTAGCTCTAATTTTTTAAGTACCGATAATTTTGTGCGTTACTTCAGAGGTTTGTACATAGATGCAAATGGGGTAGACGGGTCGTTAATAAATGTTGCCGCATCTAATGGGAGCATGACGATTTATTATACCAATGATGTTACACAAGACGAAGATGCAGATGAAGATTTGAACGGAAACGGTACAAACGGAGAACTCGATGTTGTTATTAGAACCAAACAAACTATGAATTTTAATTTTGGTGGTGTTCGAACCGGAAAATATATTCGAAATTATGATGGTTCAGATGTTCAAAATGCGTTATTGAATACCGATGTTATAAATGGATCATCTAAAGTTTATGTGCAAGGAGCAGCTGGTTCTGAAGCAATTCTCGATATTTTTTCAGATGAAATGATTGCTGATATTCGAAGTAAAAATTGGTTGATTAATGAGGCAAATATTACCATTTATGTTGACGAAGACCAAAGTGAAGTTCCGCAAAAATTGTTTTTATATAAATATGAAGAAAATTCTTTAATTAGAGATTATATTCTCACACCAGTAGTTTTTGGTGGGATTTTAGAATATGACAGTGACGGAAATCCTGAAAAATATAAATTTAGAATAACCAGCTATGTGGAAAGAGTTTTAGGTAGTAAATATTTACAAGAGCCATCGAAATTGGTTTTAAGAAATTATCAAACTACCGATATTCCAACCAGTTTGTTAGATACAACCGTTACCAATTATAATTGGATACCAAAAGGAGTTGTATTAAAAGGTAATTTATTACCTAAAACAGACAACAAAAGAATGAAACTTGAGTTATATTATTCGAAATTAAATGAATAACTAAAAGATTATTGTATGTGTGGAATTACTGGCTATATTGGATTTAGAGATGCATATCCTGTTATTATTAACGGTTTACAGCGCTTAGAATATCGTGGTTACGATAGTGCTGGAATCATGTTGTATGACGGTAAAAACATCAACCTTTCAAAAACCAAAGGCAAAGTTTCTAATTTAGTAGATAAAGTTGCTGAAGAAATTTCAACGGCAGGAACAATTGGCGTTGGACATACGCGTTGGGCAACACATGGTGTTCCTAATGATGTGAATTCTCATCCGCATTTTTCGCAATCGGGTAATTTGGTTATTGTGCATAATGGAATCATCGAAAATTACGATAGCATTAAGCAAGAATTAGTAAGTAGAGGATATACTTTTCAAAGCGATACTGATACCGAGGTTTTAATCAATTTAATTGAAGAAATTAAAGTTACTCGAAAAATAAAATTGGGTAAAGCTGTTCAAGTAGCTCTTAATCAAGTTGTTGGAGCATATGCAATAGCTGTTTTCGACAAGGCGAAGCCAGATGAAATAGTAGTTGCTCGTTTGGGTAGTCCGATTGCTATCGGAGTAGGAAAAGATTTCAAAGAATTTTTCATTGCATCTGATGCATCCCCATTTATTGAATATACTAAAAATGCCATTTATTTGGAAGATGAAGAAATGGCTATCATTAAAAGAGGCAGAGAAGTTCATGTAAGAAAAATAAAAGATGATTCATTCGTTGATCATAACATTCAAAAGTTGCAAATAAATTTGGAGCAAATTGAAAAAGGTGGTTACGAACATTTCATGTTAAAAGAAATTCATGAGCAACCTCGTGCGATTACCGATACTTTTAGAGGAAGACTTTTAAGAGAAGAAGGTATCATAAAAATGAGCGGTGTTGAAGATAATATGAAAAAGTTTTTAAACGCTGATCGTATTATTATTGTTGCTTGTGGTACTTCTTGGCATGCAGGACTTGTAGCAGAATATATTTTTGAAGAATTTGCTCGAATTCCTGTAGAGGTAGAATATGCCTCTGAGTTTCGCTATAGAAATCCTGTAATAACAGAAAAAGACATAATAATTGCTATTTCACAATCTGGTGAAACTGCCGATACTTTGGCTGCCATTAAATTGGCAAAATCAAGAGGAGCATTTGTTTTTGGTGTTTGCAACGTGGTTGGTTCTTCTATTGCTAGAGAAACCCACGCCGGAGCATATACACATGCCGGACCAGAAATTGGAGTGGCATCAACAAAAGCATTTACCACACAAATTACAGTTTTAACATTGATAGCATTGCGTTTAGCAAGAGCTAAAGGAACGATGTCGAGCTCTGATTACCGACTCTATTTGCAAGAATTGCAGTTGATTCCTGGTAAAATTGAAAGGTTGTTAAAACAGGATGATCATGTAAAAGAAATAGCTAAACAATACCTATTATCAACAAACTGTTTGTATTTGGGTAGAGGTTATAATTTTCCGGTTGCACTTGAAGGAGCACTAAAATTAAAGGAGATTTCTTATATTCATGCTGAAGGATATCCTGCTGCTGAAATGAAACATGGTCCGATTGCTTTAATCGATGATCGAATGCCGGTTATTGTTATTGCAATTAATAAAGGTCATTACGAAAAAGTGGTGAGCAATATTCAAGAAATAAAATCTAGAAGAGGTAAAATTATTGCGGTTGTAACCGAAGGTGATACGACTGTAAGAGATATTGCCGATCATATAATTGAAATTCCAGAAACGGAAGAAGCTTTATCTCCATTATTAACAACGATACCGTTACAATTACTTTCTTACCATATTGCGGTAATGAGAAATTGTAATGTCGATCAACCGAGAAATTTGGCGAAGAGTGTTACAGTGGAATAATACAAGAGTATATATTTGATTAAAAGAGAGGTGTTTTTTACGTGTAAAGTTAAAGCGCCTCTTTTTAATTTTAATCCTGCTTTAGAATTTTTAATTTGTTATTTTATGGTATATTTTCTTTCTTAACCTGTAAATATTTATCAATATACTTTAATTACAAGTTCAAGAAAATTATAAGTTGAAAGGTGTAAAAAAGATTCCTTTCGAGGAATTTATAAAGGCAAAAAGTTTATTCAAAGTTTAATTCATAAATAAGGTAAATTCTTCTAATCACCTAAAAAAATTAAACACCATTAAATTCACTCATCGTATTATTAATTCCTGCAAGTGCAAATGATGTAATTGCTTTTGCAGATTTTTCAATGCGCTGTATAAGTGTTTTACGTTCTTCTTCATTCCATTCTCCAAGAACATAATCTACTTGGCGTCCTTTCTGAAAAGCATCACCAACACCAAATCGAAGTCGAGCATAATTTTGGTTTTGAAGTTCATCATTAATATTTGTCAGTCCGTTGTGGCCTCCCGCACTCCCTTTAGATTTTAGTCGAATAGTTCCGAAAGGCAAGTTCAAATCGTCTGTTATTACCAAAACATTTTCTAACGGAATTTTTTCAATAGTTTGCCAATATTTTACGGCTTTACCGCTAAGATTCATGTAAGTATTAGGTTTGAGCAAAATAAATGTTCTTCCTTTATAAGTAAATCGTGCGATATCTCCCAGTCTTTTGGTTTCAAAAACTACTTTTTCATTTTCGGCTAATTTTTCTAAAACCAAGAAGCCAACATTATGTCGGGTATTTTTATATTTTTCGCCGATATTTCCTAAACCTACAATTAAAAACTTTTTCATTGTATTTGTATTATCCCGTTTCTTACTAAATAAGGATTTTATTTTTTCAAGTATTCTCATTCTTGGTAAAAATAAAAAAAGCTTTTCACATAACATGAAAAGCTTTTTAGACTTGTACGAATTAAAATTTATTCTTGAGCTTCAGAAGTTGTTTCTTCTGCTGCTTCTCCGCCTTCTCCTTCTCCTTCTTCATCTTCGTCTTCATCATCCTCAACAGTAATAGCTGCACGAGCTATTCTTACTTGGGCAACAACAGTGTTATCTGGATGAAGTATTGTAAATTCTTCGTTTTGTAATTCCGTTACATAAACTTTATCTCCAATTTTTAATGTAGAAATATCTGCATTGATAAAATCTGGTAAATTTGCAGGTAAAGCTTTGATTCTTAATTTCCTGTTAGGAAAACGTAAAACACCACCGGCAATAACTCCAGGTGCAGTACCAATTAATTTAACAGGAATTTCCATCATGATTTCTTTATCTTCAAACAACTGATAAAAATCTACATGTAAAATTTTATCGGATACAGGATGGAATTGGATATCTTTTAAAATGGCTGCTAATTTTTCACCACTTTCCAGTTCAATCATTGCTGTGTATACGTTTGGAGTGTACACTAATTTACTAAATGCTAATTCATCTGCTGCAAAGTGTATTGGGTTTTCTCCTCCGTATAAAACGCAAGGAACCTTTCCAGCATTACGTAAGGCTTTGGTAGCTACCTTGCCTACGCTTTCTCTTTTAGATCCGTTGATCGTAATTGATTTCATTGTTTTTCTATTAAAATTATTTACATTAAAAAGTTGTCACTGATGGATGTATTGTTTTGAACCTTATGCATCACCTCAGCGAATAAAGGGGCGCAAGATACTACTTTTATTTTAGAACTTTCCTTTTTTAACGGAATAGAATCTGTTACAATTAATTCTTTTAGAGAAGACTTTTCAATACGCTCATAAGCATTACCAGACAAGATGGCGTGAGTCGCTAATGCACGAACACTAATGGCTCCTCGTTCCATCATTAAATCTGCAGCTTTTGTTAAAGTTCCGGCTGTATCGACCATGTCATCAACAATAATTACATTTTTACCTTGCACATCACCAATGAGTTCCATAAAAGAAATTACGTTAGCTTTTTTTCTTTGCTTATAGCAAATAACTACGTCGCAATTTAAATATTTTGAATATGCATAAGCTCTTTTTGAACCTCCCATATCAGGAGAAGCAATGGTAATATCTTCTAAATTTAAATTTCGAACATGCGGAAGAAGAATGGTAGATGCATATAAATGATCTACTGGCACTTCGAAAAAACCTTGAATTTGATCAGCATGTAAATCCATGGTAATAATTCGGGTTGCACCTGCAGCTTGTAATAATTTTGCCACCATTTTTGCAGCGATTGGAACTCTTGGTTTGTCTTTTCTGTCTTGACGAGCCCAACCATAATAAGGCATTACCGCTGTAATGTGACGAGCCGAAGCTCGTTTTGCAGCATCGATCATCAACAACAACTCCATCAAATTTTCGGTTGGAGGCATGGTTGAACCAATTAAAAATATCCGTCTTCCACGAATAGATTCTTCAAATGAAATTTGAAATTCACCATCACTAAAGATGTTTTTATTCATTTTACCTAGTTCCAGTCCATAAGCATCGGCAATATCTTGCGCCAATTCAATACTTTGGGAAACCGGAAAAATTTTGGGATTTGGAACTTTTAATTTCATGAGTTTTAATTTTTTGTTTTAAAAATCGCCTCGTTGTTAACTATCAAACAATCAATATTGGTTTTGATAAGTTTTTTAACACGATCGTTTCATAGAGTTGTGTGAATTAGTGAATTGTTAGTTCGTATCGAAACGCACACAAAATTAATTATTTATTTGAATTGAAAATGGATTAACTCGAAAGTTTTTTGAGAAAAAATAAAAAATACGATCAAAATTTAATGTAAAAAACCAATAAAAAAAATCAAGAAATTAAAAACAAAAAGTTTATATTTGCACTCCAAAATTTACTTTTAGAGTTGACTATTTTTCATAAAAAAAATCAAGATAATACTTAATTGAAAGTTTTGGTGTCGCTAAAGAAAAACTAAGGTAATTAGAAATTCTTTTTTAGCCTCGATGGCGGAATTGGTAGACGCGCTGGATTCAAAATCCAGTGATAGCAATATCGTGCGGGTTCGATTCCCGCTCGAGGTACACACGAAAACCTTGTAATTGATTCAATTACAAGGTTTTTTTAATTGAAAATAGGGTAAACAATTTGAATTTTGTACTTTTGCCAAAAATTAAATAAAAGAAAATGACTGCAAAATCTAAAAAAAATTTAACATTCGATGTATTAATCGAAATACCAAAAGGAAGTAGAAATAAATACGAATATGATTTCGTTTTACATAAAATTAGATTTGATCGCATGTTGTTTTCATCGATGATGTATCCTGGAGATTACGGTTTTATACCCGAGACCTTGGCATTAGATAAAGATCCACTAGATGTATTGGTATTAGGATCTGAACCAACATTTCCTATGGTAGTTATGGAAGTTCGACCAATTGGTGTTTTTCACATGACTGATGAAAAAGGACCGGATGAAAAAATTATTTGTGTTCCTGTTTCTGATCCGATTTGGAGCAATAGATTAGATATTACTGATATCAATCCACATCGTTTAAAAGAGATTGAACACTTTTTTCAAGTATATAAAGATTTAGAAAAAAAGAAAGTTGATGTTGGTGGTTGGGGTAATGCCGAAGAGGCAATGACAATTTACCACGAATGTGTTTCTAGGTATGAAAATAGCGATCATAAAAAGAACAGAACCTTTACAATATAATTATTAAATTCACAAAAAAATAGGCTAATAATTGAACTATCATTATTCATAATGGTAGTTTTTTTTATATCTTATATTTTATTACTTTTAGCCCCTAATTAACTAATCAAAACACAATTTTATAATGGAAATAATTATTAAAATATTACCCTTATTTGGGATATTAGCACTTGTATTTGTATTTATAAAAAATACATGGGTTACAAAACAAGAAATTGGTAATCGTAAGATGGCAACTATTGCTAAACATATTGCCGATGGCGCAATGTCATTTTTAAAAGCGGAATACAAAATTTTAGCAATTTTTGTAGTAGGAGTTGCTATTTTACTATACTTAAAGGGAACTTATGATGTAGGTTCACACGGAATGGTTGCAGTATCATTTATAGTGGGTGCAATTTGTTCTGCCCTCGCAGGTTTTATTGGAATGAGAGTAGCAACTAAAGCAAATGTAAGAACAACACAAGCGGCAAGAACATCTTTAGGGAAAGCATTAGAAGTAGCTTTTGCAGGTGGTGCAGTTATGGGATTAGGAGTTGTAGGTCTTGGAGTTCTTGGGTTGAGTACTTTATTTATGGTATACCAATGGATGTGGCCAGGCACTGAAAATATTCCAATGGTATTAAATGTACTTTCCGGATTTTCATTAGGAGCATCTTCCATTGCACTTTTTGCACGTGTTGGCGGAGGTATTTATACTAAAGCTGCCGATGTTGGAGCAGATTTAGTAGGTAAGGTAGAAGCAGGAATTCCTGAAGATCACCCTTTAAACCCTGCAACTATTGCTGATAATGTAGGTGATAATGTAGGTGATGTAGCGGGTATGGGGGCCGATTTATTTGAATCGTATGTTGGTTCTATTATTGGTACTATGGTTTTAGGAGCATTAATTATTACTCCAGATTTTGGTGGATTAGGAGCTGTTTATTTACCACTTGTTTTAGCTGCAGTTGGAATTATAATGTCAATAATTGGTACTTTCTTTGTAAAAGTAAAAGACGGTGGAGATCCTCATAAAGCTTTAAATTTAGGTGAATTTGGTTCTGGATTTTTAATGATAATAGCATCTTATTTTATAATTGCCCAGTCTGGTTTATTACCTGAAAGTTGGGTTTCTGATGGAATTAGTTATACTGCTATGGGTGTTTTTTATGCAACTTTAGCTGGTTTAATAGCTGGTTTTGCTGTTGGTAAAGTAACTGAATATTATACAGGAACTGGTTCAAAACCTGTACTTTCAATTGTAAAACAATCTGAAACAGGTTCTGCAACAAATATTATTGCAGGTTTAGGTGTTGGAATGATGTCAACCATGTTTCCAATATTATTAATTGCAGCAGCTATTATGGTTTCTCATTATTTTGCTGGCTTATATGGTATTGCAATTGCTGCTGTTGGAATGTTGGCAAATACAGGAATTCAATTAGCAGTTGATGCTTACGGACCTATTTCAGATAACGCTGGTGGTATTGCAGAAATGGCAGAATTACCAAAAGAAGTTCGTCAACGTACAGATGAGTTAGATGCTGTAGGAAATACTACTGCGGCTATTGGAAAAGGATTTGCAATTGCTTCTGCAGCATTAACAGCATTGGCTTTATTTGCAGCTTTTATGAAAACAGCAAATGTAACTTCAATTGATGTTTCTCGTCCAGATATTATGGCAGGTTTATTAATAGGAGGAATGTTACCATTTGTATTTTCTGCTTTATCTATGAAAGCTGTAGGGCGTGCTGCAATGGCAATGATTGAAGAAGTACGTCGTCAATTTCGAGAAATTCCACAATTACATGCAGCTTTAGAGGTAATGAGAAGACATGATTCCAATAAAGAGAAATTTTCAGAAGAAGAATTAGCAATTTTTGATGAAGCAGATGGCTATGTAGAATATGAAAAATGTGTTGAAATTTCAACAGATGCTTCTATTAGAGAAATGGTGCTTCCAGGTTTATTAGCTTTAATTGTACCGGTATTTATTGGTTTTGTTGGAGGAGCAGAAATGTTAGGAGGTTTATTAGCAGGTGTTACAACATCAGGTGTGTTAATGGCAATTTTTCAATCTAACGCGGGTGGAGCTTGGGATAATGCTAAAAAAATGATTGAAGAACAAGGTAGAAAAGGAACAGATGCTCATAAAGCAGCTGTAGTTGGAGATACTGTTGGAGATCCATTTAAAGATACATCAGGCCCTTCATTAAATATTTTATTAAAATTAATGTCAGTTGTAGCTTTGGTAATTGCGCCGAGTATTGCAATTTCTGATACTGATGTTGCAGAGTATATTAAAGATCATGTGAAAGTTGAAACAGTTGCATCTAAAGGAATCTCAAAAGATGTTACGGTTGAAATGACTAAAAAAGAAGATGGAACATTTGAAGCTATTGTTAGTACAACAAATACTGTAGGTGAGGAGATGACAACTGATGTGCAGGTTTTTTCTGGAACAGAAGAAGAGATAAAAGGACAATTAGAGCAACTTAAAGATGTAGATGTAAAGATTGCTAAGAATAGAACTACTGTGAAAAAGATGATGTAAAAAAATCATATTTTTTAAAATATATTTAAGAAAAAGGCTCGCATTTAGCGAGCCTTTTTTATTTAATAAAATAACGCCACCATTAATAATATATAATTATCTTTACTCTTTATTCAACACTAAATGGCACGATTTAATTTGGAGCATTTCCTAAATATAAATCAATTTCAAGAAAACCACTTTCCTTGCGTTAGCACATTGAATAGTTTCTACTTCCAGATTATTAAAATAAACACTAATCTTTATATATATAACAAATGAAAAAAATAATGATATTTTTTGGTGGATTACTATTTCCTATCCCTCTAATGGCAAGTGAGGCTGATTTGGTAATCCCTAATGCAGTTAAAGAACAAAGTATTTTATATTGGGGCTTTTTGATTACATTGGCCGGTTTACTTTTTGGGTTTTATCAATTTTCAAAAGTAAAAAAAATTAGAGCACACCAATCTATGTTGGATGTTGCACAAGTTATTTTTGAAACATCAAAAACCTATCTTATTCAACAGGGAAAATTTATTCTTATTTTATTTGCTTTTATTGGCAGTGCTGTTGCATTTTACTTTGGATTTTTGTCAAAGGATCCAGCTACTGGTGAAAGTTTATTTGGAGTAGCAGGAGTTTTAATGATCCTTGGCTGGACTGTTTTAGGAATTTTAGGTTCTTATGCAGTTGCTTGGTTTGGTATTAGAATAAACACCTTAGCAAATTCAAGAATGGCTTTTGCTTCTTTAGAAAGAAAACCAATTAAACTATTAAATATACCTTTAAATGCAGGGATGAGTATTGGCGTTGTATTAATTTCTACAGAATTGTTAATGATGCTTATTATTCTTTTGTTTGTTCCTGGAGAATATGCAGGAGCAAGTTTTATTGGTTTTGCTATTGGTGAATCTCTAGGAGCATCTGCACTTCGGATAGCGGGAGGGATTTTCACAAAAATTGCAGATATTGGTTCTGATTTAATGAAAGTTATCTTTAAAATTGGAGAAGATGATCCTCGTAATCCAGGAACTATAGCAGATTGTGTTGGTGATAATGCAGGAGATTCAGTAGGACCAACAGCTGATGGTTTTGAAACTTATGGTGTTACAGGAGTTGCTTTAATTTCATTTATTTTATTGGCTATAACTGATACAGCTTTACAAACACAATTATTAGTATGGATTTTTGTAATGCGAATTTTAATGATTATTACATCAGTTGTTTCATTTTGGATTAATGGAGCCATAACAAAAATAAAACATGAAAATTCAGATGATTTAGATTTTGAAAAACCATTAACATCTTTGGTTTGGATTACGTCCATTTTATCTATGATAGTAACTTTTATTGCTAGTTATTATTTAATTAGTGATTTAGGAAATAATTTATGGATTATTCTTTCGGTAATTATAAGTTCAGGGACACTTGGTGCGGCTCTAATACCTGAGTTCACAAAAATATTTACAAGTCCAAAATCAATTCACGTGAAAGAAGTAGTTCAAGCCTCTAAAGAAGGTGGTGCTTCCTTAAATATTCTATCAGGACTAGTCGCAGGTAATTTTAGTGCATTTTGGTTGGGAATGGTATTTTTCTTATTAATGTTTATTGCTTATTATGCTTCAACTTTTGGGTTAGGAGATTTAATGATTTACCCTTCTATTTTTGCTTTCGGTTTGGTAGCTTTTGGAATGTTAGGAATGGGACCTGTTACTATTGCAGTTGATAGTTATGGTCCAGTTACAGACAATGCGCAATCAATTTACGAGTTATCCTTAATTGAAGAAAACAGAGAAGAAATTATAGCAGAAATTGAAAAAGATTTTGGTTTTACACCTGATTTTGAAAAATCCAAATATTATTTAGAAGCCAATGATGGAGCTGGAAATACATTTAAAGCGACGGCGAAACCTGTTTTGATTGGAACCGCCGTTGTGGGAGCAACAACTATGATTTTTGCTCTAATTTTGGTAATTGAACATTCATTAGGAATTCAACCAGAGCAAATCTTAAATTTATTAAATCCATATACAATTTTCGGATTTTTATTAGGTGGTGCTGTAATTTATTGGTTCTCTGGTGCTAGTATTCAAGCTGTAACTACAGGCGCCAGCCAGGCGGTTGCCTATATTAAAGACAATATTAATTTAGATCCAAACGCTCCAAAAAAAGCAGATGTTGAAAAATCAAGAGCTGTTGTAAAAATATGTACTAAATATGCGCAAAAAGGAATGCTAAATATTTTTATAGCAATTTTTTCTTTTGCATTAGCATTTGCATTCTTTTCAGCACCAACTGGATTTAACGAAGATATGAGTGAAGCTGATAAATTAATTGCTGCGGCACCTGTTTCACTTTTTGTGAGCTACCTTATTTCTATAGCTTTCTTTGGCTTGTATCAAGCAATTTTTATGGCAAATGCTGGGGGTGCTTGGGATAACGCAAAAAAAATTGTTGAAGTTGATATGCAAGAAAAAGGAACAGCTTTACACGATGCTTCGGTTGTTGGAGATACCGTTGGAGATCCGTTTAAAGATACTTCATCAGTAGCATTAAATCCAATTATTAAGTTTACAACGTTATTTGGTTTATTAGCAATGGAAATTGCTATTTCACCTTCGTTTAGAGAAATGGCTCCTTATTTTGGACTTGTGTTCTTGTTAATTGCACTATATTTTGTATATAAATCATTCTATAAAATGAGAATCAATAGTTAACCTATTATTTAAATAAAAAAAGGCAGTAACAAATTGATTTTGTCACTGCCTTTTTTTGGTTAATATTAATTTAAACCCCCCATTTATTTGAGCATCTATTCGTCATTATAGAGCTTAAATCTTTTGATTTCCAATAAAATCAATATCGTCTACATTAATAATTAACAGATTTACTTTGAGATATTTTGTAATCTAAGTTTCGTAATGCTCAATTTATCTACTTAAATAATCAATGCTAATTGACTTTTCATAATCCCTTACCCTTTTAAGATTTAAAGAACTATGGTTGATATTGAAGCTCACAAACTACTGTTGTTGAAGACATTGTTGGAGATTCTTTTAAAAACACCTCAGGAACATCATTAAATATATTCTTAAAATTAACGTCGGTTGTAGCCTTGAAATTTGTACCTAGTATTGCTTTAGTTGCAGATGCAATTTCAGCACATAATAATGCCAATATGCAATTACATGAACAGGTAACCAAAGTGGTGAACATTGAAGTAGCAGAAAATGGAAAAAAATGGCTATTCTTGCTACAATTACCACTATTAATGATAAAATGGAAACTATTAGTTTAGAAGGAGATGATGTCGATAAAATCGAAGAAAAAACATAAAGAATAATTAAATATGATTATTGAACTAGAGTACCCATTTTTTCTAGAAGCTTTTTTGTTGTTTCTGCCTTTTGTAATTTAGAATTACCGAAATAATTTTAAACAGTAATAGGTGCTAGATTTTAATACCTTTTGGGAATTGTATCTTAAAAAAAGTATCTTTGATTTACGAAAAATAGACCATGCGAAAAATCACCTTTTTTTTTCTTTTTGCCATCAGTTTAGTACATGCTCAAAGTGAAATCTACTTTGAGGATGATAAATATTTAGAAGACCAGCTCTATTTTAGCATAACTTATATCAAGCTTACCGAATTGCCCGCTTCTTTTTCTCAAACAGGATTTTCTTATGGTTTAGGATTTGGAGCAATAAAAGATATTCCTTTGAATAAACGCAGAAATTTTGGCGTAGGTATCGGACTCGGTTATAGTGTGAATATTAATTATTTTAATGTTAAGGAGGTGGTAATTCCACTATCAGAAACTACATCCAATACATTGAAAAGCAATAAAGTGGTGACACATTCTGTTGAAATGCCTTTTGAACTAAGGTTTCGAACTTCGACATCTCAGAAATATAAGTTTTGGAGGTTATATCCAGGGTTTAAATTAGGGTATAATTTCGCAACAAATTCTAATTTAAAGCAGCGTGAAGACTTTCAGGTGAGTGATATTTTGGAAATTAGCAAATTTAATTACGGACTTACATTTTCAGCTGGTTATAATAAATGGAATTTCCATTTGTATTATGGTTTAAATGATCTTTTGACAGAAGCGAAAAATAATAATTACACGATTGGAATTCAAGATTTACGAGTGGGATTAATATTTTATATTTATTAATAGAACTGATAACTAATAAATTGGGTAATCATTCCAATAATAAAACCGAGATATACTTCTGAAGAATTGTGGGCATGTAGTTTTAATCTTGACACCCCAATAAGACCAGCCAAAATAAATAACAGGCTTACAATAATGGTAAAATTTAGTTGATATTCATAACTCATTACCAAAATAAAACCTATAATACCGCCTATTCCCATAGTATGCAAACTGGTTTTAATACTTTTTATAAAAAGAAAATATGAAATAGTTAGAGCTAATGCAATTCCGAAAAATGAATAGGCTAATAAATCTACCAACCGAATGTTTAACAACATTTTTCCGATCATCATCGAGAGCATGATAAAAAATATAGTTGGAAATTTTCTTTCCTCTATAGTTTTTAAATAATAACTATCAATAATCTTCATCTTTTTTAAAATCATCAATAAAAAGATGGGCAAGATATAAGTACTTATAAAAATAATGGTAAGTATGATGTATTCCTGCTTTTTGGCAACATGTATTGGCGACAATAATAAATATAAAAAAGTACCAATAAATGAAAACAATAGGGGATGAAAAACAAAAGAAATAAACCGGAAAAACTTCATAATTAAAATATTTTTTTTCGGAGTCTTGCTACCGGAATATCTAATTGCTCTCGGTATTTTGCAACAGTTCTTCTTGCTATCAGGTAGCCTTGGTCTTTCAATAATGCGACAAGTTTTTCATCGGTAAGAGGTTTCTTTTTGTCTTCTTTTTCTATTCCTGTTTGAAGAATTTTTTTAATTTCTCGGGTAGAAATTTCTACTCCCCGATCATTTTTCATAGACTCAGAGAAAAAATCCTTAATCAAAATAGTGCCATAAGGCGTATCTACATATTTGCTATTCGCTACTCGTGAAATCGTAGAAACATCCATATTAATAGTATCAGCAATATCTTTTAAAACCATAGGTTTTAATTTTCGCTCATCACCAGTTAAAAAATATTCTTTTTGATAATGCATGATCGCATTCATGGTCAACATCAAAGTTTGTTGGCGTTGCTTTATGGCATCAATAAACCATTTGGCAGCATCTAACTTTTGTTTGATAAACATGACAGCATCTTTTTGAGATTTCGATTTATCTTTTGATTCAGAGTAACCTTTGAGCATATTATCGTATTCTCTAGAAATATGCAGATCGGGTGCATTTCTCGCGTTCAGGCTTAACTCTAGATTACCCTCGCTGATGCGGATGGTAAAATCGGGTACGATATGCTCGGCACCTACCAAATTACCGGAATAAGAACCTCCTGGTTTCGGATTTAGTTTTTCAATTTCTTTGATAGCATTTTTTAATTGCTCTTTGGTAATATCAAATTTTTGAATAAGTTTATCGTAATGCTTCTTCACGAAATTATCAAAAGAGGTCTCTAAAATTTTTATGGCGAGATTTCGCTCAATCGTTTCGTCTTTTCGCTTTAATTGCAACAATAAGCACTCTTTTAAATTTCTTGCTCCAACTCCGGCAGGATCTAATTGATGCACAATTTCAATAATTTCTTCTACCTTTTCAGGAGAGATAAATATATTTTCAGAAAAGGCTAAGTCATCGACAATATCTAACGTATCTCTACGAATATAACCACTATCATCAATACATCCAACAATAAATTCAGCAATTTGAGCTTCTTCTTCAGTAAGTTTGATTGTATTTAACTGGCTTGTTAAGTGTTGGTTAAAGCTAATTCCACCAGAATATGGCACACGATAATCTTCATCATCTGCACTATAATTATTCGTTTGAAGCTTATAACTAGGTATTTCATCATCACTCAAATATTCATCAATATTGATATCGGTTTCTATCGATTCGTTACCTGTATCATCATATTCTTCCTGATTGGAAATATCATAATCTTCTACATCGTCTTTGCCTTTTTCCAATGCAGGGTTTTCCTCAATTTCCTGTGATAGTTTTTGTTCAAATGCACTTGTTGGCAATTGAATTAGCTTCATCAACTGAATTTGTTGAGGTGATAGTTTTTGTTGTAATTTTTGTTGTAAACTTTGTTTAAGCATGTGAAAAATCTCGTAAATACTAAATTACAAAAAAATAAAATAAAATATTTTCCTAGTATATATCTCTGGAAAGATAAGAATTAAAACTCAGCATTTTGAGGTGTTCTTGGAAAAGGAATCACATCACGAATATTTCCCATTCCTGTTGTAAATTGAACAAGCCTTTCAAAGCCTAATCCAAAACCGGAATGAATTGCAGTACCGAATTTACGAGTATCTAAATACCACCACAATTCTTTTTCGTCAATATCTAATGCTTTAATTTTTTCCTTTAAAACATCGTATCTCTCTTCTCTTTGGCTTCCCCCAACGATTTCACCAATTCCTGGAAACAAGACATCCATCGCACGAACGGTTTTTCCATCATCGTTCAAACGCATATAAAAGGCTTTAATATTTGCAGGATAATCGAATAAAATTACCGGACATTTAAAGTGTTTCTCTACTAAAAAGCGTTCATGTTCACTTTGTAAATCAACACCCCATTCATTGATAAGATATTTAAATTTTTTCTTTTTGTTCGGCGTGCTATTTTTTAAAATTTCAATAGCTTCTGTATAACTAACTCGTTTGAAGTTATTTTCGATTACAAAGTTTAGTTTTTCAAGAAGTGACATTTCACTGCGTTCATTTGCTGGTTTTGATTTGTCTTCTTGTATTAAACGTTCTTCTAAAAATTGTAAATCATCTTTACAATTATGCAAAATATATTGAATGACACTTTTAATAAAATCTTCGCTTAAGTCCATATTTGCATCCAAATCATTGAATGCTACTTCAGGCTCAATCATCCAGAATTCGGCTAAATGACGAGAAGTATTTGAATTTTCAGCTCTAAAAGTGGGTCCGAAAGTATATACTTTTCCCAATGCCATAGCATAGGTTTCTGCTTCTAATTGACCCGAAACGGTTAAGTTCGTTTCTTTTCCAAAAAAGTCTTCTCCATAATCAATTGCTCCGTTTTTTTGAAGTGGTGGATTTTTAGGATCTAAGGTTGAAACCCGAAACATTTCTCCCGCTCCTTCCGCATCAGAACCTGTGATGATTGGAGTATGTAAATTATAAAAACCGTTTTGTACAAAATATTGGTGAACAGCAAAAGATAGCGCTGACCGCACTCTCATTATAGCGCCGAACGTATTTGTTCTACCGCGTAAATGTGCATTTTCACGCAAAAATTCCAGACTGTGTTTTTTAGGTTGAATAGGATATTCCTCTGGGTTGGAATCGCCTAATATTTCAATAGAAGAAACTTGTATTTCAACGGCTTGACCTTTTCCTTGGCTTTCCATCAAGGTGCCTTTCACAGAAATTGCAGCTCCGGTGGTGATTCGTTTTAACGTAGTCTCATCCGTTTTTTCAAAATCAATTACACATTGAATATTTTTTATGGTTGAACCATCATTTAAAGCAATAAATCTATTACTTCTAAAAGTGCGTACCCAAGCATTTAAAGTTACTTCTTGTAAAAATTTTTCTGATTGTAATAATTCAGCTACGTTCTGTCTTTTCATCCTTAAAAATTTAAGGGGCAAAGATACGCAATGCATTGAAATTGTTGAATTGTGAAGGGCAATTATTTCAACATTCTAATTAAATATTCGCCATAACCGCTTTTCAGAAGAGGTTCAGCAATTTTTCGCAGCTGATTTGCATCAATAAATCCTTTTCTAAAGGCAACTTCTTCAATACAGCCAACCTTTAAACCTTGACGATCTTCAATGACTTGAACAAATTGTTGTGCCTGAATTAACGAGGCAAAAGTACCGGTGTCTAACCAGGCTGTTCCTCTGCTGAAAATACCAACTTCCAATTTTCCTTGTTTTAAATAAGCATTATTAATATCTGTGATTTCATACTCTCCTCGAGCAGAAGGTTGTATATTTTTTGCAATTTCTACAACACTATTATCGTAAAAATAAAGTCCGGGAACTGCATAATTAGATTTCGGATTTTTTGGCTTTTCCTCAATAGAAATTACTTTTTTATTTTCGTCAAAATCAACAACACCATACCTTTCAGGATCACTTACATGATATGCAAATACAATACCTCCATTTGGCTTTGTGGCATTTTTCAATAAAGTTTCTAAGCCTGTTCCATAAAAAATATTATCCCCTAAAATTAAGGCAACATCATCTTTTCCAATAAATTCTTCTCCTATTACAAACGCTTGTGCTAATCCGTTTGGAACTTCCTGTACTGCATATTCAAAATTACATCCCAATCGTTTTCCATCGCCAAGCAAACGTTCAAATAAAGGAAGATCATTGGGGGTTGAGATAATTAAAATATCTTTTATACCAGCAAGCATTAATACTGATAATGGATAATAAATCATCGGTTTGTCGTAAATCGGCATCAATTGCTTACTTACTGCTAAGGTTAAAGGGTGTAATCTTGTTCCGCTGCCTCCTGCTAAAATAATACCTTTCATCGGTTAGTATTTATTGTTTTTTATGGTTAGATAAAATGCCTGAATTAACATTTTCAGTTAGTTTGAAATTTGCAAAAAAG
Organism: uncultured Flavobacteriaceae bacterium; assembly: GCA_965363545.1. Classification (GTDB taxonomy): domain Bacteria; phylum Bacteroidota; class Bacteroidia; order Flavobacteriales; family Flavobacteriaceae; genus Lutimonas. The sequence continues at coordinate 5,197 of CBDTUD010000024.1, read as the reverse complement.
CATTTAATATTCTTAATTTTTTATTCTTCGTCTTCTTTTGGAATAATTGTAATTGCCGGTTGTCGAAGTGTTTTCTTATTTGCTATTTTAGATTCTAATGACAATAATAACGATGGTAAAAGTAATAAATTCGAAATCATTGCAAATAATAGCGTTACTGAAACTAAACCACCTAATGCTTTTGTGCCTCCAAAACTCGAAACAGTAAACATTAAGAATCCAAAAAATAATACAATCGACGTATAAAACATGCTTACACCAGTTTCTCTAAGTGCAGCATAAACTGATTTTCGAACGTTCCAATTATGTGCGACTAGTTCTTGCCTGTATTTTGCCAAAAAGTGAATAGTATCATCTACTGAAATTCCAAAAGCAATGCTAAAAACTAAAATAGTTGAAGGTTTTATTGGTACACCTAAATATCCCATCAAACCAGCAGTTATAAGTAGTGGCAAAATATTCGGAATCAATGAAATAATAATCATTTTATATGATCTAAACATCCAAGCCATGAATAAGGCAATTATCAGAATAGCAAGTGAAAGTGAAATTGCCAGATTTTTAACCAAATAATTCGTTCCTTTTAAAAATACTAAAGCCTTACCGGTAAGTGTAACTTCAAAATTTTTCGCCGGAAATACTTGTTCAATTTTATCTTGTAACCTTTCCTCAATCCGTTCCATCTTATCTGTTCCAATATCTCGCATAAAGGTTGTCATTCGAGCATATCGACCTGTTGAATCAACAAAATTATTTAATAAATCAGAATTGGTATTTGAGTTTTTGGTATAGGATAAAATAAAGTTTTTTTCTTGTTCTGTTGGTAGTTGAAAGTATTTCGGATTTCCGTTATAAAAGGCTTGTTTCGAATATTTAATCAAGTTTAAAACAGAAACCGTTTTAGAAAGTTCTGGAATCTCATCGATTTCTTCTTCCAATTTGTGCATTCTCTTCATGGTCGCTAAATTCATGACACCTTTCTTTCTTTTGGTATCGACCAAAATTTCCAAAGGCATAATGCCTCCAAGTTCATCTTCAAAAAAAGCAATATCCTTGTAAAACTGTTTTCCTTTTGGCATGTCTTCAATCAAACTTCCGGAAACGCGAATCATATAAACACCGATAATACTAACAACAATAATTACAACCGTTGAAACATAAATTGCAAATCGGTTATGTCGAACGGTTTCCTCCATCCAATTTACGATTGCTTCAATCCAAATTCTTTCTAAATGCTTTAAATGTTTTTCTTTTGGCTTGTGCATAAAGCTGTAAATAATCGGAATAATTAACAGCGAAAGCACGAAAATTGCAAGAATATTGATAGAAGCTATAATACCAAATTCATTAAGCAACTGGCTATTTGTAAAAATAAAAGTAGCAAAACCTGAAGCTGTAGTAATATTAGTCATCAAGGTTGCATTACCAATTTTTGAAATAACGCGTTGTAAAGATTTGGCCTGATTACCGTGATTTTTAACTTCTTGCTGGTATTTATTGATTAAAAAAACGGCATTTGGTACGCCAATTACAATAATCAATGGCGGAATTAATGCCATTAATACCGAAATTTCATATTCAAACCATCCGATAAATCCTAAGGCCCAAACAACTCCAATACTCACTACGGTCATTGTTATAAAAGTTGCCCGATAGGATCGGAAAAAGAGAAAGAAAATTAAAGAAGTAACAAATAATGCGAGTCCAACAAAAAGTCCGATTTCGTCGATTATGTTTTGCGCATTCATGGTTCGGATATAAGGCATTCCGGAAACCCGAACGTCTAAACCAGTATCTTTTTCAAATTTTTCAACGGTTGGATTTAAAATATCAAAAACAAAGCGTTCTCTTTTTTGTGTGTTAACGATTTCTTTATCAAGATAAATCGCTGTTATTATGGTGCCTGTTTTTTTATTAAACAATAAGTTATCATAAAAAGGCAAGTTTTCAAAAAGGTCTTTTCTTATGTTTTCAACTTCAGCATCAGTAGTAGGAATAGAATCAAAAAGAGGTTCTACATAGAATTTTTGATTTTCAGAATCCTTTTTTAGTTTTTGAATACTTCCGACGGAAGTCGTAAAATCTACCTCAGGAAAGGAGTCTAACTTTTTGGATAAGTCATTCCATTTTTTAAAGTTTTTAGCCGTAAATATCGATGGATCTTGAATAGCTAATAGAAGTAAGTTTCCTTCTTCACCAAAAATTTTTAAAAATTTGTCGTATTTTAAGTTTTCCTCATGATCTTTAGGCAGCAGATTTGCTTCGGTATGAGAAAATTTTATATTTTGAATTTTCGTGGCTAAAAAACCTGTCATCAAGGCCAAAACCAACAAAATAATTATTCGTTGTTTTAGAATAAATCGCGCTACCACCAGCCAAAAATTCATATATATATTTTAAATGTATTAAAGGAAAATACTTTACTAGCTGGAAAACCGATTAATCAAAACTAGTTTTTAAGTTTAATGATAAATAAAAGAGGAAAATAAATTTTTAAAATATTATACTTTCATTATTTCTGCCTCCTTGATAACAAATAATTCATCAATTTTTCTGATAAAACCATCTGTTAACTCTTGTACGTCTGTTTCAGAAATTTTTAATAAATCTTCTGAAACATCTAATTTTTTTAACTCACTATTTGCATCTTTACGATCATTTCTGATGCTGATTTTAGCATTTTCAGCTTCTGCTTTCGCTACTTTCACCAATTCTCGTCGTCTATCTTCCGTTAAAATAGGGACATTAATTATAACATTTTCTCCATTATTCATTGGGTTAAACCCCAAATTTGCATTTCGAATACCTTTTTCAATTTCTTGAATTAAAGATTTTTCCCATGGTTGAACTGTCAAAGTATGTGCATCCATGGTGTTAACATTGGCAACCTGTGTCAACGGAGTACTAGCGCCATAATAATCAACTTTTACGCTACGCAACATTGCCGGAGAAGCTTTACCAGCTCTTATATTGGCAAATTCATGTGTTAAATGATCAATTGCACTGCTCATTTGTTCTTTTGTGGCATCGAGTATAAATTGAATTTCTTCATTCATGACTTAAAATATTTTATATATACAAAAATAGTAAAAGATTATTTTATGTTTACCAGAGTTCCTATATTTTCACCAGAAACAACTTTGATTAAATTACCTTCTTTATTCATGTCGAAAACAATAATTGGTAATTTATTTTCTTCACTTAAGGTAAAAGCAGTCATATCCATTACCTTCAAATCTTTATTCATTACCTCTTTGAAAGTGATATTATTAAATTTGGTAGCATTTTTATCTTTTTCAGGATCAGAGGTGTAAATACCATCCACACGAGTTCCTTTTAATATTACTTCGGCATGTATTTCGATAGCTCTTAAAACTGCTGCTGTATCTGTTGTAAAATAAGGATTTCCGGTTCCACCTCCAAAAATAACAACTCTTCCTTTTTCTAAATGACGAACTGCACGTCTTTTGATAAAAGGCTCCGCAATTTGTTCCATTTCAATGGCAGTTAATAAGCGAGTTTGTAGTTTTGCATCTTCTAAAGCACTTTGCAAAGCCAAACCATTAATGATTGTAGCTAACATTCCCATATAATCTCCTTGAACGCGATCCATACCATTTCCGGCAGCGGCCAATCCTCTAAAAATATTGCCTCCGCCTATCACGATGGCTACTTCAACACCTAAATCTACTATTTTTTTGATTTCTTGAGCGTAACTTGCCAAACGATTCGGATCGATTCCATATTGACGATCTCCCATTAATGCTTCACCACTCAATTTTAAAAGAATTCTCTTGTATTTCATCTGTTATAATAGATTTTAGTATTAAATGGTTGCCCTGGAAAAGGCGATTCCAATTCACCAAATACAATTTTAACTTTTTGTTCAAGGTTATATTTTGCCTATTGGTAAATTTTTAATTTGTGCAAATATACTAATTACAACTTAGGTTGTCATAATTTTTATTTGAGAAAAGAGCAAAAAAAAATCCTCACATCAAGATCTAAATCATGAATATGAGGATTATAATTTTTAGTAAAAGAAGCGTTTATCCTAAAGCTACACGCTTAAAATCAAGAACTTCAACGTTACCAATTGATTTTACATAATTAGCAACACTTACTTTTGAATCTTTAATAAAATCTTGGTTAACTAAAGTATTGTCTTTGAAAAAACGATTCAATTTACCTTTTGCAATATTATCTAACATTGCTTCTGGTTTGCCTTCTTGACGTAATTGATCTTTGGCAATTTCAATTTCTTTTGCAATGACATCTTTATCAACACCAGCTTCATTCAAAGCAATCGGATTCATAGCAGCAGCTTGCATTGCAACATCTTTTGCAACTTCGGCAACTCCATCAATAGTAGAAGATAAACCTACAATTGTAGCAATTTTATTTCCGCTATGGATATAAAAACCAACATAAGGAGCTTCCACTTTTTCAAAAGCTGAAAGTTCAATTTTCTCACCAATTACACCTGTTTGTTCAATTAGTTTTTCAGCAACAGTGATACCGCCAAAATCTGAATTTAATAATTCTTCCTTGGTTGAAAAATGCAATGCTTTTTCTGCTAATTGGCTTGCTAAAGACACGAAATTATCGTTTTTTCCAACAAAATCAGTTTCACAACTTAATACAATTGCTGCACCTGCAGTATGGTTATTGTTTACTACTGCGATTGCTGCACCTTCGGTAGATTCTCTATCTGCTCTTTTTGCTGCAACTTTTTGTCCTTTTTTACGTAAAATTTCAATAGCTAATTCAAAATCACCATCTGCTTCAACTAATGCATTTTTACAATCCATCATTCCGGCACCGGTAGTTTGTCTTAATTTATTTACTTCTGAGGCTGTTATTTTTGCCATTTTGTATTTCGTTTAGTTGTTATTTAAAATGGAAACTAATCCAAGATATTAACAAGTTCTACAATTATAATTATTTTTCTTCGCTAGTTGCTTCAGGAGCATCTTTTGCTTTTGCAGCTTTTGGAGCTTCTTTTTTTGCAGCTGGCGCTTCAGTTTTTGCTGGAGCAGCTTCTTTTGCAACTGGTGCTTCAGTTTTTGCCGGAGCAGCTTCTTTTACAACTGGTGCTTCAGTTTTTGCCGGAGCAGCCTCTTTTGCAACTGGTGCTTCAGATTTTGCCGGAGCAGCCTCTTTTGCAACTGGTGCTTCAGATTTTACAGGAGCTACA